>NZ_NPFP01000010.1:0-976 GCF_002259145.1 Rhodococcus sp. 15-2388-1-1a | reverse complement strand
ATGAAGAGTGCGTTGATTACGGGTATCACGGGGCAGGATGGCCTGTATCTGTCCGAGTTGTTGCATGCCAAGGGTTACAAGGTGTTCGGGTTGGTGCGGGGGCAGAACAATCCGAAGCGGGCTCTGTTGGAGAAGTCGCATCCGTTCGTCGAGATCTTGTCGGGGAATCTGTTGGATCTGTCGTCGTTGATGCGGGCGTTCAGTGCTGCGCAGCCTGATGAGGTTTACAACTTGGGTGCGGTGTCGTTCGTGGCGTATTCGTGGGAGAACGCGCGGTTGACCACTGATGTGACCGGTGGTGGTGTGCTGAATGTGTTGGAGGCGTTGAGGTTCTATCAGGACCTGTCCGGTAAGCGGGTGCGGTTCTATCAGGCGTCGAGTAGTGAGATGTTCGGCAAGGTGCAGCAGGTTCCGCAGCGTGAGGAGACGTTGTTGTGGCCGCGGTCGCCGTACGGTGTGGCGAAGGTGTACGGGCATTACATGACGATCAATTACCGGGAGTCGTACGGGTTGCATGCGTCGTCGGGGATTTTGTTCAATCACGAGTCGCCGCGGCGTGGGCCGGAGTTCGTGACTCGGAAGGTCTCGCAGGCTGTGGCTCGTATCTCGTTGGGGCTACAGGACAAGATCGCTCTGGGCAACCTCGATGCGAAGCGGGACTGGGGTTTTGCTGGTGACTACGTCGAGGCGATGTGGTTGATGCTGCAGCAGGACGAGGCCGATGACTATGTGATTTCCACGGGTGAGACGCATTCGATCCGGGAGTTGCTCGATATCGCGTTCGCTGAGGTGGGGATCGATGATTGGTCGGAGAAGGTGTTCATCGATCCGGCGTTCATGCGGCCGGCGGAGGTGGATCTGTTGATCGGTGACTCCTCGAAGGCGCACGACAGGTTGGGGTGGAAGCCGAAGGTCGGTTTCACGGAGTTAGTGCAGATGATGGTCCGCAACGACCTCGACGAACTACGAACGGACC
>NZ_NPFP01000052.1:0-1090 GCF_002259145.1 Rhodococcus sp. 15-2388-1-1a | reverse complement strand
GTTCCCGAGGATTTCGTCTCCGGTCTCGAAGGTGTCGTCGCGTTCACCTCCGACATCGCCGAACCCGACAAGGACGGTGGCGCACTGCGCTACCGCGGCGTCGACATCGAAGAACTCGTCGCCCAGAACGTCACCTTCGGCGATGTCTGGGCTCTGCTCGTCGACGGCGCATTCGGCCGCGGACTCCCCCCGGCCGAGCCCTTCCCGCTGCCGATCCACACCGGTGACGTCCGCGTCGACGTCCAAGCCGGCCTGGCGATGCTCGCCCCCATCTGGGGCTACCAACCCCTGCTCGACATCGACGACACCACCGCCCGCGACAACCTCGCCCGCGCCTCGGTGATGGCCCTGTCCTACGTCGCCCAATCCGCCCGCGGTATCTACCAGCCCGCCGTCCCGCAGACCCGCATCGACCAGGCCGCGACCGTCACCGAGCGGTTCATGGTCCGCTGGAAAGGCGAACCCGACCCCGCTCACGTCGCTGCCATCGACGCCTACTGGGTCTCGGCCGCCGAACACGGCATGAATGCCTCGACGTTCACCGCCCGCGTCATCGCCTCCACCGGAGCCGACGTCGCCGCCTGCCTGTCCGGTGCCATCGGCGCGATGTCCGGGCCCCTGCACGGCGGCGCACCCGCCCGCGTCCTGCCGATGATCGAACAAGTCGAAAAGACCGGGGACGCCCGCGCGTTGATCACCGGCATCCTGGACCGCAAAGAAAAGCTCATGGGCTTCGGGCACCGCGTCTACCGCGCCGAGGACCCCCGCGCCCGCGTGCTGCGCGCCACCGCCAAAAGACTGAACGCACCGCGCTACGAGGTCGCCGCCGCACTCGAACAAGCCGCACTGACCGAACTACGCGAACGCCGCCCCGACCGCGCCATCGAGACCAACGTCGAATTCTGGGCCGCGGTGATCCTCGACTTCGCCGAGGTACCCGCGCACATGATGCCCGCAATGTTCACCTGCGGACGTACCGCGGGCTGGTGCGCACACATCCTGGAACAGAAGCGCCTGGGCAAGCTCGTCCGACCGGCCGCCCTCTACACCGGCCCCGAACCCCGCACCCCCGAGTCCGTCGACGGCTGGG
>NZ_NPFP01000019.1:0-1111 GCF_002259145.1 Rhodococcus sp. 15-2388-1-1a | reverse complement strand
CGGCGCGCCTGAAGTAGTTGGGCGGTTTTGTTTGGTTGAATTACTCATGCGCGCCGCACCGTTGTTGATCGCCGATTCCGACCGTGCCCAGCTCGAGAAGTGGGTGCGATCGACGACGACCAAGGCCGGGTTGGTCCAGCGCGCGAGGATCGTTCTGCTGGCCGCCGATGGCGTGGCGCATGCGGAGATCGCGCGACGGTTCTCGATTTCGCGTCAGACGGTGATCAATTGGCGCGCACGGTACGAGCAGTTCGGGGTCCACGGGCTCTTCGACGAAGAGCGCTCGGGTCGCCCCCGCACCCTCGATCGCGAGAATCTGATCTCGGTGACGTTGACGCCCCCACCGGCGAAGTACGGCGTCACGCATTGGAGTTCGAGATTGCTCGCCGACCACTTGAAGATCGGGCACGCCACCGTCGCGCGGGTGTGGCGCGAACACGGCGTTCAGCCCTGGCGCAGTGAGACATTCAAGTTCTCGACCGATCCGGAGTTGGTCGCAAAAGTCACCGATATCGTCGGCCTCTATCTCGAACCGCCGGAGAACGCGATCGTGTTGTGCGTGGATGAAAAGTCGCAGATTCAGGCGTTGGACCGCACCGCACCGACGTTGCCGATGCAGATCGGGATACCCGAACGACAGACCCACGACTACGTCCGCAACGGCACGACGACACTGTTCGCGGCACTCGAGGTGGCGACCGGCAAGGTCACCGGAATCTGTAAACCGCGTCACCGTCACCAGGAATTTCTGGTGTTCCTCAAACATGTCGCGCGGGCCTACCCGGATCAGGAACTTCACCTGGTGATGGACAACTACGCCACGCACAAGAAGCAGGAAGTACGAGATTGGCTCGCCGATAATCCGCGTATCACAGTACATTTCACGCCCACCTCGGCGTCGTGGATGAATCTCGTGGAGGTCTGGTTCGGGATCATCGAACGCCAAGCGATCCACCGCGGAACCTTCCGCAGTGTCCGTGACCTCACCGCCAAGATTCGTTCGTTCATCAACGGCTGGAACCCACGCGCTCAGCCGTTCGTCTGGACCAAAACTGCGGAGCAGATCCTCAAGAAGGCCAACCGCCCAACAACTTCAAACGCGGACCACTAG
>NZ_NPFP01000014.1:0-1157 GCF_002259145.1 Rhodococcus sp. 15-2388-1-1a | reverse complement strand
GGGTGCCGTCGGGTTCGTCTACCGCAAACAACTGCTCGAGGCAGCGAAGAACGGTGAAGACGTCGACGCTCTCCGCCTGACACTGCAGCAGGAATACGAGGACACCCTCGTCAACCCGTACATCGCCGCCGAACGCGGCTACCTCGACGCCGTCATACCCCCCAGCCACACCCGCGGCCAGATCGTCACCGCCCTGCGACTCCTCGAACGCAAACAAGTCACCCTCCCACCCAAGAAACACGGAAACATCCCCCTATGAGCGGCGAAGCGAATCACGACGCAGTGAGCGCAGAAGCGAATCATGTTGCTGCGTCGTCTGGTTGGTCGTTTCGCGGATCTCCGACCGACACCGACATCGCGGCCGTTGTTGCTGTTCTGACCGCGGCGCAGTCGTCCGTTGTCGCCGAAGCTCCGGTGGTATCGGATCTGTGGGGTCGCCCCGAGGATCTGCATCGATACGGACTTGCAAGTGCCCCAGCTCTTTTCGTCAATGCCCGATATGGCCAGTAAAGGAATTTCAGTACATGACCACCTCGACTTCCCATAAGAAAATCTCGAAGGTTCTCGTCGCCAATCGTGGTGAGATCGCGGTGCGGGTGATCCGGGCGGCCGCCGATGCCGGGTTGGCCAGTGTCGCTGTGTATGCCGAGCCCGATGCCGATGCCCCGTTCGTACGCCTTGCCGACGAAGCCTTCGCGCTCGGCGGGCAGACCTCGGCGGAGTCGTATCTGGTGATCGACAAGATCCTCGACGCCGCAGCCAAGTCCGGAGCCGACGCCATCCACCCCGGCTACGGATTCCTCTCCGAGAACGCCGAGTTCGCGCAGGCCGTGATCGATGCCGGCCTGATCTGGATCGGACCGTCCCCGCAGTCGATCCGCGACCTCGGCGACAAGGTCACCGCCCGCCACATCGCCGCCCGCGCCAAAGCCCCCTCGGTCCCCGGCACCTCCGAACCGGTCAAGGACGCCGACGAGATCCTCGCCTTCGCCGACGAACACGGCCTCCCGATCGCGATCAAAGCCGCGTTCGGTGGCGGCGGCCGCGGCATGAAAGTCGCCCGCACCCGCGAGGAAATCCCCGAACTGTTCGACTCCGCCACCCGCGAAGCCGTCGCCGCGTTCGGGCGCGGGGAATGCTTCGTCGAGCGCTACCTC
>NZ_NPFP01000032.1:0-270557 GCF_002259145.1 Rhodococcus sp. 15-2388-1-1a | reverse complement strand
GACCCCGCCCGTCAAGGTCGTCGGACACTCGCAGGGTCTCATCGCCGCGGAATCCGTCGCCGCCGACGGCGCACAGGACGCGAGCTTCCTCGCGATCGCCCAGCTCGTGGGTGCTGCCGCAGGTCTCGTCGGCCGCCGCCGCGGCATCATCGGTGCCGGAGACCGCGCGCCGATGGTCTCGGTTGCCAACGTCGAACCCGCACGACTGCAGGCGATCATCGCCGAACTCGCGATCGACGGAGCGCCGGTGCGATCCGCCGCCCTCGCCATCCGCAACGGCCGTCGCCGCGTCGTACTCTCGGGACCGCCGGCCCAGCTGGCCCGCGTCCAGGAGAAGTGCGAGCAGATTGCTGCCGAGGAAGAGCGTGAACGCGACGCCAAGAAGCGTGGCGGCGCGGTGTTCGCCCCGGTCTTCGAGCAGCTTCCGGTCGAGATCGGCTTCCATCACCCCGCCCTGGCAGACGCTGTCGAACTCGTCAGCGCGTGGGCACAGCGTTGTGGACTCGATGTCGAGCTCGCACGCGACCTCGCACAGAAGATCCTCGTGGACTCCGTGGATTGGGTCGACGCCATCGACGGTGTCGTCGACGCCGGTGCCGACTGGATCCTCGATCTCGGTCCGGGTGACCTGCTCACCCGTATGACCACCCCGGCTCTGCGTGGACAGGGCGTGGGCATCATCGCCGCGTCCTCGCGCGGCGGCCACCGCAATCTGCTCACCCCGGGAGCTGCTCCCGAGGTCCAGCCCGCATGGTCCGCGTTCGCTCCCACCCCGGTCACGTTGCCCGACGGCCGCGTCGTCGTCGAGACCTCGTTCACCAAGATGACCGGGCGCTCGCCGATCCTGCTCGCCGGCATGACACCGACGACGGTCGACGCGAAGATCGTTGCCGCAGCCGCCAACGCAGGCCACTGGGCCGAGCTCGCCGGTGGCGGACAGGTCACCGAGGACATCTTCACCGATCGTGTCGCCGAGCTTTCCACCCTTCTCGAGCCCGGCCGCGCAATCCAGTTCAACTCGCTCTTCCTCGATCCGTACCTGTGGAAGTTGCAGCTCGGCGGACGCCGCATCGTGCAGCGTGCCCGTGCAGCGGGTGCGGCCATCGACGGCGTCGTCGTCACCGCAGGCATCCCGGAACTCGAAGAGGCAGTGGCCCTCATCGAAGAGCTGTCCGAGGCAGGCATCAGTTACGTCTCGTTCAAGCCCGGCACCGTCGCGCAGATTCGCGCCGTCATCCGCATCGCCAACGAGGTTCCGTCCTACCAGGTCAACGTTCACATCGAGGGCGGCCGCGCAGGCGGACACCACTCGTGGGAGGACCTCGACGACCTGCTGCTGACCACCTACGCGGAGCTGCGGTCACGGCCCAACCTCGTCGTCTGCGTCGGCGGCGGCATCGGCACACCCGAGCGGGCAGCCGAGTACCTCACCGGAACCTGGTCGGCCGTGCACGGCTACCCGAAGATGCCGCTCGACGGCATCCTCGTCGGCACTGCAGCGATGGCGACCCTCGAGGCCACGACGGCTCCCGAGGTCAAGCAGCTTCTGGTCGACACACCCGGAACCCCCGACTGGGTCGGTGCCGGTACCGCGAACGGCGGAATGGCCTCGGGCCGAAGCCAGCTCGGTGCCGACATACACGAGATCGACAATGCCGCGTCGCGGTGTGGCCGACTGCTCGACGAGGTCGCCGGCAACGCCGACGCCGTGGCCGAGCGTCGTGACGAGATCATCGCCGCGCTCGACGGCACTGCCAAGCCCTTCTTCGGCGACGTCGCCGAGATGACCTACCAGCAGTGGCTCGTCCGCTACCTGGACCTGGCCATCGGAACCGACTCGCGCAGCGATTTCGATTGCGGCGGCGAGTTCACCGATGCCGTGTCCGAGGCACGCGAATCGGTGTGGCTCGATGTCACCTGGCGCACCCGCTTCCTGGAGATGCTCCAGCGCGCCGAGGCTCGGCTGCACCCGGTCGATCGCGGACCCATCCCCACGTTGTTCGCCGACGCCGAGGTTCTCGAACGCCCGCGCGCAGCACTGAAGTCGCTGCTCGCACAGTTCCCCGACGCCGCCGACGTGGTTCTGCACCCGGCCGACATCACCTTCTTCACCTCGCTGTGCCGCATGCCAGGCAAGCCGGTCAACTTCGTCCCCGTCGTCGACGGTGATGTGCGCCGCTGGTGGCGCAGTGACTCGCTGTGGCAGGCACACGACGCGCGCTACTCCGCCGACCAGGTCTGCATCATCCCCGGAACCGTCGCCGTCGCGGGCATCACCCGTGTCGACGAGCCCGTGGGCGAGCTGCTGAACCGTTTCGAGAAGGCCACCGCCGACCAGCTTCTCGCCGAGGGCGTCGAGCCCACGGCCATCGCGAGCCGTCGCCACGCCGAGATCGCGCCCGGACTGCTGGGCATCGTGCTGGCTGCTCCCGACGTCACGTGGGCCTCGCGTATGACGCAGAACCCCGTTGCACGCCTGGGTGATCCGGCCGAATGGACCGTGGAATCCGAGACGGTTGCGGCGCACCCGCAGACCGGTTCGTCGCTGACCGTGCTCGATGCCGAGCACGTGGAGCTGCTGGTTCCACTTGCCCCGGGCAAGGAAGTTCGGATCCGCCTGACGGTTCCGGCCTCCACGATCGACGGCGGCGCTCCCGTCGTCACCGCGCAGGATGCTCAGCAGGCAATGTCGGCTCTGCTCGGAGTTGCTGCAGGCCAGGAGCTTCCGGCTGTCAAGGGCGGCGTTGCCCGGCTGAACATCGCCTGGATCCCCGATCTGATCGCCGATCACGCAGGCGTCACCGGATCCGGACTGCCGGACTCGCTGACCGTCAGCGGCAAGGCCGTTCCCGACGTTCTGGTCGGTGCCTGCTGGCCCGCCGTCTTCGCTGTCCTCGGCGCGACCCGTAACGCCGAAGGCATCGACGTCATCGAAGGCATGCTCGACCTGGTGCACCTCGATCACAGCGTGAATCTGGTCGGCGAATTGCCCACCGACACCTCGATTCTCGTGGTCAAGGCTGCGGCCGGAGAGGTGCTCGACACCGACCTCGGCCGCGTCGTCGAGGTCACCGTCGAGATCGGTGCCATGCTCGGCGAGGGCCTCGACGCTCCCGCCGTCGCAACTCTGGTGGAGCGCTTCGCCATTCGTGGACGCACCGGCAAGGGCGAGCTCGTCGACCCGGCTCGTGCAGGCGGCTCGGTGAGCGCCGACGCACAGGACACCCCGCGTCGTCGCCGCCGTCAGGCAACCATCGTCGCCCCGCGCAACATGGCTGCGTTCGCTCAGGTCTCGGGCGATCACAACCCCATCCACACCTCGGACGCCGCAGCGCTGCTCGCCGGTCTCGGCAGCCCGATCGTGCACGGCATGTGGCTCTCGGCCGCTGCGCAGCAGACGGTCACCGCAGTCGACCACGCGGACACCAAGACTCCGCCGCGTCGCCTCACCGCCTGGACCGCGCGCTTCCTCGGCATGGTTCGCCCCGGAGCCGAGATCGACGTTCGCGTCGACCGCACCGGATTCGACCAGGGTGCCGAACTGATCGAGGTTTCCTGCCGTGTCGCAGGCGAACTGGTCATGGTCGCCACCGCTCGTACCGCTCCGCCGAAGACCGTCTACGCCTTCCCGGGCCAGGGCATCCAGCGTGCGGGCATGGGCCTGGACGCACGGGCTCGCTCGAAGGCCGCACGTGAAGTGTGGGAGCGTGCCGACAAGCACACCCGCAGCGCACTCGGATTCTCCATTCTCGCTGTGGTGCGAGACAATCCGACGTCGCTCAAGGCGCGCGGTGTCACCCACAAGCACCCCGACGGTGTGCTGCACCTGACGCAGTTCACCCAGGTTGCGATGGCCGTTCTCGGCGTCGCACAGGTTGCCGAATTGCGTGAATCCGGTGCGTTCGTGGAGAACTCGATTCTCGCCGGCCACTCCGTCGGTGAGTACAACGCCCTCGCGGCCGTTGCCGGTGTGCTCCCGCTCGAAGCCGTCCTCGAGGTCGTCTTCCAGCGTGGTTCGGCCATGCACGCGCTGGTTCCGCGTGATGCCAGCGGCCGCAGTGACTACCGCATGGCAGCCATTCGCCCGTCTCAGATCGGCCTGGCCGACCAGGACGTGCAGGGCTTCGTCGCCGGTGTCGCAGAAGAATCCGGTGAGTTCCTCGAGATCGTCAACCTCAACCTGCGCGGTTCGCAGTACGCCATCGCAGGCACGGTTGCCGGCCTCGGCGAGCTGGAGAAGAAGATCGCGATCCGCCGAGCCGAGTTCGGTGGCAAGGCCGCCTACATCATGGTTCCCGGCATCGACGTGCCGTTCCACTCCACGGTGCTGCGCGGCGGAGTCGACGATTTCCGCAACCGCCTCGAGACTCTGCTCCCCGAGCAG
Source organism: Rhodococcus sp. 15-2388-1-1a (assembly GCF_002259145.1). Lineage (NCBI taxonomy): Bacteria > Bacillati > Actinomycetota > Actinomycetes > Mycobacteriales > Nocardiaceae > Rhodococcus > Rhodococcus sp. 15-2388-1-1a. The sequence goes on along the minus strand of NZ_NPFP01000032.1, from coordinate 266,173 downwards.
ATCGATCCGGCGATCCTGGTGGGGCGCTACATCCCGAATCTGGTGCCCAAGCCGTTCTCGCTGAATCGCGAGTTCGTCCAGGAGATCGCCGATCTGGTTCCGTCCGAGCCACTGAACACCGTTCTCGCAGAATTCGATTCGTGGGCCGCACGGCCGAGCGCTCTGTGCCGGGTGATCCTGACCGAGCTGCTGGCATGGCAGTTCGCCAGCCCGGTGCGTTGGATCGAAACCCAGGACTTGCTGTTCGCAGACGAGTCCGACGGCGGCATGGGCGTCGAGCGCTTCGTCGAGATCGGCCTGGGAGCAACCCCGACCGTGGCGAACCTCGCGTCGCAGACCCTCAAGCTGCCGGGCCGCTTCGGCCACCCGGTCGAGGTACTCAACCTCGAGCGTGAGGCTGCGATCATCTACGGCACCGACACCGACCCGGCTCCGGCCGACGAGGAAGAGTCGACTCCCGTGGAGGCCGCTGCTCCTGCGGCGGCCGCAGCTCCGGCTTCGGCTCCCGCACCGGCAGCAGCACCGTCCGGCGGACCTCGCCCGGACGACATCGCGTTCGTCGCGGCCGATGCGACCAAGATCCTCATCGGCCTGTGGACCAAGCTGCAGCTCGATCAGATCGGGCCTGCCGACACCATCGAGGCACTGTGCGACGGTGTGTCCTCACGCCGTAATCAGCTGCTCGTCGACCTCGGCTCCGAGCTCTCGCTCGGTGCCATCGACGGTGCTGCCGATGCCGACATGGGCGCGCTCTCCGGCACGGTGAACAAGCTGGCTCGTACCTACAAGCCCTTCGGCCCGGTACTCAGCGATTCGATCAACGATCACCTCCGCAAGGTCTTCGGCCCCTCGGGTCGACGCCCGGCATCGATCGCCGATCGCGTCAAGAAGACCTGGGAACTGGGCGACGGCTGGGCGCATCACGTCACCGCCGAGGTCGCACTCGGCACCCGTGACGGTGCCTCGGTCCGCGGCGGTGCACTCGGCGGCCTGGCCGACGGCGCTCTCGCCGACGGCAATGCTGTCGACAACGTCATCGATGCGGCAGTAGCTGCGGTGGCCGCACGTCGCGGCGTCGCAGTCTCGATGCCGCAGGCAGGCGGCGGAGCCGGTGGAACCGTCGACGCTGCTGCTCTCGGTGAGTTCACCGAACACATCACCGGCCGCGACGGCGTTCTCGCCTCCGCTGCCCGGCTGGTGCTCGAGCAGCTCGGACTCGCGGATGCGCCCAACGCGCTGCTGGCAGAGGACCCCGACGCCGCTCTGGTAGAGCTGGTCTCGGCCGAGCTGGGATCCGACTGGCCTCGCCTCGTCGCCCCGGCGTTCGACGCCAAGCGCGCCGTCCTGATCGACGACCGGTGGGCCACCGCCCGTGAGGACCTGGCCAGGTTGTGGCTCGGTACCGCAGGCGATATCGCGGTCGAGTCCTTCGCCGGCGCGGGCAATGCCGTTGCGTCGCAGGCACAGTGGTGGAAGGCCAAGGCCGACTACGAGAACAAGACAGTACTGGCCGAAACCTTCGGACGCATCGCGGACATCGCGGTCGCATCCGAGGACAAGGGTCAGTGGGCCGACGAGGTCGCAGTGGTCACCGGCGGTAGCAAGGGCTCCATCGCAGCTGCGGTGACCGCCAAGCTGCTGGGCGGGGGAGCGACGGTCTTCGTCACCACCTCCAGGCTCGACGACGAGCGACTCGGCTTCTACCGCAGTCTCTACCGCGACAACGCACGCAGCGGAGCGTCGCTCTGGGTGGTTCCGGCCAACATCGCGTCGTACACCGACGTCGATGCGCTCATCGAGTGGATCGGCAGCGACTTCATCGACACTGCCGGTGGCGCAAAGACTCTGGTCAAGGCCGGCGTCACACCGACGATGCTGTTCCCGTTCGCCGCACCTCGGGTCATGGGCGAGATGTCCGACGCCGGAGCTCGCGCCGAGATGGAGATGCGCGTGCTGCTCTGGTCGGTCGAGCGCCTGATCACCGGACTGTCGAAGGTCGGCTACGACAACGACATCGACACGCACCTGCACGTGGTGCTGCCGGGATCGCCGAACCGCGGAATGTTCGGTGGCGACGGTGCCTACGGCGAATCGAAGGCTGCACTGGATGCGGTTGTCGCCAAGTGGGGTTCGGAGAAGAACTGGGCCGAGCGGGTGTCCATCGCCCACGCTCACATCGGGTGGGTTCGCGGAACCGGCCTGATGGGTGGCAACGATCCCATCGTCGAGGCCGTCGAGGCCGAGGGTGTTCGCACCTGGTCGACCGACGAGATGGCGACCGAACTGCTCGAACTGTGCACGCCTACCGCTCGTCGTCAGGCCGCGCAGGAGCCGATCGTCGTCGATCTCACCGGTGGATTGGCCAGCACCAAGCTCAATCTCGTCGAACTCGCTCGGGACGCGGCTGCGGCCGCCGCCGAGAAGACCGAAGAGGCATCCGACGATTCGGTGATTGCGGCACTGCCCGCACCGCCGCGGCTGTCGACGTCGACCACCGCCCCCGCGTGGCCGACACTCGATGTCGACCCGAAGGATCTGGTCGTCATCGTCGGTGCAGGTGAGCTCGGACCGTACGGTTCGGCGCGTACCCGCTTCGAGATGGAGGTCGACGAGCAGCTCTCTGCCGCAGGCGTTCTCGAACTCGCATGGAACACCGGCCTGATTGCATGGGAGAACGATCCCAAGCCGGGTTGGTACGACATCGAGTCCGGTGACCTGGTGCCCGAGGAGGACATCGCCGACAAGTACCACGACATCGTGGTCGAGAAGTGCGGTATCCGCACCTACGGCGACGACGGCGCGATGGTCGGCAACACCGCTCCGCTGATGACCTCGATCTTCCTCGACAACGACCTCACGTTCGTGGTCGGAACCGAGATCGATGCCCGGTCGTTCGCAGCAGCGGATCCCGAGCACACGCTGATCACGCCGGTCCCGGATTCGAGCGACTGGCAGGTCACCCGCAAGGCGGGCACCGAGATTCGCGTTCCGCGCAAGATGAAGCTCACTCGCACCGTCGGTGGACAGATTCCGACCGGATTCGATCCCACCAAGTGGGGCATCTCGCCCGACATGGCCAGCTCGGTCGACCGTGTCGCACTGTGGAACATCGTCACCACGGTCGACGCGTTCATCTCCTCGGGCTTCAACCCGTCGGAACTGATGCGCTGGGTGCACCCCACGCTGGTGGCCAACACGCAGGGCACCGGCATGGGTGGCATGGAATCGATGCGCTCGCTGTACATCGACACCCTGCTCGGTGATGCTCGTGCGAACGACATCCTGCAGGAGGCTCTGCCGAACGTCGTTGCCGCACACGTTGTCCAGTCGTACATCGGTAGCTACGGCGCGATGGTTCACCCCGTCGCCGCCTGTGCGACCGCGGCCGTCTCCGTCGAAGAAGGCGTCGACAAGATCAAGCTGGGCAAGGCTCAGCTCGTGGTCGCCGGCGGCTTCGACGACCTGAGCACCGAAGGCATCATCGGCTTCGGTGACATGTCGGCCACCGCGGACTCGGCAGCGATGACCGCCAAGGGCATCAGCGATCGACGGTTCTCCCGGGCCAACGACCGCAGGCGCGGTGGATTCGTTGAATCCCACGGCGGCGGAACGATCCTGCTCGCCCGCGGAGACCTGGCACTCGAGATGGGCCTGCCGGTCCTCGGAGTGGTGGCCTACGCACAGTCGTACGGCGACGGAGTGCACACGTCCATCCCGGCTCCGGGACTCGGCGCGCTCAGTGCCGGTCGCGGCGGCAAGGATTCGGCGCTCGCGCTCTCGCTGAACGCCTTGGGTGTCAGTGCAGACGACGTGGCCGTGATCTCCAAGCACGACACGTCCACTGCAGCCAACGACCCGAACGAGGCGGAACTGCACACTCGCCTCGCCAAGGCCATCGGCCGTTCGGACGGCGCTCCGTTGTTCGTCGTCTCGCAGAAGAGCCTCACCGGACACTCGAAGGGTGGAGCGGCTGCCTGGCAGCTGATCGGCCTGTGCCAGGTGCTGGCCAACGGCGTCATCCCGCCGAACCGCAGCCTCGACTGCGTCGACGACAAGATGACCGCGTTCGAGCATCTGGTGTGGGCACGGGAGCCGCTGCGCTTCGGTGACTCGGTGCCACTCAAGGCAGGTTTGCTCACCTCCCTCGGGTTCGGCCACGTGTCCGGACTCATCGCTCTGGTGCACCCACAGGCATTCCTCGAGGCCGTTCCGGCGGAACGACGTGCGGAGTACATCGCCAAGGCGAACGAGCGCCGAATCGCCGGTCAGCGCAGGCTGATCTCCGCGATGGTGGGAGGAGACTCCCTCTACGAGCGGCCCGACGATCGACGGCTCGGACATGACGGGACGCCGGCCAAGGCGTCACGCGAACTGGAGGCAAACGTGTTGCTCAACGAGTCCGCTCGCCTCGGCGAGGGCGACGTCTACTCCTCCGGTCTGCCGGGTGCCATCTGATGGCGATCCTGGGAGTGGGTTTCGACCTGGTGACGGTGTCCGACTTCGCCGAGCAGATGGAGAAGGTCGGCACGACGATGATCCGCGACAGCTTCACCGCGGGCGAGCGGCGTCATGCCGCAACGAAGAGTTCCGACCCGACCCGCCACTACGCAGCACGGTGGGCCGCCAAGGAAGCAGTGCTGAAGGCATGGGCGACATCACGATTCGCTCGGCCGCCGCAGATCGGTGACAACCCGTATCCGTTGATCGAGGTCGTCAACGATGCGTGGGGCCGGCCGTCCATCAAATTGCACGGGATGGCGCAGGAGTTCCTGCCGACGGTGAAGATCCATCTGTCGCTCACGCACGACGGCGACATCGCCGCCGCGGTGGCGATTCTGGAGGAGTGAGTTCGCTCCGAAAACGAGTCAGGCCCGTCCGATCCAGGTGATCGGGCGGGCCTTTCGTCTGTGCGGGCTCGGGTTGCTCAGCCTTGCTCGTTCTCGCTCGCCGAGCCACCGGAACGCCTGCTCTCTTTCTCTGCGACGAGCAGATAGGCCATCATGATGCGTTTGAGCTCGGCGACGGCGTCCTCGTGGCTCTGGCCGTCCTGCACGGAGAAGTTGAGCATCGAGTAGACGATGTGCACCAACACCTGGGCCATGAGGTTGCGGCGATGCCGAGGCGTGCGGGGAGTCAGCGGTCCGAGCATGCGCGAGACCTGCTCGGCGAACTCCCGCTCGTGAATCACCCCGGTTGCGCGCGTCGACGGTGTCGACTGCATGGCGAGCCACACTTCACGGCGAGACGGATCGGTCATCCACATGCCGGCCATGTGGTCGACGAAGTTGTTGAGGAACCGCACCCAATCCAGGGACGGGACTTCGCCGTCGAACTCGGCGAGTTCCTGTTGCACCCCCACGAGGTCCTGGCGGTTGAGCTCGCAGACGATGACGTACTTGTTTGCGAAGAACTGGTACAGCGTTCCTATCGGGAGTTCGGCGCGCGACGCGACTTCCTCGCAGGTGAACGACTCGAAACCCACGTCACTGAGCAGCTCGCGTGAGGCCTGCAGCAGCGCATCGAACTTGCGCTGGCTCCGCTCCTGGGTCGGACGTCGTCGCGGCATGAGCTCCTGAGTCTGTGCCGTCGACTCGAGCGCGGCGTCGAGACGGCGCGAGGACTGGGCACGAGCAGAGGATTCCACCCGGTCAGGCTATCCGGCGAGAGCGCTCGTTATCCACAACGGTCCGGTAGGTCACGTCCGCAGGCTCTGGTTCCGGGTCGGAGACGTGGGTTTCAGCCGGAGGTTTCGAAGAAACCTGGGGTCGACGACAATTGCTGGTTCCTATTGCTGTGACAAACTCCAAGACGGATCTGGACCAATTTAACCGTCAACAGGTATGGTTTAGGTAACAGAATCAAATTCCGTGCAGGGTGATCGTCGTTCGGATCCGCTGGATGACGTTCATGGTCGGGTGCCTCCACCCTGAGCACAGGGAGACTGCCATGGCAACCATTGGTATAGCGATCGAATCTGGCTCGATGCAGACGATTCTTGTCGAGCCGGCCTCAGGCGAGGTTCTCGCCGATCGGACGACGCCACTCGACCCAGACGCGGCCACTGTACTGACCGAAGCGATCGAGATCATGCGTGCCGAGGCCGCGACCCTCGACGCCGACGTCGACGCAGTGGGCGTGGTGTATCGAACCGAGGCCGAGCGCGCCGAGTTCGCAGCAGCCCTGGGGGACGAATCCGCAGTGCTGTCGTCCGCATCCGAGTCGTTCCTCGGCTGGCTCGCAACCTCGAAGGAATTCGCCGACGCGAAGACCGTCCTTCTGTACTACATGGGCGAGGCGGGCGTCTCCATCTCTCTCGCCGACGCAGCCGACGCCTCGATCACTCCGGCGAAGACTGCTGCGCTGGACTCCATGTCGCCCGAGCGAATCGGCAGCACCATTCCACTGGCGTGGGAAGTGGTGGATCAATCCGGCAAGACGCCCGAGTTCGTGGCCCTGTTCGGTGACTCGTCGAGTAGTCGAGACCTGGTCGACATCCTGTCCCTCGGGCTCGGCGTTGCCGTCGTACGCGTGGGTGCTGCGGACCAGGTCGCGGCGCGAGGAGCTGCGCTGCTGGCACATCGGGACGAGCCGGCAGTGGTGGCCGCTGCGCCGGCTGCATCGGCGATCGCCGACTCGACGCCGGTCGAAGCCGCGGCCGCCGAGGTCGTCGCAGCCGACGAGGCCGATGCCGAGATTGCCGACGCCGAAATTGCGGACGCCGAAATTGCGGACGCCGAACCCGAGGCCGAGGAGGCCGTCGAGGTAACGATGGCTGCGGATCTCGACACGGCGGTAACGCCGCTTCCGGTGCCCGCAGTGCTTTCGGTCGCAGGCGCAGAGCCGGCCCGGTCGGCAGGATCCGGACGCAAGCTCGTGCTCGCCGCAGTGCTGCTGGCCGGGGTGCTCTCCGCAGGTGTCGCGGTCGCTGCGACGTTGCCGGGTGAATCCGAGACGACTGCAGAGCAGAGCGTCGATCGACGCGATGCCGGTGCGGATCTGGCGGGGGCAACCAGGCAGGCGGATCCGACGACGTCCGATCCCGTTGCGGTGGTGGTGCCGCCGGTGCCGGCCGTTGTGCCGCCGCTCGCGACGATTCCCCCGACAGTGGACGCATCGACAGTCGTCGAGCCTGCACCGACGACCCAGGCCTGGACAACGCAGGATCCGCCGCGTCCGGCTGCCGACGCCCCGCAGCAGGCACCTGCACCGACCAGGGTGGATCCTCCGCAGTTCACCGTTCCTGTTCCCGTTCCTGAGCCGGGCAAGTCACCCGAACAGCTCGAGCAGGAAGCGTGGGACCGGCACTGGCAACAGACGGGGCAGTGGTTCGAGCAGGAGTTCTCCGGCGGCTGACGGTGACGAGTGATGACAGACTGGCTACGGCCCGTCTGTCATTTTCTCGTTTGGAGGATTCATGCCCGCCGATGCGCGACCCGTCGACGTTCGATCTGCAATCGCATCGCAGATGCCCCGAGCGAAATCGGAGTTGGCAGAGTTGGTCCGGTTCGCCTCGGTGCACGATCCCCGGCAGTTTCCGGTCGAGGAATGCACGGGTGCGGCGCAGTGGGTGCAACGGGCCTTCGTCGACGCAGGCATTCCCGACGTCCAACTGATCGAGACGGTCGACGGCTCTCTGGCGGTGGTCGGCTCGCGGCCGGCTCGTACGGGAGCGCCGACCGTTCTGCTCTACTCGCATTACGACGTTCAACCTCCAGGTGACGGCACACTGTGGGACACCGAGCCTTTCGACCTCACCGAACGGGACGGTCGTTGGTACGGGCGGGGTTCGGCGGACTGCAAGGGCAATGTGATCATGCATCTGCTGGCGCTACGGGCGCTGGGGGAGTCGCTCGAGGTCGGCGTGCGGATCGTCTGTGAGGGTTCGGAGGAGATGGGCACCGGCGGGTTGGAAGCGCTCGTGGAGCAGCGCCCCGAACTGTTTTCGGCAGACATGGTGGTCATCGCCGATACCGGCAACGCGAAGGTGGGTCTACCGACGGTCACCACCACGCTCCGCGGTATCGCGAACGTCGTAGTGCATGTGGAAACCCTTGCCGGAGAAGTGCACTCGGGCATGTACGGCGGGCCAGCGCCCGATGCTCTCGCCGCGTTGGTGCAGGTGCTCTCGACGTTGCGCAACGAGCAGGGCGACACCGTGGTCGACGGATTGGACGGAACGCAGACCTGGGACGGGGTCGAGTACGACGCCCAGCAGTTCCGTGCCGATGCCGGCGTGCTCGATGGCGTCGGGCTCGCGGGTTCGGGCTCGGTGGCCGAGGCGGTGTGGGCGCGGCCTGCTCTGACGATTCTGGGGATCGACTGCCCACCGGTCGTGGGTTCGGCTGCTGCGATCTCGCCTCGTGCGTCGGCACGGCTCAATTTGCGGGTGCCGCCGGGAATGGAACCGCAGCGGGCTCAGGATGCGTTGGTGGCTCACCTGGAGGCGCGTACGCCATGGAATGCGCGGGTCACCGTCGAGCGTGAGGCGATCGGGTCGCCGTTTCGGGCCAGAACCGACGGGCCGGGTTACGCGGCGCTGTCCGAGGCGTTGGAGGAGGCCTTCGGGCATCCCATGGGGACGGCGGGGCAGGGCGGGTCCATTCCGCTGTGCAACGCGTTGGCTCAGGTGCTGCCGGACGCCGAAATCGTGCTGATGGGCGTCGAGGAACCTCGGTGCCGGATCCACGCTCCCAACGAGAGCGTGGACCCGACGGAAATCGAGAAGATGGCCGTCGCGGAGGCGTTGTTCCTGCAGCGGTTGGCCGGCTCGGACGAGTGAGGTCTCAGACCGCTAGATCGCGGCGGAGCTTGGCGACGTGGCCGGTGGCACGGACGTTGTACTGCGCCACCTCGATCTTGCCTGCTTCGTCGACGAGGAACGTGGAGCGGATGACGCCCTCGTAGACCTTGCCGTAGTTCTTCTTCTCCCCGAATGCGCCCCACGCCTGCAGGGTCGTCTTCTCCTCGTCGGAGAGCAGCGGGAACGTCAGCTCTTCCTTGTCGCGGAACTTGGCGAGCTTGGCCGGCTTGTCGGGGGAGATGCCGATGACCTCGAGGCCTTCGCCGTTGAGCTCGGCGAGACTGTCGCGGAAGTCGCAGGCCTGCTTGGTGCAGCCCGGGGTGCTCGCGGCGGGGTAGAAGTACACGATCACCTTCTTGCCTGCGTAGTCGGCGAGAGAGACGTCGTTGCCGTCGGCATCGGGCAGGGTGAACGCCGGAGCGGTGTCGCCCGGCTCGAGCTTGCTGTATTCGGTCACCGCACGAGAGTATCGAAATATCGTCGTGCTCTAGGCTCGACTGCGACCGAGACTATTTGCAACAAGCTGGAGGACACGTGGCCAAGGACACCGACCGAATCGAGCGCGAGATCGAGGCCGCTCGCAATCAGCTCGCCAGCACCCTGGACGAGCTGAGCGTCCGTGCCAGCCCCAAGAACATCGTCGCCAACACCAAGCAGTCCGTGGTGGCCAAGCTCAACGAGCCGGCAGTGAAGTTCACCCTCCTCGGAGTGGGCGCAGTGGTGGCAGTTCTCGTGGTTCGCAGGATCTTCAACTGACACGACAGGCGCTCCTACCAGCCGATTTCACATCTGGCGGCATCTGCTGTTAATGTTTCTCCCGCACCGCAGAGAACACGCGGTGCGGATCGGCGCCATTAGCTCAGTTGGTTAGAGCAGCTGACTCTTAATCAGCGGGTCCGGGGTTCGAATCCCTGATGGCGCACAGTCAAGCCCCCGTCCGGATCTCCATCCGGTCGGGGGCTTTCTGCATTCCCCGTCTCCAACCAGCTGACCGGCACGCCGCACGCGAGCGCCCACGCGTTGATGACGATCCTCCGCGGGTTCCCGTCTTTCTTCTCGGCTGCGCCGATGGTGTTGCGGGACACGCCGATCAGCTCAGCGAGCTGGCCCTGTTCCAGGCCGGCTTCTTCTCTGGCGATTCGTAGGCGGTGGTGACGCAGAATCTCTGGGACTTTGCCGGATTCGTATGCGGTGGTCATGAGCGCAATGCTATGCGCAACTACGCGAACGTGCAAGCGGTCGGTTTAACCATTCGTGGCACGCAACTGCGCGAACGTGCTAAAACTGTGCACATGCCCAACAACGTTCCCATGACAGTCGGTGAAGCGGCAGCCAAGTACGGCATCCCCAAACGCACCCTCCAGTCTGCGATCAAGGACGGCCGTATCAAAACCCGAAAACTCCCTGGAGCAACCGGGGCGCACCTGCTCACCCGTGCCGCCGCCGACAAATTCGCGCAGGAATGGAAGCAGCGAGTAGCGGGCGGTGCACGATGACCACGTTGATGACGTTCCAATACCTCCATACCGAACTGCGCAGCGTTCTGATCGACGATGAGCCGTGGTTCGTGGCGCGGGACATCTGCAACGCCCTGGATCTGAGCAACGTCACCATGGCAATGCAGCGGCTGACGGCAGATGAGAAGGGGGTCAATCGGATTGACACCCCCGGCGGACCTCAGCAGATGGCCGTCGTATCGGAATCCGGCATGTACGCCCTCGTGCTTCGCTCAGACAAACCTGACGCTGTGAAGTTCCGTCGCTGGGTGACGTCAGAGGTCCTGCCGTCGATCCGCAAGACGGGCAGCTACTCCTCGGCACCAGCCCTGTCAGGTCCTGAGCTCCTCGCTCACGCGGTCATCGAAGCGCAGGCGATGATCGTCGCGAAGGACGAACGCATTGCCGAGCTCGAACCGAAAGCTGCGGTTGCCGAGAAGATCCTCGACGCTGACGGTGACTACTCGGTCCGCGACGCCGCCCAGGCCCTCACTCGCGCTGGCATCAAGGTCGGAGCGACTCGACTGTTCAACGACCTCGAGCACCGCCACTGGATCGCACGCGCGAAGGGCGACGGCCGATTCCGTGTCATGCAGGCCGCGATCGAGTCCGGACACATGTCGGTGATCCCGACGTCGCACTACCACCCGAAGACCGGCGTCCTGGTCCTCGACCCACCGCAGCCCCGCATCACCCCGAAGGGCCTGCAGAAACTCCTCAGCGACTACGGAGCAGCGAACGCCGCCCCCGCCCAGCTGACCATCGACCAGGAGCCGAACCTGTGAGCACCGCAACCGCCGCCACCCTCGACGACATGGAACGCGTTCTCGCAGAAGGACGCTCCACCATGACTCTTACCGAACGCGTCAACGCGCGCCGCGCCATCGACGAAGCCGCCGGCATCACCTACCCGGTACCCGGCCCCGAGCAGGTGCAGCGCCTCGCGCGGATCACCAACACCGGACTGCACCGCATCACCTCATAGCTGCCCTCGTGAAAGGCACACCATGTACTTCGAAGTATCCATCACCATCAAGTTCGACATCGAAGCCACCAACATCGACCACGCCATCATCCGGGCCGACAGCATGGCCTCACACATCGACGCCGCCCCGGTCCTCGGGCTCGACGCCGACGAGGTAGCGATCGACGCCGAAGTGTCCCCGTACGCCGACCCGTCCAGCGACGCTGGCGATCACGCCGCCGACCTCGCAGCAGACCGGGCGGTGGGACTGTGAAACGCCCCGACGACCACTCCCTTGCCGGGTACGTGTACTTCGATCGCGGGCACTTCGTCGAAATGCACCGCGAGTCATGGTCACTCAACGACGCGGCCGACGCGGCCCGAGATCACGTCGCCCGCACCAAGGTTCCTGTCATCGTGGTGTGGCGACGCACCGTCGACGACAACTGGCAGGAGATCGACGCCGCTACCGAGCACGCCCTCGAGGCGATGCGATGAAAGCGCTGACCGTCAAACAGCCGTGGGCGTGGGCGATCATCTTCGGATCGAAGAATATCGAAAATCGTTCCACGGCTTGGACGTACCGCGGGCCCCTCGCGATCCACGCCGGTGCGCTCGAAGATCGTGATGGCTGGGACGACGACCGTGTCACCGACGCGTGGATGAACGCCACTGACTGGCAGGCCGATGCTATCCACACTCGCTCCGCCGTCATCGGGTTCGTCGATCTCGTCGACGTTCACCACGACAAGGGATGCTGCCGACCGTGGGGCGACAGTGCACCGGCTGAAGGCGGCGGCAGGGCGCGGCACAACCGCACCCACCTCGTTCTCGACAACGTCGTCATCCTCGACCAGCCGATCCCGTGCACCGGCGCGCAGGGCCTGTGGACGCCGCCGACGCATGTGCAGGAGGCGATGGGGTGAAGCGAAAGTTCCGTTGGCGCAGCGTGTCCGGCACCTGGTTCACCGTCGAAGCCGACGTCTACGAGATCACCTTTTCCGGCGCACTCGCGTTCGGACGCGTCGACGGGTTCCTGATCATCGCGATCCCTGCCCGCCGCTGGACCGAATGCGAGGAACTCGAATGACCGCACTGCCACGCCGACAGCTCTGCAAGGGCTGCGGCTACCCGATCATCTTCGCGACCACCATCCCTGCGGGGAAGACGATGCCCGTCGATGCCGACCCGAGCGAGAGCGGCACCATCGTCCTGCACGGCACGGACCCCGAGAACATCGTCGCCACCGTGCTCCGCAAGGGGCAGATCGCCGGGGCCCGCGCCGCCGGCCAACCCCTTTACGAGTCCCACTTCGCGAACTGCCGCGACGCCGCCACCTTCCGCAAGACCTACCGCTGACTTTCACCACTACTGAGGAGAACTCCATGGGATATGACATGAGTGTCGTCGACAGCAACGGCCAACGAGTGCAGTGCGAGAACGACTACTGGCGACGCAACATTTGGGGCGCGAGCAGACAGGCTGACCGCCTGGTTGGACTCGGTATCGCGTACTGGCACGACGACGCAGCACTGCCCGGCCCGTGGCCGGAGATCCCAGAGGGCGCTGCCCGGACCGCCGACGGAGAACTCTGGGACGACGAAACCGAACAATGGGTCGACCCCAGATATAGGCAAACGATTCTCGACCATGTGCGTCAGACGGGCGGTGAGCGTCCGGGCATCGCCGCCTACAAGCTCGTGCACTCCAACGATGGGTGGTGGGTCACCAAGGCCGAATGCGTCTCAGCGCTCGAACTGTGGGAGAAGGCGGGCAAGCCTGACTGGGATCTCGGACTCAATGATCTGGAACCATTCCTGCGGGCCGCGGCGGAACACGACGGTTTCCGAGTCTGGTGAGTGTCGCGGATACATTGAGTACTGTCACTCGGTTCGGATGGGAGGTGCGTGGTGGCTGACAAGAACAAGTCCCGACGCGTTCAGGCGTCGGTGCAGCAGAAGCAGGAGCGGGCCCTCGAACTCCTCATCTCCGGGAAGACGAACGAAGAGATCGCGAAGACCGTCGGCTATCGCGACCGGTCCGGTGCGCACCGCGCTGTCACCGCCGCCCTCGAACGTCACGCGAAGACCCGTGAGGACCTCGCCGATAAGGCACTGACCATCGTGCACGAGCGCCTGGAGCGGCTGCTTGCGCAGTTCACTGGCCGCGCACTGATGGGCGACGTCCAGGCGGGTCGTCTCGTGTTGTCGATCATCGATCGGTACTCGAAGCTGTACGGCCTCGATGCACCCACGAAGATCGACGCGACGATTACCACCAGGTCCGAGCTCGACGAGAGCATCGAGAAACTCTTCGAGGCCCACGAGCAAGCGGACAGGGCGAAGCAGCAGTCGACGTGACTGCCCTCGCCCCCGATGCGTGGCGGAACCTGTCCGAGGACGACAAACGGTACTACCGGGACCGCCTCGCCGAGGGGACAGCGAAACGTGGCAAGCCCTCACCTCTCGCGCCACTGACGCCGGGTGAGCTCGCGCTGAAGCACGAGCCACTCCTGACGATGGAACGACCGCACCTCGAGGTCATCGACAAGGCCCTCGTCGACGTCCTCACCACGCCGCGCGCGAAGCTGATGATCTTCACACCCCCGCAGGTCGGCAAGAGCGCCCGAGTGTCGCGGTGGTTCCCGTTCTGGTGGCTGACGCAGCGGCCACGCGATCGGATCATCCTCGGCTCGTACGCCTCCACCCTCGCCGCCGGCCACTCCGCCGCAGCCCGCGACTACGTCAAGGCATACGGGGCCGAGTACGGCCTGCAGCTCAAGGAAGACGAGAAGACCCGCGCCGACTGGACCACAACATCCGGCGGCGGTGTCCGAGCCCGAGGTGTCCGCTCAGGCCTCACCGGCAACCCCATGGACCTCGGCCTCATCGACGACCCCCTCGCCGACCGTGCCGCCGCCGAATCCCTCGTCATCCGCGAAGCCGTCTGGGACTGGTACACCTCCGCATTCCTGTCCCGCATGGCACCGGGCGGCAAGCAGATCCTCGTTATGACCCGTTGGCACCAGGAAGACCTCGCCGGGAAACTGCTCAAGCGGGATGGCCGAGTCGAAGACGGAGGGGAGTGGACCGTCGTCCACCTCCCGGCCCTCGCCATGCCCGAAGACCACGAACGCGGTTTCTACGCCGACCCCCTCGGCCGCGCACCCGGCGAACCCCTCACCCACCCGAAGATCGATGTCGACGACACCGACGGCATGACCCGTCACTGGTTCACCCAACGCAAAGACATGGGCACCCGTGACTTCTCCGCCCTCTGCCAAGGGTCACCCGTCAACGTCGAAGGCGGGCTCGTCAAAGAGCAGATGATCCAGGACCGCACCTCCGCCACACCCGGCGAAGCGAAACGATCCGGAGTCGGCATCGACCCCTCCGGCGGTGGCCGCGACACCGCCGGCATCATCGGCGGACACGTCGACGACCAAGGGCACCTGTGGTGGACCCACTCCCGCACCAAACGGATGAGCGCCGACGTCTGGCCCCGCGAAGCATGCCTCCTCGCCGCAGAGATCGACGCCGACCGCATCGTCTACGAATCGAACTACGGCGGCGACATGGCCGGTTCCCTCATCAAGCAGGCCTGGAAGTCACTACAGGAAGCGGGGGAGATCGGGGCCCGGAAGATGTGCCCGATGATCACCGGCGTCCACTCCCGCAAATCGAAGACCCTTCGCGCCGAGCCGATCGCCGCCGCCGTCAACGCCGGCCGCGCCTGGTTCACCACCGAACCGTCCCTCGGGGAGCTGAAGCGGGAGTGGCAACTGTGGGAAGTCGGATCGACCTGGTCGCCCGGTGCCCTCGACGCCGCCGTCCACCTCGCGTACGAGCTGCTCCCCGCCATCGGATCCGGCGCGCAGACCCATTCCGTGGCCAAGCGAAAGAAGGGCGACACCACGGGCTCGTCCGCGGTGTCCCGGCGACGCCGACGATGAATAACCAGGGAACAGTTGCAACTGTCACCCAACTCGGTTAAGTTCGAGACACACGGCGCGTCAGACCCACCCAACGCCGACAACCTCGTGAAAGAAGCCACCATGCACCAGCACCTCGACGACAACGAACTCCTCGCCGACATCGCCGCCACCACCGAACGCCGCGACCGATTCGACCGCCGAGCACGCGCCGGCCGCTACGACTCCCAGGACGCCGCCGTCTCCGCGCGGATCGAAAGCCAACGCCTCGCCGCCCTCCACACCGAGCGGCAGTCCCGCGGCCTCGACATCGACGCCGCCGCATGAACGGAACCCGCATCGTGCCCGTCGAAGACCTCCGGCCCGGCGACGTCATCGTCAAGAAGGTCGACCAGACCTTCGGGGGACGGTTCATCGAAACCTCGATCGACCAGCTCACCGTCGGACGCATCAGTGGCATCGGCCCCGAGCGAGACCGCATCACCGTGTTCGACCTCGAGCACACCCGCACGGAGTTCTTCCCCCGCGGCCAACGCCTCCGCATCCACCGCGAAAGCAACTAGGAGACAGTCATGGATCAGCAGACCATCGTCGAACACGGCGATCTCGCCGTCGACAACCTCACCGACGCCGTCCCGTCGGACCTGCCCACCACCATCCGCATGTGGGCGGGCGCACTCACCTGCCTCATCGCGGGCAGCGGCATCCTCCACGCCCTCGCCAACGCCAACGGCGGTGCACTGTGACCGGACCAGCTACCCACGAGGCCGTCCACCGTCTCGAGCAAGGCGCACTCGCCGCCGTCATCCGCGCAGAGCTTCGCCGCTCCAACTGGAACCCGACCAGCATCGCCGAAGCGATCCTCGCGGCCCCGTCGCTGAAGTACTCGTCGGCCGTCAAGCCCCTCACCGCGGGGGAGTACGACGGCCACGACGTCTACACCGACAGCTCCCACTGGGTCGCGATGCCCGCCGCCATCGGGCCACTGAACACCGTCCTCCACGCCCTGACCGCGCGCGTCAACAGTCAGCTCAACCAACGGGACCGGGTCACGATCACCGCACAGTCCGCAGTACCCACCGGGTCCACCGCGCTCCGGACACTCCTGCGCTCGCTCAGGCCCGCACGATGACCGCACCCACCACCTTCCCCATGGCAGTCTCGGTCACCGACCTGTTCGTCGACCACACCTACCAACGCGACTGCGACATGAAACGCGTCCGCAAGATCGTCGCCGAATGGGACCCCCGCCTCCTCGGAGTCCTCGACGTCTCCGACCGCGGCGACGACCAGCAACCCCGCTACGCGATCATCAACGGCCAACACCGCTGGGCCGCAGCAGGCATGCGCGACCCCGACGCCCACCTCGTCGTCAACGTCCACACCGGACTCGACGTCGCAGGCGAAGCGCAGCTCTTCGACGACATCGACCGCAAAACCAAACCCATCTCCACCTGGGACCGGTGGCGTGCACGCAAAGCCGCCGGCGACCCCGACGTCACCACCATCGAAACCGCCGTCGCCCAACTCGGCCTCGTCATCAACCCACGCCCCGGGCCGAAGAACCTACGCTGCATCACCAGCCTCGAAAAGCTGCTCCGCAAAGGCGGGCAGTCCCTCGTCGTCAACACCCTGTTCCTGATCACCGACACCTGGCCACCGTCCGTCGACGCCCTCGAAGGCGCGATCGTCGCAGGCGTCGGCATCCTCCTCGACTCTTTCGACGACGTCGAAGCAGGAGCCACCTTCAAGTCCGGGCGACTCGCCGACGCGATGGCCGAGATGACGCCCCGTCAGGTCCGGGCACAGGCGCAGTCTTTGCGTGAGTTCGAGTCCGGGACCCTCGCGTCCATGGTCGCCGTCGTCCTCGTCCGCCTTTACAACAAGGAACGCGGCCCGAAGCTCGACGAGAAGGTGATCAAAGGATGAGCGGCCACGGCCAGGGGATGGGCGCGCACCAGTCAGCTCAGGCCAAGACCGACATCTGGCTGACGCCGCGCCACATACTCGACGCGCTCGGACCGTTCGACCTGGACCCGTGCTCCGCTCCGGACCCCACGATCTGGCCGACGGCACGCGACCACATCACACTCCCCGCCGACGGCCTTGCCACCGATTGGACTGGTCGCGTCTGGCTGAACCCGCCCTACGGACAGCAGACCTGGCGATGGCTCGACCGACTTGCCACCCACGGCAACGGAATCGCACTCATCTTCGCTCGCACCGAGACTGCAGGGTTCTTCAACCAGGTCTGGTACCGATCTAACGCGGTCCTCTTCCTGACCGGACGCCTGACCTTTCACAATCCCGATGGCACACCAGGGGCAGGCAACGCCGGCGCGCCATCATGCCTCGTCGCGTACGGATCCGACAACGCCGAAGTGCTACAGCGCTGCGGCCTCGACGGCGCATACGTCACAGACTGGGGCATCCGAGGCCCCCAGCATCTCTTCTCGGACCCGGTGTTCGCATGACCGACAACGAACCCGAGTTCACCGCCGCTGACTTCGACACACTCGCCGGTCTGGACTTCCGACCCAACGCCCGATGCGAGCAAGCGACGAGCCTGTTCACGCGGTGCCCTAACTCCGCTGACTTCACCGCGGCCCGTCACTGCTGCACCCACGGCACCCACCCCATGTTCATCTGCCGCGCACACATGCAGGAAATCACCATCGACGCAGCCCGAGCATTCCCACTCAACTGCATCTCCTGCGGCGCACTGATGGAGACATCCGAAGACTGGATCGGCAGGTTCGCGCACCTATGACCGTCATCATCCTCGGCATCGACCCCGGCGCAGTAGCCACCGGCCTCGCCCTCATGCTCACCGAAAAGGCCGAGCGCCCACACCTACTGACCGCAGAGACCGTCCTGCGCAAGAAGCCAGCGCTCTACAAGCCGACGCAATTCCTGCCCGTCGAAGACACCTACCTGACAGACGTCATCGCTACGTGCGCCCGAGTCCTTCAGACAGTCAGCCTCGGCGTCTACGCAGCCAAAGTGCCCGACGTGACCTACCGCATCGCCATCGAAGGAATTACGCGCCCCAACTGGCACATGCAAGGCAGAGCCGCAGCCAACCCCGAAGCACTCCTCGCCGCCGCCATCGTCCTCGGCAACATCCAAGCCTGGGCACGAGAAACCCTCGACCACTACACCGAGATCCCACCCAGCGGCAACGGCTCCGCACCACTCGCCACCTACCCCGACGCACTCGTCTCCGACGCCGAACGACGAAAACCAAACTGGCGCAGCGCAATCGGCAAAAGCGGAAAACTCCGACACCAACGATCCGCATGGGACATCGCCCTCACCGCCAGCAGACAACCACTCAACACACACACCATCAACCAGGGAAAACGATGAACACAGCACTCCTCACCGCCGCACGCAACGCCTGGCCGTTCAAAGACGAACCCATCCAGATCGGGATCGAGAGCGACATCCCCTGGGCCATCTCGAAGAACGGCAGCCCCTACTCGCCCGCCCTGTGTGGATACGCGCAGATCCCCGCCGAGGGACACCCCTGGTGCACACTCGCCAACGAGGACGACCTCGACCGGCTCGTCAACGCACCAGGCGGAATCACCTGGGGACCCGTAGCCCCCTACGAGTTCCCGCCAGGCGTACGTCACGAAGGACGCACACTCCGAGACTGCGGCGGCTGGATCGGATTCGACACCGCCCACTACAACGACCACTGGCCCTCCGTCGAACTGAAGAAGGTCGGCCTCGTCCGGCAACCGCTACCCAGCGGTGAGTTCCTCACACCGTTCCCGTGGTCACCGGGGAGCCGTGACTGGACCGTCGACGGGATCATCTCCGAGGCCCGCGACCTCGCACGACAGATCGCAGCCGCCCGATGAACGCAGAAATGGCGATCGGCGACAAGGTGACGTTTATCGGCGAACCACGCCGCCCCTACACGGTCCGCGCAACTAGCCCTCACTACGCAGTTCTCACGCGCCAAGCGGACTTCAAACCGAAGGGCACCGACTTCTATTGCATCGTCGACTGGCGCAAATCAGTCCGCGGCCCGTGCAACCTCATCGGCCAGGGCTGGGACACCACCACCGACGAATCATGCGAGGAACTCTGCAGCGAACTCGAAGCCGGCCGCATCGAAGTGAGCCACCGCAACCGCGTCCCACTCGACATACAGGAGGTCCCTCAGTGAGCACCCTCAAGGTTCTGCAAAGCCACCTCGCCACCCTGAAAGAGGACCTCGGGCAGGGCGGCAAGATCTGGCACACCGACGTCGTCAGCAACCGGTACGGCTGGTCCATCATCGTCCGAGACGACACGCCGATCGACATCCTCGATGAAGCCGGAGACGAGCACACGGTGCACCAGGGAACTGTCGTCCTCGCTGTCTCAGCGACCGATCTCGCGACGGCTTGCCATGCTGCCACAGCGCGGATTGACCGGATCGCAGACGAGGCCGGCCAGTGATCACACCGGAGATCGCCAACCAAGTCGTCCACTACTTCGACAGCAGCCGCGGCTACCCCGCCGGCGGATTCATGGGCGACCTCATCGCCCTCATCTGCAAGGCGGACCCCCGCAACAAGGCACGCCTCGCGATCGGGTTCGGCGGTTACGTCCAGGCCGTGATCCTCGCGCAGGAGGAAGCCGACGGACTCGACCGCCTCGACCACATCGCACGACAAGAAAGGGTGACCCACTGATGTCGAGACCCAGCTTCAGCGACTTCGACTCCATCGTCGGATGGCTTCGCGCGAACCAACAGGGCATTGCCGCGAATGCACTCGTAGCCGAGAAGGGGCGGCAGGCTCGCGAAGTGGAAGCACGCGGGAAGGTCGCGGCCACCATTGCAACAGCAGTTCAGTCACCCCGCCCGGTGAACAGTGACGAGCTTGTCGACGTAGTCCTTGAGACCGTCGCGAACTACTGGGACGTGCGCGAACTCCGCGAGGTGCCACTCGACCAGGATGTCCCGTTCTGATGAGTGACTACCCGCATGGGCTGACCTTGCGCCCCATCGTCGCGTGGCCGGGGGTCGAGACCCGGGAGCGGCAACGCTCGAACTTCTCTGCACCGTGGCGCTCCACGTTGGAGCTGCTCGACCGGGAGTTGCATTACCTCGGCGGCGGTAACCGCAACGCTCCCGCTGTCCTGCAGATCGCGATGCGGGAGCAGGACTTCCGTCTCGACGGCCTACCTCGAGCGAACGCGGTGCCGGCGCATCCCGGTGTCATCCTCGCCATCGAATCCAGCAAGGGGCCGCTGTCGTTCCCGTGTGACCGGTTCACGCGGTGGCAGGACAACCTCCGCGCTATCGCCCTCGCCCTGGAGGCGCTGCGGAAGATCGACCGCTACGGGATCACCCCGAACGCCGAGCAGTACACAGGCTGGCGCGCCATCGAATCCAACACCAGCAGCCAAACCCCGGAGGCCGCACTGCGGTACATCAAACGCGTCTCCGGGTCGCAGCTCGCACAGACCACCGAGCACGCGTACCGAAAGGCCCGCGCCATGGCGCACCCCGACCGCAACAACGGTGACCGCGAGCAGTGGGACCGAGTCGAAGAAGCCGCCGCAATTCTGCGGCGAGAAGGAAGGCTGACGTGAACGCTGACACCCTTGCGCATGGGAGCGCCGAGTTCGCGACCCTCGCGTTCGAGAACACCATCCTCCTCGGCCAGGTCGGGTCTGGGCTGCATGGTGTGACGACCGGTGCTGACGACCGCGACGAGATGGGTATCTGCATCGAGCCACCGGAGTTCGTGATCGGGAATCGACGCTTCGAGCAATTCCAATATCGGACACAACCGGAGGGGTCGCGGTCGGGGCCGGGGGATCTGGACCTCGTCGTCTACTCCCTCCGCAAGTGGGCCCGCCTGACCGCTGCGGGGAATCCGACGGTGCTGCTGATGATGTACCTGCCACCGTCCGAGGTCGTGCACATCGACGGCCCCGGCTACGAGATCCAACAGCGCCCGGAACTGTTCCTGTCCCGTCAGGCCGCGGCACGGTTCTCCGGGTACCTGACATCGCAGCGGGAACAGATGCAGGGCCTCCGTGGCCGCCGGCACACGAACCGGCCCGAGCTCGTCGAGGTGTTCGGGTTCGACACGAAGTTCGCGTACCACATGGTGCGTCTCGGCATCCAGGGCGTCGAACTGCTCACCACCGGCAAGATCACCCTCCCGATCCCCGAACCGGACCGGACATGGCTCCTCGAGCTGCGTCGTGGGGAGCACACGAAAGAGGAAGCCCTCGACCGTGCAGCCGACCTTCAGGCCCAGCTCGTCACCCTCAGGCGTACCGCTGACCTACCCAACAAGGTCGACACCAAGCAGCTCGACGCGTGGCTCGTCGACACCTACCAGAAGTGGTGGAGGCGAAACGGATGAACCAGGACGAGATCATCGAAGCCGAAGTGGAGAAGGCTGAGCGGCGGTGCTTCAACTACTACACGTCGTACGTAGACGTCTACTCCGACCCGAACCTTGCTTGGCAAGATGCGTTGGCGGAGTTTCGGATGGACCTGAAGGAGATCGCCGAACTGTATGGCTTCGACCCGCGCACAGGCGAGTACGTCATCAACGCGGGCGGCTGGTGCGCACCTATCCACGCCCGTGGATGGACAGTGCCGCAGCTCGAAGAGTTGCGGGATCACATCTGGACATCCCGCATCGACGACCCACGGTTCCACCCACCCTACGAACCGACGAGTAGCGGCGACTGCCTCTACCGCGGAACACCAATCGAGGAGCTTTCATGAGCGGCGGAGCGAACGACCGGCTGGCCCTGACCGAGGAAGAGCGCACCGAACTCGACGAGCTCGTCGCGGCAGCATTGAACACGCAGAGCAGTGAGCCCGGCGTCATGACCGCCGAGGAGGAGATGCTGATCCGCGTCTACCAGCACATCGGTGTCCTCGACAATCGGATCGCCAACCTCAGCCAGCAGTACCGCGTCATCGAGAAAGCCGCCGAGACGCTCGCGGCCCGCGCCTGGGACGAAGGGTCGACTGCGCAGTTCCCCGCGTCGAACCCATACAGAAGCACGGCCGGACGGTGAAGCGCGCAGGCTGGCGTGCCCGACTCGGGTGGCGTCTGCGGTGCTGGGCTGACCGCGTCGACAGGAATCACGCAACATTCGTGTCCGGATGGTCGTTCACCTTCGAGCCTCATGTCGGGGTCGTGTTCCGTGACGACGGCCGCGGCTGCCCAGTCGCCTACTTCGGGAGCGAGACGTACGACCGGGCCCACACCGAGGCTGGCCCCGTCGCACTGGACCGCATTCACTCGACGAAAGTGTGGGTGCCGGCCACCGCCGACGACCGAACGCTCTCGTTCACGCAACGCCAGGCCCGAGCGCGATGGTGGCACCTGCTCGGCCACGCGGCAGGGCAAGACGTCCGATGATCTGGCTGCATCGCCTGCGTGGGCATCATCAGTCGTGGCGGGGTGTCACCGCACCTCGTCACGACGGCGGTGAGTACGTGTACGCGTTCGTCGTCACCTGCTCCTGCGGACAGACCTGGACGCGACGATGACAGCGAGTTGGGTGTCCCACTCAGAACTGGGGTCGCGCTTCCTGCTGCCAGACTGGCTCATCGAAAAGATTCGCAACGAGAATCCTTCCCTGCTCGACGGCTACTCGATTCAGCCGTGCGATATGTCGGTGCCGGAATGAACCGGCAGACCTCGACCTCCCGGTCCGTGACCGCCGGGTGTGCACGCTGCTCAATCGAGTGGACGACCCCGAACGCGCAGGCCGTCGCCGCCCGCCATCACGACAGTCACGGCCACAGGACGTGGGTCGAGCAGATCCTCACCATCGAATACGGGACCGCTCAACCCGTCGCCGAGCAACCTGGTTTGTTCGGTTGACGCAGGCTTCGAGTGTGCAGGGATACTCTTGCACTGTTCCCCTTGTCAGTTGGTCGACTCGTAGAGGTGCTGGTGCATGACGTTCACGGTGTTCCTGTTGGCGCTCGGTGCCACGTTGCGGGTCACGAGGTTCATATCCGACGACTACCTGACGCGCCGGGTGCGGGCGTTCTTCATCGGACGGTTCGGGCCTGACCATGATCTTGCGTATCTGATCGGGTGCCCGTGGTGCCTGTCCATCTACATCGGTGGCGCGATCGGGACGACGGCGTGGTTTTTCGGGGAGCATTCGGGGTTCCTGATCCCGGCGGCATGCCTGTCGATCTCGTGGCTCGTCGGTATCGCGTCGACGTGGTTGGACGGTGACCAGTGACCGCCCCAGGTCGTCGGTTCCGGCGACGCCCCGAATCCACCGCAGCCACCGAGGCCGCGCAGGCGAGAGTGGCGGAACGGTCACGCCGTATGTCGGTGACCCGCACCAAGTCCCGGAATGTCCCCGGGGCTGTCGTCGCGCACATCGGCATCGACGGCCCCGACCAGACAAGGTCCCTCGTAGCGGCGGCGAAGATCATCCACGGCGGCAACGTCGCAGCGTCGTCGAAACCGCAGTACAAGAAGATGACGTGGCAGACCGAATCGTGGGAGCTCCGCAACCAGGTCGGCGAGTTCCGCTTCGCCGGTGACCGACCCGCCCGCGCTGTCTCACAGGTGCGGTTCTTCGGCGCGAAGATCGACGACCCGACCGCAGACCCACAGCCCGTCACCGACGGCCCGGCCTTCGACCTGTCGAACAGCATGTTCGGATCCAGGGCACGGACACAGCAGTCCGTGAAGCGGGCCGCGCAGCAGCTCGGTTTCACCGGCGAAAGCCTCCTCGTCGTCTCCCAGGACGAAGACGGGCAGCACCGCTTCGACCCGATGTCGACGACCGAGCTGACCGGTGCCGGCCAATCGTGGACCGTCAACAACGGCATCGAACCCCGCAAGCTCCGCGACGACGAACTCGTCATCCGCTGCTGGCTCCCCGACCCCGAGCAGTCGGCACTGCCGGACTGCTCGGCACGTGCGGTCCTGTCGTCGGCGAGGACGCTGCGGGAGCTGTCGAAGCACACCAGTGCTCAGGTCGAATCCCGGCTGGCGGGTGCCGGTTTGCTGCTCGTCCCGAACGAGATCGTGACCATGTCCGGGCAGGGCGACCCGGAGCGCGACGACGAGGACGACATCGATCCGTTCGTCGCGGACCTGATGGACATGATGATGACCGCCCTGTCCGAACCCGACTCGGCTGCGGCGCTCGTCCCGTTGATCGCGAAGGTCCCGGCCGAGTTCGTCGACAAGATCAAGCACATCACGTTCTCCACCCCACTGGACCCGCAGGCGAAGGACCTCCGCTCCGAGGAGATCAGGCGCATCGCGCTCGGCATGGACTCCCCACCCGAGGTGCTCCTCGGTATGTCCGCTGGCGCGAATCACTGGTCGGCGTGGCAGATCTCCGAAGACGAAGTGACCCTCACGGTGCTGCCGACGGCCGCGACGATCGCTCACGCGTTGACGGTCGGCTGGTATCAGCCGGCGCTCGAGCAGCTCGGTGTCCCCGACGCGCACCTGTATCAGATCTGGGTCGACGCCTCGACCCTCGAACTGCGTCCGGACCGGTCGAAGGACGCGCAGTCCCTGTTCGACAAGAAGGAACTGTCCGCCGAGTCGTTGCTGCGTGAGAACGGGTTCGGTGCCGGTGACATGCCCGACGAGAAGGAACGCGCCACGCGGGAACTGTGGGCTCTCGTCGCTGCGCAGCCACAGCTCGGTCCGGCCCTGTTGCCGTACCTGATCCCGAACCTTCCAGCGGATGTCCTCGCTGCGTTGTCGGGGATCGTCCCGGACGACACCCCCGAGGAAGTGAACGACACCCCACCCGACGCCGCACCGTCGGGCAACGACAATCCGCTGCCGACACGGCAGGACACCGCACCAGCGCAAGGCGACGCCGGACCAGGGGAAGAACTGTGACCGTCAGCACCACCGAAGACCCCGTCTTCCTCGCCTGCGAAATGGCAGTCCTGCGGGCACTCGAGATGGCCGGCAAACGCTGCCGCAACGTCTCGAGGGAACGACGCAAACAGCTCATCGACTCCACCCCCGACTACCTGATCTACACGCAGCTGATCAACGCGAACACCACCGCCGACTGCGACTCGATCCTCAAGGGCGCGTGGGAGCACCTGACGTTGGTGCTCCCCGAACGCCCCGACCTGTACGCCATCTGCGACCGCTACGTGCGGCAACTGCTGGTGCGTCGTACCCCCCACACCAAGGCCGCGCTCGCGGCAGTCCTGGAGGACTCACTGTGACCGCATTCGATCCGAACGCCACCGAGGCCGAGGCCGTCGCCTGGCTTACCGAGAACGTGTCCGCGCCGATCCTCGCGCAGCTCGTCGTCGCCTGCCTCACCCCCGACACCGACATCCGGAACGCGAACGTCGCAAAGGTGGTGACCGCGTGGATGGTCGAAGATCCGGACGCGTGGGAAAAGTTCAGCTGGTGGGTCGCGCACCGTGCAGGTCTGATGTGATGGCCGACCTGCAGGCCGTCGTGACGTGGGCGATCGACATGTGGCATCGCCGCTACGGCTACGTGGGACGCCACCGTGCCGCCGCGGCGTGACCCGCACCTGATCCAGCGGGCACGCTACGACGCACGCCTCCGCGCCGGCGAACGCAAGGTCCACGCCGCCCTCATCGATGCGATGACCCGCTGGCTCGACACTGCTCGTGCGCTGGTGCTCCATCAACCCGTCGACGTCCTCACCGCCGCCGCCGACAACGAACCACCTGACATAGACAACGTGCAGGCCTCGTTCGCCGTGTGGGCGCGCGCGCTGACCGAGAACGTCGAACCCGTCCTCGCCGAAGCATTCGGTGAGCAGTTCCGCGCCGAGTCCCGCATCGCCGACATCAGCCCCGTTCACTACCAGGAACGGCACATGGCCGAGGTGCATGACCGGCTCGTCATCTGGCCGGAAGGCGCGTTCGAGGAACTGCGGCCGGAGCTGCTCGAGGCGATGGCCGAAGGTGAGTCGATCGATCAGGTGCAGGACCGCATCGGCATGGTCCTCGGCATCGACGCCCCGGCTCGTCGTGTCCGCGCCGACATCTCGGAGATCGACCGGAAGCTCGCCGACGAGGAGACGCCCCGGCAGGAGATCGGAGGGCTGAAAGCGCGCCGTCGGCAACTGTGGGACCAGCACGAGGAACGCAACCTGGAGTGGCAGTGGAAGGCCCGACGCATCGCCCGCACCGAGATCCAGGGCGCAATGAACGCGGGGACGCTCGCGGCAGCTCAGGCCCGCGAGGACACCACCGGCGAGGCCCTCTACAAGGCGTGGCTCGCGACGTCGGACGAACGGACCCGACTGACCCATGCGGTCGCCGAAGGGCAGATGGTGCGCCTGCGTGATCCGTTCACCGTCGGGGTCTCCGAGCTGCAGCATCCCGCCGACCCGTTCGGGCCCGCCCACGAAACCATCAACTGCCGGTGCAGCATGCGCATCCTCACCGGCGCCGAAATGCAGTCCGAACTGCAAGGCATCTGGGGTGGCCGCGGCGTCGCACCCCGAGCCGCACGCCTCGGCCCCGACGACACAGCAGACACCGAAGCAGCTGTCGCCCGCCTGAAACGAGAACTCGCCGGCGAAGTAGTCGACGAACCCACACCCACGGACAGGACACCCGATGACCGAACCGAAGCGGACTCTCGACGCGATGCTGACCGGGTGGCTGCACCGGCTGACGGGCCTGAACTGGATGTCGACGTGCTCGACGACGACGATCCAGGTCCAGACGTGCAACACGAAGTGGACGACGACGGAGACGACCGTGCACATACTGTGGATGGCGTCGATCGGATGGCAGACCCCGAAGACCCGGAAGATGATCATGATCCCGACGCGGATCCCGATGAGGGTGACAGCCCGAGCGAAGCGCCTGCGCCTGCCGTCCTCGTAGAGTCCGCCGCCACCCCGCAGCGTGTCCGGGCCGTCGAGGAATGGCTGAAGGTCGCCCCCGCCGACAGTGCATCGTTCGAGCTGGCCGACGATCTGACGGAACTGATCGACGCGTCCACCGTTGTCGACGACGTCGAGGTGTGGCACGGCATCCCCGACTCCACCGAGGTGTTCGGTATCGCCAACGGTGGACTCAACACTGTCGTCGGCAGTCAGGTCACCGTCCCCGAGTTCCTGCCGACGACGCTCGCACCCAACCGTGCACCCTCACCCACTGGTGGCGGCGCGGTCAACGTGTCCATCTCCGTCCCCGCCGGGACCCCGGGCCTGTGGCTGCCGTCGATCCCCGACACCGACCTACCGCCCGTCCTGCTGCTCGCGGCCGGCACCGTCCTCGCCGTCACCGCAGTCACCTACGGGGAGAACCCGCCGACCGTCGAAGCCGAAGTAGTACCGCCGACCAGCTGAGTGTGCGGGATACAGTTTGCAATGTTCCCCTGTGCAGCGAGGAGACCAGAATGACCGCACCGACGATGGCACCCGCCGAGGATTCCCTCGAGGCAGCACTGCCGACGGGGTGGCGTGGCCCGATCCTGCCCGTCAACACCCGCTCCGGTGACCGCCGCGAGTACTCCCTCGCCGACGGTGCCGAACCACTCGTCCGTCCACTACCGCAGCCACTGAACGCGCAGAAGTACCTCGACGACGCACACAAGGGCTCCGCCGTCGTCGGTCTCATCACCCGCGTGTGGGTCGAAGACGGGCACGTGTGGGCGGAGGGCCCGTTCGATCTGGACGACCCGGAGGCGCGTGACTGGGCGGCACGGCTGGGCCGCGGAATGGCCGGGTGGGTGTCCGCTGACATGTCCGACATCTCCGTCGAACAAGTCCCCCTCGACTCCAACGACGAAGTCATCACCGACGAGGTCTTCGCCGAACTCGAAGCCGCACACCAGGCATGGGTGGATGCCGGCGCGGAAGGCGAACCACCACCCGGCCCCGACGTCCGCGAGGTGCTCTACCGCGTCCCGTCGTGGAAGCTGATGGGCGTCACCCTCGTCTCCAGTCCCGCGTTCGAGTCGGCACGCATCGAGCCCGTGTTCGGGGAGGAGTTCACCCCCGTCCACGCGAAGGAAGCCCTCGTCGCTGCCGCGGCGGTCCACACCGGTGCCATGATCGCCCTCGTCCCGTCGGAGGAGGACTGCGCCCGCCTCGCCGTCGACGGCTACGAACCACCCGAGGTCCTGCACACGACCCTGACGTTCCTCGGCACCGCGGCCGACTGGGACGACACGCAACGCGACGCCCTCGAACTTGCTGTCCGGGAGCTCGGCTACGCGTCGCCTCTGCTCGGGTCGGTCATGGGGCATGCACGATTCAATCCGGACGGTGACGAACCGTGCTCGGTGTACCTCGTCGAAGCCGATGGTCTGTCCGGGCTGAAGGCCGCGGTCGATGGTGCCCTCGCCGACACCGACACCCCGGAGATCCCCGAGCCGTACGACAACTATCTGCCGCACGTCACCGCCGGCTACGGCCTCGATGTGTCGGAGCTGACCGAGACCGGCCCGATTCGCTTCGACCGGATCCGTATCAGCTTCGCCGACGTCGACGTCCGCGACATTTCCCTCGAACCCATCGGCGAGGCACTCGTCGCATCGGGGATCGTCTACGACGCAGCGGACTTCGAGCAGCCCGAACCCGACGAGTACACGATGGTCACCGTCACCGACGACGGCCGCGTGTACGGGCACATCGCGCCGTGGGACGGCTGCCACGCCGCATTCCCCGATGCGTGCGTCTCGCCGCCGTATTACCCGGACGACGACTACAACGCCTTCCACCAAGGCGGACCCGTCGCCACCACCGCTGGCATGACACGGGTCGGGAAGATCACGTTCGGCACCGGCCACGCCGGCCACCGCCTCGGCGTCCAGGGCACCCTCGCCCACTACGACAACACCGGAACCGTCGGCGCACTCGTCCGCTGCCGCAACGGCGAACACGGCCCGTTCGTCTCCGGACGCCTCCTCCCTGGACTGTCCGAGGAGCAGATCCACACCGTGCAGCATTCGGCAGTGTCGGGGGACTGGCGGAAGCTGCGGCCCAACGCCCGCACATCGCCGCGCCTCGAGCTCATCGCTGTGCTGTCCGTGAACAGTCCCGGGTTCATGGCACCGGCCGGCAACCGGGCGTACGTCGGCGAGGGCCGTCAGACCCTCATCGCGTCGTCGGCGTTCGTCGACCTGTCCCCATCCGAGCCTGAGGTGGAGCCGAAACCGGCGCCGGTCACCAAGCGCATCGCCATCGATCAGGTCATCGCACGAGCCGACCGGGCGACCCGCTGCGGCCATGCAGCGCAACGCGTCCGCAACGCACGCCTGTCCCTGCTATCCCGCCGTGTCGGTACCGCAGCGAAGACCGACGACCAGAAAGCCAAGCCCCTCGAACGGTATTGGACCGAAGGCAAGGGTCTCGCCCGTTGGGCCGAGTCACCGCACCCGTTCACGACGCTGGTGCGGGAGCTGAAGAAAGAGATCCCCGCCGACGAGATGACACCCGAACAGATCAACGGGCTCGCGGCCACCTACTACCGGAAGGTGAAGGGGGAGTGGCCCGGTAAGAAGCGGGACGGTGACAAGAAAGACCGCCTCGCTCTCGCTGCGTCACGCGCCCGCATGGGCCGTCTGTCCCTCGTCCGCGACCGGGTCCAGAACCTGGATGCGCTCACTGCTGCGGGTCGGCACCGTCGCGTCGAAACCCCCGAGGGCGCACGGCATTACGGCCAGCCTGTGGGGTCGATCATCATCACCGACGGACCCGACACCCCGGACTCTGACAAGCCTGCAGCGAAGTCAGGCGGCGATGACAAGGCGGACCCCCTCCCTGAAGGCTTCGAGAAGAAATACAAGGGCGATGACGTCGACGCGGTCCCCAGGAAGGACATGTACGACATCACCCGCGCACTGTGCGAATGGAACTCGTGGAGCGAATACGAGGCAGGGAAGAAGCGGGGCACCGAAGGGCTCCTGCAGGGCAAACTGAGCGACTACGACATCGCCGCCGCCGAAACCGATCTGATCCGCGACGGCATCAACGCACGGTTCCTGCACACGGGTATCGGACCAGGCGGTGAGCACGAGATCGACCCCGACAGTGAATACGCGCAGATGGGGCAACTGTTCAACGACGCACTCGAACGCCACCGTCGCGAGGAACCACGACCCACCGACCCCGACATCTTCGGGCCACGTCGGCGACTGAACGAGATGACCAACAGCGAGATCGCAGAGCTGTACGCAGACGTCTCGATCCTGACCGACCACGACTTCGATACTGCCGCGATGCCGACCCTCGTCGCTGATGTCGCACGCCGCGGGTTGAACGTGCGTGCAGGGCTGGACGACTCGGCTGCTACACCAGAAGTGCGGGCACAGATCCGTGCCCACCTCGACACCATCATCGGACAAGAAAGCGGGTTCTGACCATGGGATGCAATTGCGGTAAGCGGAGAAGCGTCATCCATCAGGTGACGATGCCCGACGGCACGGTCCGCACGTACGGGACCGCAGCGGAAGCTCAGGCGTCCGCGAACGCCTCCGGAGGGTCGTACCTGAGGATCGAACAGTAGGTTCACGACCAACAGGCGCGCCACAAGATAGAGTGTGCGATGTACCGCCGCTGGCCTCGGGCCGGGCACTTGTTGCCCGAATACCCGCAGGAGGCCCGCGGTGGACATCACCCTTCAGGATCTCGTCAACGCAGTGCAGGAAGCCGAAGCCGGCAAAGGCATCGAAGCCCTGACTGCTTTCCTCGCAGAACACCCCACACTCGATATCTCCGCCCTGAACAAGGAAGCGTTGAAGCAGTTCAACGAACTGTTCGACGGCGCAAAGGATTCCGACGACGCGACCACCGCTGTCGAGCTGCTCGGTGAGGTCATCGAAGGCCTCGGAGCTGAGCAGGGTCGTCGTCAGCAGGTCGTCACCGATCGCGCTGCGAAGCTCGACGAGCTGAAGGCGAAGGTCACCAAGGCTGCACCCGCCGAGGGTGAGCCCGCACCGACCGACGCCGAGGTTCCGGCCGAGGGTGACGCCGCACCGGCTGACGCTGCTGCCGAGGTCCACCCCGAAGGTGGCACCGACATCGCACCCGTCGATGCCGCTCCCGCAGGCGAAGCACCTGCCGATGCTGCACCGGCCGAGTCCCTCGCCGCATCGAACACCCCGACCCCCCGTCGTCGCGCACGCGTCGATCTCGCTGCCATCAAGGCGACGGCCCCGAGGGCGACCGCCCCTGTGGAGCAGCGCAGCTCGGCACTGTCGGTCATCACTGCCGCCGCCGACGTCCCCGGTGTCTCGATGGGATCGAGCCTCGACGGCATCGAAGGCCTCACCATGGCTGCCGTGTCCCGCATGAAGGCACTGCCCCTCGGCCCAGTTGCCGGTGGTGCAGGCCCCGACGACATTCGTGGCTCCGGCCAGCGTGTCTCGGCGGGCATCGCATCGATCTCGAACATGTTCCCGAAGGAGCTGGGCGTCGAAGGCCGCGACGGTGACGAAGCCGCCATCGCACTCGCCACTGACGAATCCCGCCTTCCCGGTGGATCGCTCGTCGCCTCGGGTGGCTGGTGCTCGCCGTCGGAGACCATCTACGAACTCGCCGGTGAGCTGGAGGCGATCACCAACCTGATCGATCTCCCCGAGGTCCAGGTCAACCGTGGCGGCATCCGCACCACCGAGGGCCCCGACTTCTCCACCCTCTTCTCGGGTGCAGGCATCGGTGTCGTCAAGACCGAAGCCGAGGCCATCGCCGGATACACGAAGGCCGTATACCGGGTGCCGTGCACCAACTTCGAGGACACCCGCGCCGGTGTCGTCCACACCGGCATCGAGGCAGGCATTCTGCAGAACGATGCGTACCCGGAGCTGACGCAGCGCGTCACCCGCGGTGCACTCGTCGCGCACGCCCACAAGGTGAACGCCGAGTCGATCCGTCAGGTCGAGGCGCAGTCCACCTCGGCCGGCACTCTGGCGTTCGGGCCGTCGGCCTCCACCGCGGTGCTCAACGGTCTGTCGCTCCTCGCGACGCACTACCGGTACAAGTACCGCGCCGCCGACACCATGGCTCTCGAGCTGAAGCTTCCCTTGTGGGTGAAGGAAGTGTTTCGCGCTGATCTGGCGGTCACCTCCGGGTGGTCGCGCAACGAGGCACTGAACATCACCGATCAGCAGATCTCGGCGTGGTTCACGCAGCGGAACCTGTCGGTCCAGTGGCTCTACGACTGGCAGGACGCCTACACCGGCATCACGACCGGGTTCGGTGGCGCAGCTGTGCCGACCGCATGGCCGACGTCGGTGAAGGCGATCATCCACGCCCCCGGTGCATTCATCCGTGGCCGCGGTGACGTCATCACCCTCAACGCCGTGTACGACTCGACGAACATCAAGGTCAACGACTTCCTGGTGCTGTTCGCCGAGGAGAAGCTGCTCGTGAAGCGTCGCCAGTACCTGTCTTACGTCGCGACGCTGCCACTGGCAACGAACGGTGTGACGGGTGCACCGGCCGCGTTGACTGCTCAGGGTCTGATCGCTCCTCCCGCCTGAGACCTACCTCGGGCCACCGATCCAACGGGTGGCCCGAGGTAGTCCCAGTCCTATTCACTGAGCAGGAGGAACCGTGGCGGTCATCGCGCCCCCGAAGTACGTCGCCGCACCACCGGTGACGGCGTCCCGGTATGGACTGTTGTCCGCCGCGGACCTCATTACCATCACCGACCCGCACGAACGCAACGGTGTCGAGTTCCAGACACCGCCTCCCGGTGCGGCGAAGTACACCCCGTACGAATGCCACACCGGACCGTCCGACCCGGTCACCGTCGACGACGGTCTGCCGGTCACCGAGGCATCCCCGATTACCGTCTACAACGGGTTCACGTGCCGCGCTGTCGGCCTGTCCGAAGCGGAGATGCTCGAGCACACCCGTCAGGCGTTGGCCGGCGGTGAGCAGGCCGCACTCGAACGTGTCCTGTGGGGTGACAACGACCTGAAGCTGCGGCTGATGGACCCCGTCGAAACCGATGTCCTGTCCCAGACCGCGGTGTCTCTCGTCGCGGGGATCGGACTGTTGGAGAAGCACATCAACGACTCCGGTGTCGGTATCGGTGTCATCCATGCTCCCCGCGAGCTCGGTGCCTACTTCGCCGAGAAGCATCAGATGGACACCGAATCCGGCCGCAAGGTCACCGCCCTCGGTAACCGCCTCTCTTTCGGCGCGTACCCGGGAACCTCCCCGACCGGTGCTGCACCGGCTGCGGGGACTGCATGGCTCGTAGCGACAGGCCCGGTTGTGGTGCGCCGCACCGAAGTGACGTACCGGCCCGACAGCTACGCAGCCGCGTTCGACCGATCGAACAACGAGATCTTCTCGATCGCCGAACGCACCTTTGTCCCGGCGTGGGACGACCGTGTCCGCGCTGCTGTACCGGTCACCCTGTAGAGGAGAACGCTATGCCCACGATCATCCCAGGCCCCGATACCGACGTTCCCGCATTGGCGCGCCAGCTCCTCGCCGCCGCTGATCATCCGTCAGATGTCGCGACCGACACTTCGGGTGCAACAACAGCTTTCGTCATATCCGACGAGCTTGCCGCGAAGCTCGGTATCGGTAATTCGACGGTCGACCTCGCCGACTACGACGAGGATCCGGACGACGCCGATGCCGGTACCGAAGCAGAGGGCAAGGACGAGGCTCAGGGCGACGAGCCCGCCGGCCACGTCGACGTCAACGGCTCCACCGAATCCGGAGCACCCACCGCCCCCGCCGAGGAACCAGTCGATGCCACCGACGTCGACGCCGAGGCACCGACCACCGCACCGAAAGAGACCGTCGACGAACCGCCCCGCGGCGGCAAGGGTTCCGGCGGCGACGAATGGTTCGCATTCCTCCAAGAACAAGGCGTCGACATCCCCGAGGACGTCACCGCCGAGGACCGCACCGAACTGATCGCACTCTGGGACACCCACAAGGCAGCGCAGGACTGATCCATGGCATCCGAGGTCGGTGCACTGTCACCGTTCCGGGCCGCATGCCTGGCAGGGCCACTGGGAGCAGTAATGCTTCTCGGTGGCCCTCGCCGTGTGGGTGGCCCCTCGTACACCACCGTCGTCGCGACCGGCGGCGAAGTGGTCTGGGGTATCGGGTTCCTCATCCTGTCCGTCGCCTTGCTCGTCGCGAACAGGTGGTGGCACCGCCTGCTGTTCCACGCCTACATGGCGGCATCCACCGGCTACGCACTGTTCGTGTCGGCATTCCTGGTCGCGGCGTTCACACAGTCGACCGCAGGCCTGACCGGGATTGTGGTGTACGGCTGGGTGTTGTGGCTGCACATCGACGCCGCTGCGTCTGTGTCGACAGGTCGTTTCTCGCTGCTGGTGTGGCGAATCCTCAGGGCGATTCGCAACGCGTTCCGTGGGGCTTTCCGACGACGGAGCGCCTGATGCGTGCCCTCATCGTCCGCCGCGCGGGCGAGTTTGAGAAGACCACCTTCGACCTGTCCATCATCGTCGGCATCCTCGGAGTCTTCCCTGGCTCCGACATCTCCGCCGCCATCGTCCTCGCGTGGCCGTCGTTCTCGTTTGTGTTCTTCGGCATCATCACCCTGGCCGGCATCGGCGGCAGAATCTCCACCTGGAAAGCAGACCGCGACCGCACCGTCACCGACATCCGGCACGAATGCCAGGCCGAGGCGATCGTGCTCGGCATCCTCGCCCTCTGCTGGACGCTGTACGCCTCGAGCAACTTCGTGTTGCTCCTCGAAGGACGTAGCGCCACCATCCCCATGCTGATGGGCCTGGCGATCCTCGTCGCGTCACTGCGCCGTGGACGCCGCATCTGGCGTGACCTCCGCAAGCTCAACCGTGCCCTCGTCAACCCGCAGTCCGCCACCCCGGCCCCACTTGCCGATCCGGACGACAAGATCGGAGGGCCCGGAGGTGACTGACGCGGTATCGCTCCTAGACACCGTCGGCAAGGTGTTCGGCATCGTCTCGACCCTCGGCCTCGCTGTCCTGGGCACGAAGTTCTGGCAGTGGCGCAGCGAGTCCCGGAAGATGGCAGCCGACGCAGCGAACGGCGAAGCGACAGCCGGGGAAACGCTCGTGCAGACCGCGATGCAGCTGATGAACCCCGCACTGGTGAATGCGATGGGTCAGCGCCTGTCCGTCATCGAGACTTGGGCGGAGAAGGAACGCGAGTGGCAGGGCGAGGTCATGGCCGAGGCCCGAGCTCACGGCTGGACCCTCCCGCCGCCACCGCCGTTCCCGCGCCCCGGTGGCGGGCCTCCTCTGGCACCGAACCCGACGTGAGGACAGTGCAGTGACCACAGTGACCGAACAGTTCCGCAACGGCATGCTCGGCGGTGTCCAGGGCACCGTCAAGTTCCAGTCCGTCGGTATGCACGGCAGCGCCGACGGTGCTTTCACCATCCTCGGTGTGAAGTTCCCGGTGCTGGTGCCGGCGACGGGTGCGTTCACCGTCAACCTCGACCCGGGGCCGTATCGGGTGTGGCTCGAGTTCATCGGATTCACGTCGGGGCCGCATCCGATTGTGGTGCCGACGTCGGGGACTCCGAAGCTGCGGACGTTGATCGAGGCAGGTGGATGACCGCGTGCACCCGAGAATCGGCGCCGGTTACGGCTATTCTGTGCACGTAGAGCTGCTGGCCTCGGGCCGGGCGTAAGACCCGGAACGAGGGCGTACGCCAATGTCATCTCCCACACCGCCGGCCAATGGCGACACTGTCGCGCTCATAGGCCGGATCACCACGACCATCCTCGCGAAGGGTGAGGTCGCGAACGTCATCTGGTCGCCGTTCTACACCCAGTACGTCGCAACCGGCTATGCAGCGGTGTACTCGGGCCCCATCACTCCGACGCCGGTCTTCCGGTCGTTCTCCGACGCCGCAGTCGCGGACCTCATCGGATCGCCCACAGCCGCCACTCGGCTTGCTCTCGACGCCTTGTTCGGTGGTGGTGGGGGAGGCCCGGTATCGAACGAAGCGGTCGCCGCCATCGTCGCCGCGACCGGTGCCACCAAAACGGCACTCGATTCTCGTTATGCTCCCGTTTCCGTGGCCACCACGGCAGCCAACGCGGCTACGGCTGCGTCGGCTGCGTCGTCCGCAGCAGCGTCCGCCGTGACTGCTGTCGCATCCAAGGTCGGTGTCGTCGAGGCAGCCGAACGAGCCGTCGTCAACGCCGAAGCAGCGGCGGGCGTGGCCCGGTTGCAGTCGATCTTCCTCGGCCGCCCGTCCGGGGTCGCGCTGCGCGCTGCGAAGCCGACGGCTAGTCGTACCGCCACGACCCTGGCGGCGGCATCTGCGATCGGGGCAACGACGCTCTCGCTCGCCGCGCAGCTCACCCCCGGCAAGTACCTCGTCGACACCGAGACGGTGACCATCACTGCGGTGACCGGATCGTCGAATCCGTTCACCGCGACGCTCGCAGCTCCGTCGACGGCCGCGCACTCCAGTGCGGCCCCGATTGCGACGACCGATCTCGACTACTTTTTCGTCCACGGCATCGGTGGTGGGCGCTACGTCGAGTGGGCGCTGCCGTATCGCACCAACCTGCCCCCGGCCTACAGCTACGGCGCGAACCAGCTCGGTCAGTGCCGGGTGTGCTTGGCCCTCCTGTCCGTCGCATACGCCGACTCGTCGTTTGCCTTCGCTGGCACGTGGTCGGGAGGCACAGCACAGCTGCTCGCGTACGGCGGGTTCTACCGGTACAGCACCGCGGCGGGCGCGACCGTGACATGGACGGCACCGGCAGGATCGACGTCGATCGGCTGGCGATCGATCAAGACCACATCCGGTGGTCTGTCGAAGATCGCCGTCAGTGGGGACGCGACGTTGGCGAACATGCTGCCGACAGCACAGCAGCTCGTGGATGCGGGTCGGTATGCGCCGAGCATCCTGGTCGCTAACGGCGGCACTCTGAACCCGACGGACCGGGTGCTCGATCAGTACGCGTCGTCCTTGAATTACGACGTGCCCATGACTCTGGGAGCGAACCTCACCCCTGCCGCGCACCCTGTCGTTATGACGTCCACGGGTTACGGTCCGGTCGCTGCCACACTGACCAGCACAGTGGCGTCTGGCGTTACCAGCATCCCGCTCTCAGCGTTGGTGACTGCTGGGCAGTACCTGATCGGATCCGAAACCGTCACAGTCAGTTCGGTTACTGGGTCGTCGGCTCCGTTCACCGCGAACCTGTCGGCGGCTACGACTGCCGCCCACACATCCGGGGACACGGTGAGCCGAACTGCAGGCCGCACGAATATCAGCGGGTTCGCCTCGGGCACCGCATCCACGCTAGTCACCGACGCGGGCGCGGCGCTGTTTCTGCTCGAATCGGTGCACGACGAGACCGGCACGACCTCGGCGTACGAGTTCGCCGACGAGGTCCGACCGCAGGGCGTCGGAACGCTCACCCTGGTCGGAAGTGTTCACGGGTACGAGCGTCAGACTTCGCTCGTCGTGACGGCGGGAGACGCATCGGTGGCGTCGGTGATGGCCGCCGGTGATCTGCTCGTCCCTGCGGCCGGCGGATTTCTCAAGGTCGTGCGCACCAGCACCGTCTACCACCCGGATACTCCGACGACGCCGGTGTTCACGGTGACCGTGACCTACATCCTCGACCGCTACGGGTTGCAGGTGTCGATCAAGACCGACTACCCGATCGCGCTGGACTGCGACCTGGCGTACACGATGCTCCCAGCTAACGGGTCGCTGTCGACGGTGAACAAGTTCGACCGTGCGGCGCTGTCGAACTTCCCCGGTATCCTTTCGCTGCCAGGTTCGGTTGACGCTCGCTACGGCAACTCGAAGTCTGCGGCCGCCTGGATGTGGTCGAGTGTCGGCAAGGTCGCCGCGCTCGCGTGGCTGCCCGACGTCTACGGCGCGATGGACAACTGGCAGTACGCCTCACCCGGTCTCGCGGCCATCCAGGATCGCACCGGCACGCTGACCAAGGTGTACTTCTCGTGGATCTCCACGCGCGGTGGCGCGAAGGTCATCCCGGCCGGATCGAGCAAGGTCCGCACCGTGCGGTACCTGGTCGGGTACTTCCCGGCAGGGGCGGACGTGGCGCTCGCGAACGCCTGACGGAATGGCACGTGGCGCGGGGCCTCGGTGTAGCGTTTGCGCGATGAATCTGGTCGCAAGATTGCGCGAGTGGCTCAAACGCACTCTTGGCCCCGTGGACTACGGCGACATCAGTGCCGAGGATCTGGAAGATTGGCACGCGACGGGCGGTTGGGCAGCACCGCCACCCAAGCGGGCTGAACCGCCGACCGCCTGAGCCGAGCCGGATTTCTCCCAGAGGCGGACAGGGTCGGGCGCGTGTACCGTCACCGGCGTGACAGCGAGCCCTCGGCCAAACACTGAATCCGGCGCGTCGTACCAGGCATTCATGGGTGCGCGTTACTGGCCAGCTCTTGATGGATTGCGAGCGCTGAGCATCATCCTGGTGCTGACCGTGCACACACATGATCCAATGTGGGAGTCCTTCAACGGAGCACTCGGCGTGACACTGTTCTTCGCAATCAGCGGCTTCCTGATCACCACACTGCTGCTGCGCGAGGAGCACCGGGGCGGTCGAATCTCGCTGTCGAAGTTCTACATTCGTCGCTTCTTCCGAATCGTTCCCCTGTACGCCCTCGCGCTGATCACGTTCTCGCTACTCGTGATCGGCCTGGGTCAGGGCACGGGAGCCGGCAACTACCTCGAACGACTACCCCTACTGGCTACGTTCAATGGGGAATTCGCCGGTTCCGGGACGTTCAGTCACAGCTGGTCCCTCGGGATCGAGGAGAAGTTCTACCTCGTGTGGCCAGCTCTCGCGTTCGGTATCCCTCTGGTGCGTCGCTTTCGCGGTCGGGCGGTCGCGATCCTGGCACCCGTCGCTGCGGTCGCGAGCTTTGTTCCCAACGTCGGCTACTTCGGCATCTACTTCCCGATCATCGGGGGCTGCGCTCTCGCAATCGCAGCGAACGCAGAGTCGACGTTCCGCTACGTGTACGCCCTGGCGCGGCCAGCGGCCGTCTACGCACTGTTCGGCTGCCTGATCATTGTGCTTTTCGTCGACGAGTCGCTACCGCTGGTGGAGACAAACCGGTACGCGCACACCCTGTTCGGCCTGGTCGCCGTCCTGGTCTTGCCGGGAGTGCTGCTGTCGAGAACATGGATTCAACGATTGCTCGCGAACCGTGCGGTTGCCCACTACGGAACCCGGGCGTACGCCATCTACCTATTTCACCCACTGTGCCTGGAACTGGTCGACAGGGCCATCGCGCCGGGGACGGGCGGCGTACTGCTGCAACTGGCTCGGTTCGCGGGAGTCTTCGTCCTGTCCTTGGCTACCGCCGAGGTGCTGGCGCGGCTGGTGGAGAACCCCGCGATTGCGCTGGGCCGTCGCATCATCGAACGGTCCTCGTCGAGCGACGACGCTACTGGGCCAGTCCCGACCACGACGCAAACACAACAACCCCTGCCGCAAACAGGAACCCAACCACCGCGACGATGAGCAGGAACTTCAGGTCGTACTTCTCTAGCCATTCCTGAAACCGTCCGCGCTCTTCCATGCGAGCCATCATGCCGCACCGCCCGGTCTGGCCGCGATCCGAACGGGCGCATAACGCGAGAAGTGCGCCCTGGGATACTCGACGGCATGACCGACGCGAACGTCTTCACTCCGCCCACCGACGAGGGACAGGCCGGATGGGTACTGCTCCCGGACGGACGCCGCGCGTACCGCTACGAGGGTTCGGACGACGTCATCATCGGCAAAGCACCCGAGGAGGGGTAGGGCATGAGTGAATGGCACGAGGCCCTGGGAGCGTCAGAGCGTGAGTTGGGTGCCCGGTACGGCACGGGTATCGACTCGCGTGGTCTGATCCAGGACGCTATCGAGCACTACATGGAGGCCTGCCTCTTGCATCTGGACGGCAGCACGTATCTCGGGGCAGGCGGTAACGACTCGAAAGAGATGGCCCGTTTCATCGGCCGGTGCCTGACTGCTGCGGGATTCTCTGTCGCGCGTTGATCTATCGGGCGCGGCCGTCGAAGCTGGAGTCGGTGCACGCGGCGGTCATGGGCGGTGTGTAGATCACGCCATCGCAGCGCCTGCACGCATGGGTTCGATGGTGGTGGATCTCGCAAGAGCAGACCTGACTGCCGACGAGGACATGTCCGGGGCCGAGGTCGTGTCCGTTTGGGCACGATTTCGGTGCCGATTCCACCCACCCCCGTGAGGTGCGGGTGAGGCGTTCGTGCGCGGTCATCCGGCGACCGTAGCAGCGTCGTCGGTCAACCTCTCGGCTGATGCCAGGGGTAGCGACTATCCTTCACCGTAAGAGCTGCTGGCCTCGGGCCGGGCGTATTCGCCCGTCCGGGAGGTTTCCAATGCCCACCACCAGCTGGGGTT
Source organism: Rhodococcus sp. 15-2388-1-1a (assembly GCF_002259145.1). Classification (NCBI taxonomy): domain Bacteria; kingdom Bacillati; phylum Actinomycetota; class Actinomycetes; order Mycobacteriales; family Nocardiaceae; genus Rhodococcus; species Rhodococcus sp. 15-2388-1-1a. The sequence goes on along the minus strand of NZ_NPFP01000032.1, from coordinate 225,630 downwards.
CCATTCGCGGTGACGTTCTCCGCGTCACGAGGGAAGATCTGTGCGGTGCGCCGATCGTCGGCCCCGCGTCCACCATCTCCACGAAGGGCTTCGCGTCGATCGCTCTGTCCCCTCAGTACGAGGAGGGCACCGAGACGGTGCAGAAGAACGCCGACGGCACGATCGACTGGATCGACAAGCCGAAGGACGAACTGAAGTACGTCAACGCGACGATCGTGTTCAACCGCGTCAACCCCGACATCTTCTCGGCGATCATGGGTCACCCCATCGTCCTCGACGGCCTCGGTAACGCGGTCGGTGTGCGGATCGGTGAGACCGTGCAGACAAGCTTCGCGCTCGAAGGCTGGTCCGACAATCCCGGAGTCGCGTGTGCAGGGGCGAAGCCGTACGGCTACTTCCTGCTGCCGTGGCTGACCGGTGGCCGTCTCGACGACTTCTCCATCGCGAACGAGGCCGCGACATTCACCATCTCGGGGTCGCGTACGAACCCGCTGTCGCCGTGGGGTGTCGGCCCCTACCCGGTGGTCCTGCAGGCTCCGGTCGGTCAGGCCGCGGCGGTGGCAGGTCCTCTGCTCACGCCGATCGGACCGAAGCAGCACCTGCACATGCAGACGACTCTGGTGCCGCCGCCCGCACCGACGCCGTCGCCGATCGCACTGCCCGCATAGTGGCAGGTCCCCTCGGCTGGGATGTCGAACCGGCCTGCTCTGATTGGCAGGCCGGTTCGACGACCGATGCCCAACGCGAGAATGCCCTCGAGATGGCTGTCCACATGCTGTGGTCGCTGACGGGGAAGATGTTCGGGCTGATGCCGGCGACGGTGCGGCCCTGCTTCGGGCGGCGTGAGCATTCGACCGCCTATCACGGGTCCGGCCATTCGGGCCCGTACTGGTGGCCAGGACTGGTCAACGGCTCCGGCATGGGTGGCGCGTGTGGCTGCTCGTCGGGCTGTGATTGCATCGGCCCGAACCAGCTGATGCTGCCCGGCCCGGTGGAGTCGATCACGAGCGTGATGATCGACGGGATCGTGCTGGACCCGGCGGCATATCGGGTGCGGAACCGTCGGTGGCTGCTACGTGTCGACGGTGCGGTGTGGCCGCAGGAGCAGGACATGACCGCCCCCGATGACGGCGAGGGCGCGTTCACCGTCGAATACCTGCGTGGCATCCCGGTGCCGAAGGCCGGACTGATCGCGGCCGGAGACCTCGCCTGCGACTTCCTGCGTGCGCACGGTGACGGTAAGGGCTGCCGGATCCCAGCGCGTGCGCAGTCGGTGTCGAGGTCGGGTGTCGACGTCCAGCTCCTCGACCCGTACATGCTGTTCGACCAAGGATTGACGGGCATCCCGTCGGTGGATGTGTGGATCGCGGCGGTGAACCCGACGCGTGCACGTGCTCGGTCTCGGGTGTACTCGCCGGACTCACGCGCCCCGTCGAGGCTGCGCTGATGGACGCCGGTGTGTACGTCCTCGCGGCCCGCCTGCTCGACCGGCTGGTGTACGAGCTGGCATCGACGAGGGCCGGTGAGCCGTCATGGGCTGCCGTCCATCCCGGCACTCAGATCCAGCCGCACTTCGAGGACTGCTCGTCGATGGCAGCGGTGCGGGTGAAGATGATCGGTGCGGTGTCGTCGTTCCCGACGCCGGCCCGGTTGCTGTCGTCGGATGATCCGCACGAGTACGCGGTGACTCTCGAGATGGTCGTCGACCGCTGCGCCTACAACGATGAGCAGAACGCGGTGCCTGACGCGCCCGAGCTGGACTCGATGGCGCGCGACGCTATGGATGACGCTGCGGCGATGCGGAAGGCCGCACTGTGCGCGTGGCCCGACGAGAAAGTCGTCCTCGGCACGTGGATTCCTCGTGCGGGTGGCGGTGTCCACGGCGGCGCGATGGACGTCACGGTCCGCGCTGATGTGCATTGCGACTGCGAGATGGTTCCCCCGGCGATCGACGACATGGTGGAGCCACTGGAAGGCGACCCGCGTCATATGTGACAAGGGTGACTGTCCGCACCGTATCCTGATCGCATGAGCGAAATAACTGTTCGAGGCATGCAGTCCACCGTCGAGTTCGAGCCCGGGGCGGTGTTCACTGTCGAACGCAGTGCCCGCGTTGACCAGATGCTGGCCGACGGCCGGATCGAGATCGTCGACGAGGACGAGAAGGTCACCATCGAGGACGGCGAACCGATGACAGCCGACGACTTCCATTTCGGTGAGAAGCACGGCAGCGCCGACGAGCAGCCGAACAGCCTGGTCGGTTCGTACACCGAAGCCGATGCCGCTCCTGACGAGTCCAAGTGGGACGTCACCGTCGGCGACGACGCAAACTCGGAAACAGCCGAGGATGACGACACGCCGCCAACCGCAACGGAACCCCGCAAGACCAGCCGCGCTCGCAAGCCGAAGGAAGACACCGAATAGTCATGGCCGGCCACGCCGAAATCCACCGCGAGAACATCGACGCCGGCATGCGCATCGCCGGTGTGCGGTGGGGTGACCGCGTAGGCCAGGAAGTCGTCAACCTCGCTCGCGCACACTGCCCGACCGACGAGGGACGACTGAAAGCATCGATCACACATCTCGTCACCGTGCGTAGCGACAGCGTCCATGTCCGCGTCGGATCGCCACTGGAGCACGCGATGTGGGTTCACCGCGGTACCGGCATCTACGGCCCGCACGGTAAGCCGATCGTCCCGGTCACCGCGAAAGCACTGCGGTTCCGGAAAGGGAAGATGATGGGCCCGCTCCCGCAGGGTGTCCGGAACCTCCCGAAGAACAAGCGGCCCTTCGTGTTCGCGAAGAGCGTGAAGGGTTCGCCGCCGTCCCCGTTCCTGAGTAGTGCACTCAAGGACGTGTTCGGTGATGCCCTCGTTCGAGATACACCCCACGCCAACGACTGAGAAGGATCCTCATGCCTCCACGCGCCCGCGCCAAGAAGGAAACCGAGCTCGCTGTCGAGCCGGATGTCAGTGCAGCTGATGTCCTCGATCGTGATGTCGACGACGTCGAGCCGTTGGTAATTCCCGACGATCTGCAGTTCGGTACCGACGACGTCGAAGGCGATCTCGCGGACCGGAAGACGATCACGTTCTCCATCGGCTCCCACGCGCTCGAGGCGTACGAGCCGACGCGAGGTTCGATGCTGGTGCTGATGGGTTCCCTGTCGCGTAACGCGACGGAGTTCGATCAGATCAACGGCATCCTCGGGTTCTTCTCCACCGTGCTGACGCCGATCTCGAAGGACTGGCTGTGGCGCTACATCGAGCGCCCCGACTTCGACGAGAACATCCTCATGGATGTCATCGAGGGCCTCGCGAAGCATTGGCACGCAGAGGATCTGTTGCCGAAGAACCAGAAGAACCGCGCCGATCGTCGAGCGGCTGCCAAGAAGTCCTCGAAGAACTGATCGGTGCCGGCTGCTGCGTGGCGTCGACCTGTCGACGGCTGGTCCCTCGACGGTATCGAGGTCGCGCTGGCGCAGCAGCCACTCCGGGTCGTCGTCGGGATGCTGCTCGCTGACTCTCCGATCCCGATGATCCTCGGGACAACCGAAGACCCCGCGGTGTCCGATGTGATCGCGAAGATGATCGTCGACATCGACGGCGGAATCACCGACGAGCTACTCGAGCTGATCGCCGACGGCATCGCCGAGGCATACTTTGCGCGCCCTCGTTGGCAGGCAGCGGTGTTGTGGCGCAGGGCCATCGAGGCGTGGCCGGACATCGACGGCGAACTCACCGGGCGGGGTGTCGACATCATGGAGCTGCCTCCGGACCGGGCGACGAACGTGGTGTTCCACCTCCTGATGGCCCGCGTCGCGGAGGACAAGAACGCACGGGCTGCATTGGTCAGCGAGCTACAGGCCGCGCCGGCGGCGGTGCAGACCAGGTCGATGAAACGGGCCAAGGATGCTGAGCGGCAGCAGGCCGACTGGGATGCGGTCGCAGCATTGGCGGCAGCGGCACAGGGCACATGACGCCTGTGACCGGTGTTGTACCGATACCCTGATCGATAGATAGCGAAGATTGACGCCGCTGGCCTCGGGCCGGGCACCTGAATAGGTGTTCCGAGGAGGCGCGGCGTGACTCAGCCCTTCGCGTCGGCGCATGTCTCCGCTGAGCTCGACTGGAACAACCTCGACGAAGAGCTGAAGGCGAAGGTCACCGCCGCGGCGATCAAAGCGTCGAAGGCTGCTCAGCGTGAGTTGAACAAGATCAAGTTCACGCCGAACGTCGACACCACTCGGCTGCGGCAGGACCTCCGCGAGATCAAGAACCTGAAGGTCGATGTCGGTCTGCGGATCAACGCGACCGAGGTTCGGAAGTTCGTTGCGGAGCTGAACGAACGCTTCAAGACCGGTCGCCGACCGATGCTTCACGTGATCCCGGTGCTCGACGAGGACGTGCTGCGGGCACGTCTGGCGAGCCTTCCCGAGGGCCGGATCAAGGTCGGCCTGACGGTGTCTACGGCCGAGGTCCGTCGGTTCGCGTCCGAGCTGCGGATGCAGTTGGCGACGGCGAACATTCGTGTCCCTGTCGGCCTGGACCTGGAGGGTGAGGCGGCGTTCCGTGCACGCCTCGATGCATTGACGCGTGACCGGACGACGCGGGTCAACATCAACAGCAGCGGTGGCGGGGGAGGCCTCGGCGGCGGTCGCAGTGGCGGTGGCCGTGGGCTCGGCGCGATGACCGGCCTGAAAGTCGCCGGTGTCGCATCGTTGGTCGGCGCGATCGGTGGCGCGGCCGGTACAGCTCTCGGTGCTGTCGGTGCGTTGGCCGGTGGGCTGGCCGCGCTCGGGCCTGCTGCCCTCGCTGGCGCATCAACAGCGGTCGTCGGTCTCAGTGGTATCGCCGACGCATTCAGTGCGTTCTCGGACCAGTCAGCCAGTGCGGGCACCGACGCGAAAGCCCAAGCGAAAGCGATCGAGTCCGCGACCCGTGGTGTCGAGCAGGCCGAGAAGGCCGTCGCCCGCGCAAAGAAGGACTCGCAGGACGCAGAGGAAGACCTCACGCGCGCCCGCAAGGACCAGGTGAACCAGATCGAGGATCTGAACATCGCCCTGCGTGGCGCGTCACTGTCCGAGAAGGATGCGCTGCTCTCCATCAGAGAAGCACGCCGCGATCTCGCGACCGGAAAGTTCGACAACCCCGACGAACGTGCCCGCGCTGTCCTGCGGGTCGAGGAGGCCGAGCAGCGTCTGCTCGAGGTGCAGGCCCGGAACAAGGACCTCGCGCAGGAGACGTACGACGCGAACGTCAAGGGTGTCGAGGGCTCCGATCAGGTCGTCGACGCGAAACAGCGGGTCGTCGATGCGAACGACGCCGTCAAGGAATCCGAACGCGACCTCATCGACGCCGTCAAGGAACTGGCCGACGCGCAGTCCCCGGCTGCTGGCGGTATCGACAAGGTCGCTGAGGCGCTCGCGAAGTTGTCGCCGAACGCGAGGTCGTTTGTCCTCGCGATGCGCGACCTCGGGCCGGCGTGGAAAGACCTGCGGATGGGTGTGCAGGACGCGATGTTTGCGGACCTCGACACCGTGTTCACCGACCTGGCCAAGACGTCCCTGCCGACGCTGAAGGCGGGGATGACCGACGTCGCGGGCGCGATGAACGGTGCCGCGAAGGACTTCGCTGCATTTTGGGAGTCGGCCGAGGCGCAAGACGGACTGCGGGCGGCGTTCGCGGGCACGTCGACGCTGATCACCGCGATCCAGCCCGGTCTGGCGCAGGCGACGACCGGGTTCCTGGACATGGCGAAAGCCGCGGAACCGGCGATGGCGAACGTCGGCAAGGGTCTCGGTGATCTCCTCGGAGGTATCGGACAGGCGTTCACCGATGCATTCGAGAACGGCTCCCTGACCGCGCTGATCTCCACGTTTGGCGACATCCTGTCCGGACTCGGCGGCGGACTGAACTCGATGCTCGACGGGCTCATCGAGATCGGTAACTATGTCGGCCCGACACTCGGACCGTTGTTCCAGTCGATCGGCGACCTGATCAAGAACGTGGCACCCGCACTCGGTGTGCTCGGTGCCGCGTTCTCAGTGTCCCTGCAGTCGCTGATGCCTGCTCTGACGGACTTCATCAACGCATTCGCTGTCGGGTTGACGCCGATCATGCCTGTCCTCGCCGACCTGTTCTCGTCCCTCGGCAACGCGCTGATCCCCCTGATCCCGCCGTTGTCGGAGATCCTGCAGACCCTCGGCGGCGCACTGATCGAGGCGTTCGATGCCCTCGCTCCGGCGATCGGCCCGCTCGGTGAAGCATTCGCGTCGCTCGTTACTGCGCTGGCGCCGATTCTGCCGGTCGTCGCCGAGGTCATCTCCATGTTGGTGCAGGCACTCGCGCCGGCACTGACGACGATCTTCGACGCACTCGGGCCGGTCATTGAGCAGTTCCTCGACGGCATGGGGCCGGTCCTTGAGCAGCTCGCTCCGATCCTCGCTGAAGTGGCGATGCAGCTGGGCACCGCCATCGCGGATGCGTTGGTGCAGATCACCCCACTGCTGCCGACGCTGATCGACTCGTTCTCTCGGATCATCCTGGCGCTCGCACCGTTCATTCCACAGCTCGTGCAGATCAGCGTGGACCTGCTGCCGGTCCTGATCGACCTGTTCATGGTGCTGGTGCAGACCGTGCTGCCGCCGATCACGTCGGCGATCGAGTTCCTCGCGACGTACGTCCTGCCGTTGGTGGTCGAAGGCATCCGCTCGTTCGCGCAGGTATGGGCCGACCGACTGACCGATGTCATGAACAACATTCAGGGCGCACGGGACTTCATCTCCGGGGCAACGGAATCCATCAGTGGGTTCTTCTCCGGCATGGGCGACAAGATCAAGTCGGTGTGGGACACGATCGTGTCGACGATCAAGTTCGCGGTCGGTGAGATCGGCAAGTTCCTTATGCGGATCCCCGAGGTGAAGATCCCGGACCTGCCCGGTATCCCGGGGCGCGGTAAGACGATCGGGTTCTCCGACATCGGGTCGTCGATGGTGCAGTGGGCGACGAGCGCTCCGGCATCGAATGCGGTGCAGGGGTCGGCGACCCCGGTTCGGACGATGTCGACGAGCGCTCCCGGCTATGCGCTCGGTGGCGTGTTCTCGGGGCGTGGTGGCCCGACCGACGACGCGAACGTCATCCGCATCTCCAACAAGGAACACCTCGCATACATCACGAAGGCGCAGTCGGTATCCGGTCGGACACTGCCGTTGCTCGAGGCGATCAACAACGGGTGGGTGCCGTCGCCGGAGTTCCTGCAAGGGATGGTCGGCGGTATCCCCGGCTACGCCACCGGTGGGCTGGTATCTGCGGAGCAGGTCAACCAGTTCCCGCGGATGGCCGGCCTCGAAGGCGACGAATACGTGTGGGGTGGCGTCAACTGGGGTGACTGCTCCGGAGCGATGTCTGCTCTGGCGAACTATGCCACCGGTAAGGATCCGTTCGGGTCGAGGTTCGCTACCGGGAACATGGCCGAGTCGTTGGCTGCGATGGGTGCCGTCCCCGGTGTCGGCCCGGCAGGGTCGCTGTCGTTCGGTTGGTACAACGGTGGACCGTACGGCGGGCATACCGCCGGCACCCTCCCTGATGGCACGAACGTCGAGATGGGTGGAGATCGCGGCGACGGCCAGGTCGGTGGCGGAGCTGCCGGTGCGAACGATCCCGCGTTCACCGATCATGCGCATTTCCCTCCGGAGTTCTTCGTCGGTGGCGACCAGCTCCCCGGCATGAGCACACCGGGCGGTGGGGACGGTGGATCCGCTCCGACGTACTCGGGCATGTATTCCGGTGGCGGCGGTGTGGACCTGTCCGGTCCGTCGACGGCCGCGTACGACCCGGCAGCGGTGCGGTCTGCGACGACCGGCTATTCCCTGCCGAACACCGGCGGCGACCTCGGAGGCGACTACGACCCGTACAGCATTGGGACCGGGTCGTGGGCCGAACGCATCGACGCCGGCAACCGCTGGGCGGCGGACCAGAACTTCGGCACCCAAGCCGAGAAGTGGGGCTACGAGGCTCTCGGTTCCATCGCCGGTGATCTCGCATCACCACTCGGCCTCGGCGGTCTCGCATCGGGTCAGGTGAACTCCGCGTACGAGGCGATGATGGCGCAGCGCGCCGAAGCGAACTCGTACGGCTCGGGCGACGGAAAGCTCGCCGACACCATGGTTTTCCAGAACATGGACGAGCGCCGCGCCAGCGAAGAGATGCGCCGCATGCTCGACGATCGCACCACCCCCGCCACTGTCACTACGAGAAACGGCGGGTAGCAATGACGTCCGCATATTGCGACGAGACCGAGGGCCTCGCGAGGCCGATGCAGCTGATTCGGCGCGACAACCTGGGGCGTGACGTAGACACCCTCGACATCTACGCGCCCCAGTTCGAGGGGCAGGGCGTCACCCTCGCCGAAGGGTACAAGGGCTTCTATCACGCCGACGCGACGGTGATCCGGCAGGAGTCCGCGTACCGCAAGGGATCTCGACCGTCGGACATTCCTCGGGAGAAGGAACGGATCCTCGAGTTCACCCTCGGTACACAGGCCGCGACGCCGGCGCAGTGGGAGGACGTCGAGAACCGACTGTGGAAGTTCTGGTCGTTCAAGAAGGACTGCGTCCTGCGCCTGTATTCGCACCGCTCGGAACCGCGGGAAATCCTGGTCCGCAAGGAACGTGCACCCGACGACATGCTCCGGAAAGGGCCGGGGCTGAACCGGTTCGCGGCGTGGAAGATCATCGCCCTCGCCTGCGACCCGGACTGGCAGTCGCAGGAACTGCGGTACACCGTGAAGCGGTCGGAGATGACCAGCATCGGCGGCGGTGTCTACGAGGCGATGGTCCCGATCCAGAACTTCGGCGACCAACCGACGTACCCACTGTTCGCGTCGAATCAGCTCGAGGCACCGACGACAGTGTGGCTGCCGGACCGAAACACCGGCCGCATCGTGCAGATGCCGACCCTGTCCGCCGGCCGCGAGTTCCTCGTGCGTACCGACCCGCTGGTGCCGACGTTGCTGACGCGTGACAACTCGCTGCAGTGGGCGAAGCTCAACGCCCGAGCATTCGACGACGACCCGATCCCCGAGTCGCTGACGACGCCGTTCATGGCCCCACTCCGCATCCAGGGCGGCACCGCGAACACCGAGATCACCATGTACACGCCGCAACGGTGGCAGCGCTGCTGGGGCGGGGAAGCCTGATGACGACTCCGACGATGCTCAACTGCGATCAGGTCCGCGCCGAGATCGAGGCGATGGAGAAGCAGTTCCACGAGCAGATGCGCAAGCCCGCGCAGTGCGACATCTTCGACGGAAACTGGACGTGGGACACCCGCCAGCACGTCGTCGGTGAGATCTCCGGCAGCGCCGAGGAAATCCTCAACGACACCGGCAGTGCCGAGATCAAGATGTTCGGCTCCCACAAGCTCGCCGACTGGATCGACGACGAGCTCGACGACGACGAGGACGTCCACGTCCGCATCATCGTGTCCGGGGTGCAGTGGACCGGCATCGTGCAGGACATCGTCGAGCAGGGCACCGAAGACGGTCAAGAGTTCTTCATTCTGAAGTTCATTTCCGAGTACGAACACATGAAACGTGTTGTGTGCTACTGCAACCCGTTCTTCCCGGCCGAGTTCCAGTTCCCGAAACTGTACGCCTACGCCGGGCCCGCGGTGACCGGCGTGAAAACGCTCCTGTTCCTGAACCTGCTGCGACGTTTCGCGCCTTTGTGGGCGCTGCCGGAGAACTTGTTCGACCCGGGCTCGTGGCTGTCGAATTTGATCCCGTCGAACTGGCCGATCGTCGTCCTGCCGGGCAACGTTCTCACGGACACGTCGATGTGGACGGTCCTGTCGACGCGCATGGGCATGTTCCACGACGTCGTCGCACCGACCCTGTCCGACGCGCAACTGCGGATCGTGCTGAAGCGTTGGTTCCCCGGCGATCCGCAGCCCGCACCTGGCCACTTCACCCTGACGCAGTCGACGCTGACCGTCGACGTCATCGACCAGTCCGGCTACTGCGGCCCGTCCGGCACCCTCCTCGACGGGCTGCTGCACTTCTCGAAGACCGTCGCCGACGACCTCATCAACGAAGTCTCGACCCTGTTCTCGTACAACGTGAATCAGCCCGAGTACGACCTGACGGGGTTCCTCGGCACCATCAAGGAACCGTGGGTCGCGTTCCGGAAGTCGCACCAGACGGGGGCGTCGGGCATCCAGTCGTGGGAGCGTCACCGACTGAAGGCGAACGCCTCCATTGTGGTGACTGGGGGACACAGCCCGGACTGGGTGAATACTGGCCTCAAGCTCTTGGTGAATGGAATCCTGGGTTACATCGGGGCGATGTTCGGCAACCCCGGACTGACCCTCGGCCTGTTCGACAGTGTCGTCGAAGATGTCGTCCTCGCGTTCCACCGCGCCGGAAACCCGTTCAGGCAAGCGAAAATGGGGCTCCGAGGGCCACCACTCGGCGAAGTGTTCGAGTCATCCGGCGGCACCGGATTCTCCCTATCGGCGCTGCAGGCGATCCGTGTCGGCATGTGGCGTTCCCGCCCGATGCAGACGTACAAGTTCACCGTCCGCAACGGTGCACCGTACTGGGTTGGCCGGCACTTCGACCTCGGCGACCGGGTCGCGTTCGAGTACGGCCGACGGAACAAGCTGCATACGGAACGGGTCGCGTCCCGCAAGTGCACGTGGGACCGCGGCACCGACGCGGACTGGACTGTGGCGGTCGGCGACGACAAGCCCATCGACGCGCCCAGCGCGATCCTGGCGCGTCAGGCGGAGCAGATCCGGGGTGTGCTGCAGGCCGTGGGGGTGTCGAGCTGACCTGCGGTTAAGCGGACATGGGCTGCTTTTTCCAGCGCAAGCCTCGTACTATTCGGGAGATTGCAGGCTGTCGGACGGAGTACTCGTCCGCGAGTTGGTACTGGGTGATGCCGCCGAGTGCGTACCGCCGCCTGATGTCTGCGATCTGTGCGTCGGTGAGTTTCGCCTGGCCGTTGCGCATTCCAGTGCACTGGCGGTCCCGCTCGACCATGTCGCCGATGTTCTCGGCTTGGGTTCCGACAATCAGGTGCGCCGGGTTGATGCAGGCCCGCACGTCGCATGTGTGGCGGACGCACATGCCGTCTGGGATGGGTCCGTTGAATGCCTCGTGTGAAACGCGGTGCGCGCCATAGCGTGTGCCCGCGTGGACGAAGGTTCCGTATCCGGTGTCGGCGATCGTGTGCGGCCACAGCCAGCAGCCGGTTTCGGGTGCGTCACCCTTCATGTGATGCGTCAGGACCGCCGCCACGGTGTCTTCCCTGGAGCGAAGGGTGGCGGCGGTGTCACCGTGTCTACGCCACCGGGTGTAGTGCATCTCGCACCAGCCCCGCGTCTTGGCGGGCGTCGTGCATTCGGCGATGGAGCAGGTACCGTTCGACATATCGACTCCTCAGTAGTCGGTCGGGCCCCGGGGTGTTTGCGCACCTGCGGGGCATCTCCTGTTCATAGTGAACAGGGATACAGTTGAACTGTAGCCCTGCGTACCGACATGGAGGATTCGTGCCACCCAGACAGCGCACCGTCGAGAAAGACGGCATCCTTCGGGATCCGCAGACGAACATCGTCATCGCCCGTCGGCATGCCCACCCGTATATCGATGTGTTCAATGCGATCCCGTCCGAGGCGGGGGTGAACTTCGACATGCCGGCCGAGCTGAAGCAGCTGTGCGCCATACATATTTTTGACAACCTGGGTTGCTCGCCGCCGACGGAGCCTCGCTATATCTATGTGCCGCCGTCTTCTGCGATTGCGGTCGGTGGGCAGAAGAACGTCGGCACGTGGGAGCCGCCCGTCAAGGGGCGTAAGGCGGCGAAGGAAGCAGACCCCGAGCGGCCCGTCGTGGTGCCTGATCCACAGGGGTGGACGAAGAGAAAGATCGCCGCGATGCGCGCCGCGCTCAAGTCCGAAGAGATCCGGCAGCAACTGATCGACGGTGCCGACGCTGGTGTTCGCCAGCAGATGAAGGACGCTGAGGGGCTCGAGTGACTTCGCCCGACGGCGGTATTCCGCAGAAGTCTCTGACTTTTGCGGAGATTTCTGCGATGCAAGATTACGACCCGGACATCGCGGCCGGGTTGTCGAATGCGGATTTGTTGGCCGCTGCTGAGTTTGCGCGGGGAAATCTCGTTGGTGGCCTCTTGAGCATGATTGCTCGAGCTATTACTGGCGGTTTGTTCAGCAATTTTCTATCGCCCTCTGTGCAGAATTACACCGCTGAGCAGTACGCGACGATGAATGACCACACGCAACAGATCACCGCACTCGTTGAAGCGTTCGACCAACTCACGCTGCAGGGCAACGCGATCGTGTTCGACAGCAACAACACCTGGTACCCATCGCCCAAGCTCGTGTCAGTGGACGTCGTGATCCTCGGTGGCGGCGCTGGCGGCGGAGCAGGAAATAGCGGCTCATACAACAACGTCGGTGCCGGCGGCGGTGGCGGTGGCGGAGCTGTCGTCACAAACATTCCGGCATCGTTTCTTCCAAAGACCGGCGAGACGTTCAACCCCGTGCCCATCTATGTCGGCGCTGGCGGAGCTGGTGGGGCAACAAGTCAGGCGGTGGGCGCTGGCGGCGGCAACTCAGCAATCGCCACATACCTCACCGCAGGCGGTGGCAGCGGTGGCGGCGGCGCGGGTACTAACACCGGCGCTCCCGGTGGTGCGGGTGGGTCTGGGGCACCGCGTGGCGGCGATGGAGGTAGGGGCGGCACCCAATCCCCGGCTCCTGCCGCCGGTGCTCCGGGTGGCGACTCAACCTCTGAGTACAGCTTGGCCGGCGGTGGAGGCGGTGGAGGCGGCGGCTCGGCAGACAGCACCGCAGGACCGACTGGACACGGTAGAGGCGGGCAAGGCGGAATCTCACCAGGCGGCACATCACCTGGCCAAAACGGAACACCGCCAAGTTCTGCCGTGACAACCGGCGGCGGTGGCGGTGCAGGCGGCGCGGGCGGCTCTGCGCTGAGCCCGGGCGGCGTAGGTGCATTCCCGTCAGGTGGTGGCGGCGGCGGTTCGATCCGTGGCGGCACAGCGTTCGGTGGGTCGTTCTCAGCAGGCGGTCGCGGAAGCGCCGGCCGTATCTACATCATCGAAAGGTTCATCTGATGCCCACAGCCACACGAATCGGAACCGACATCGGCGGCTATGCCGGTGTCGCGCACCACTACCGACTGTCGGAGCCACTCGACGGGCATGATCTCGTGGTTGTGTTCGCCGTTGATATGCCTGGCACTCAGCACGACGAGACGGTGATTGTCGGTGCGCGTGAGGATGGTTCTGCGCACTTGATGAACCGATTGCCGGGGTCGTTGGTGGGGTGGGCTGATCACGAGAAGGCGTTGGCGTTGGCTGGGTACAACGTGGTCGACGCGGTTCCTGATGAGGGAACGTCCGTTGATGTGTAGCTGACCAGGTCTATTCTTGCTGGTATCTGCTGCTGGCCTCGGGCCGGGCATCTCGCTGACATGTCCCGAGGTGACCGAGGTTGACCCGCTACTGGCCGCTCGCTCGTGGGCACAAGGTGACCGACACGTTCGGTTGGCAGGACTGGCGTAAGGCTGTCCATTGGGGCGTCGATTTCGGGCGTGATGGCGGCTCTGGTGGTCTGCCGGTGTTCGCATCGCAGGGCGGGACTGTGCAGTATTCCGGTTCCGCTTCGGGGTTCGGTGCCTGGGTCGTTGTCGATCATCCGACTGCGGACGGTGCGGGGTGCACCGTGTACGGGCATGTGATCCCAGAGGTGAAGGTCGGGCAGCGTATCGAGGCCGGCCAACGAATCGCCCGCATCAATCCGGTGAAGGGTCCCGGGAACGGTGGCGTGGACCCGCATCTGCATTTCGAGTGGCATCGCTACTCGTACGTGGACAAGCGCAACGAACGTGACGTGCTCAATCCATTGCCGCTGCTGGCAGGGTCCGCTTATCCGGGGGAGTCATCGGTTCCGGTCGTACCGCCTGCTGCGCCTACTGCACCTTCAGGAGCGTCGAAGATGAAAGAGATCAATCAGATCGGGCGCAGTCCGAACCATTCTCAGCGGTGGGGATCGAAGCCTCGCCTGTGGGTGCTACACACGCAGGAGGGCAACGGGTCCGCCCAGTCGCTCGCGAACTATCTGCAGCAGGCCAGCTCGCAGGTCTCGTATCACTACAGCATCGACAACGAGCTGTGTGTCGATGTCGTCGACACCGATCGTGCGTCCTGGTCGGTGCTCGACGCGAACTCGTACTCGATCAATCTGTGCTTCGGTGGATCCCGGGCAGCGCAGTCGCGGGATGTGTGGCTGGACAGGTTCGGTGCCGCGATCGATTACGCGGCGTTCCTGTTCGTCCAGGACGCCCGCAAGTACGGTTTCGCGAACCTCCGCACACTCAGCTGGGATGAGATCCGTCGCGGTCTCGCTGGCGGGACTGACCATTACGGGATCACGAAAGGGCTGGGTATCGGTAGTCATACCGATGTCGGCCCGAACTTTCCGTGGGACCGATTCATCGCGGCGATCGAGCGGAACGTGAAAGGGGTCGTCGTGCCTCCACCGGCTCCGGCACCGAATGCGATCGCAGTGCAGTACGAGGCGTCGCCATGGCTGGGAGCGAAGATCACCCAGCAGCTCGAGCTCACCACCCCGGACGGGCGCGGCCGGTACGCGCAGTACGAGAACGGCTACATCTACTGGACGGCGGAGACCGGTGCGCGTCCGGTGCCGAAGCATCTGTTCGAGACGTACAGCGAGCTGGGGTGGGAGACCGGTGTTCTCGGGTATCCGATCGCGTTTCACACTGTGCTGCCCGATGGCGACGTGCAGGCATACGAGAAGGGTGTCCTGTATCGCCGCAATGGGCAGCCCGGTTTCGTCGTCACCGGGCTGATCGGGGAGCGGTGGAAGCGATCGGGGTTCGAGACGGGACCGTTCGGGTGGCCGACGTCGAACGAGGTCGTGTTCGACGGTGGCGCGTATCAAGACTTCGAGCATGGCCGGATCTTCTGGAACCCGAAGCAGACCGTCGGACTGCTCAACGCTGACGGTGCCGACACCCCGGTGGAGGACAAGTGAGCGGTGGTCTCGGCCGGGTCGTCGAGCACGATGATCGGTCGCGCCGTTTCGCGGTGAAACCGGCGCCGGTTTTGCGGACCGTCCTGTGGCGACACAACGCCCCTGTCCTCGACCAGAAGGACCTGGGTGCGTGCACGGGGTTCGCGTTGGCGCAGTTGCTGAACACGCAGGCGTTCGCGAAGTCGCGTGGTGCGGCCGGCGCGTATCTGTCGGAGTCGAATGCCCTGTCGCTGTACGAGATGGCGACGGTCCTCGATGACATTCCCGGTGCCTATCCGCCGATCGACACGGGGAGCTCGGGGCTGGCTGTGTGCAAGGCCGGTGTCGCGCAGGGTTATCTGGCGTCGTATCGGCATGCGTTCGGGTTCGAGCAGTTCCTGTCGGCGATCCAGCGGGGGCCGGTGATCGTCGGGACGGACTGGTTCACCGGCATGGAGGAAACCGGCGCCGATTTCTTCATCCGCCCGGACGGTGAACTGATCGGTGGGCATGAGTATTTGGTGCTCGGCGCGAACCTGCACGGCGAGTACGTGACGATTCTCAATTCGTGGTCGGCGGGCTGGGGGAGCGGTGGCCGTGCCCGTATCTCGTTCGCTGACTTCAAGACTCTCCTCGCTCGCGAGGGAGACGTGACCGTACCTGTCGGCGCGTAGCTCGAAGAAACCTATCCGAAAGGCACTCCATGTCTGTTCTCGATCCGATCCGTTCCGGAATCCCCGCGTCGGCGCGTCAGCGTTTCTACGACGTCTCGACCGCTGCTGTCGGTGCGCTGGTGTTGTGGGGTGTGTTCGATGCGTCGAATGCGCCGCTGTGGACTGCGTTGATCGTCAACGTCGTCACTCTGATCTTCGCCCTGCTGTACGCGACATCGACCGTGCGGCAGGTGTTCTACACAGTGGTGGTCGCGGCATCGGGGCTGCTCGGTGCGTACGGGATCGTCGCTGACGTGAAGCTCGCCGGTGTCCTCGCGGTCGTCGCTGCACTGTTGGGTACTGCTGTCGCGGGATCGAACACGCCAGTACTCGAGGCCACGCGGACAGGTCCCGACTCATTCACCGCGTGATAGTCCCCTGACACATAGGTGAGGCCCCCGCGTCCGTCAGAAACGCGAAGGCCTCGGCCTCGTGAAAGGCAACTCCGAGTGTAGCCGTC
This sequence comes from Rhodococcus sp. 15-2388-1-1a, assembly GCF_002259145.1. Classification (NCBI taxonomy): domain Bacteria; kingdom Bacillati; phylum Actinomycetota; class Actinomycetes; order Mycobacteriales; family Nocardiaceae; genus Rhodococcus; species Rhodococcus sp. 15-2388-1-1a. Next base: position 209,377 of record NZ_NPFP01000032.1, on the reverse strand, counting down.
AGCCCCGTGGTCGCGAGAGTTTCGTGTCGGGTATGGCGGCTACACTCGTGTAGGTAGGGTGACAGTGTTACTGTTCCCCATGTAGGTATCCCTCGTGAAAGGACCTCCCCATGGCTCCATCCAACGCGCTCACCACGATCGGGCGATCAGACATCCCCGAGACGTGGAAGGACCGTCTCGACCTTGCGAAAGAACTGTCGACCGCTGGCATGCTCCCCACGCAGTACGTCGGGAAACCCGGCAACATCCTCGCCGCACAGATGGCATCGAACGCCCTCGACATCCCCCTGTGGGTGGCGTTCCAGGAGCTGAACCACATCAACGGCAAGACCGGCCTGTCCGCGTTCATGATGCGGGCGCTGATCATCCGCGCCGGCCACGATTTCGAGCTCGTCGAGGACGACGCTGTGCACGCGAAGATCAAGGTGAAGCGGAAGGAATGGCAGGCCGCACGCTACGTCGACTACCAGATTCAGGACGCGAGGACAGCCGGGCTGATCAAGCCGGGTGGTAACTACGACAAGAACCCGGCCGCGATGATGGTGGCGCGCGCGACGACGAAGGGCGCGAAGCTGTACTTCGCTGATGTCCTGGCGGGGTTCGGTCAGTCGGCGGAGGAGCTCGAGGACGAGCGTCAGGCGCAGGCGTCGGGTGGCCGGATCGAGAAACCTGCCGAACCGGTCGTGGCGGATGTGGCACCGGAATCGGCGCCGGTTGCTGAACCGGCTGCCGAGGATAAGCAGGCGGAGAGTGAGCCTGTCGACGCCGAGGTAGTCCCCGATCCTGCGGCCGAGGAGAAACAGGAATCGGAACCCGAACCGGAACCAGCCGCCGAAGGCACCGGAGAACCTGAACCCGCATCCGACACGGCGGATCAGTCGCAGCTCGACGACCCCCAGAACCTGCAGGAGTTCATCGACCAGGTCGTCATCGCGAAAGAGCAGAAGGACGACGCCGAGCTGCAGCGCCTGTGGAAGCTGGGCCGCGAGTCCGAAGGCGAATGGCTCGGATACGACTACGAGAATGTGCCGCTGCGCAAGTGGATCCTCGACGCACGCAAGAGCGTGTCGGCCGCGAAGGCTGGTGCCTGATGCCTCCCGAGACCACCCCGAGGAAGCCGCACCGCATCACCCTGTACATCGACGAGGGCGGTGAGTACCGGTGGCGTCGGCAGGCCGGAAACTCGTTCACCGTCGCCGCTTCGACCGAGGGTTACACGACGAAGGCCGCGATGGTCGACAACATGCTCACCGCCAACGCCGACCAGCTGTCCTGCCTGATCGTCGACAAGGCCGAGGGTAGGAACCACCTGACGCGAGGGGCGCTGCAGTGAACCGTCTACGAGACCTGGCCCTGGTCGCTGCGTTCGCGGGTGCCGGAGTGTGCACCGCTGGCGTCGTCGCATTCACCTGGGCCGGAGAGCAATTCGAGCGAGCAGCAAGGGGCTTGTTATGAGAACCGTCATTCTGTGTCGAGGGATCGGTGAACCATACGAGCAGAACCTGCTCCGGGCGGTCACGAAGGACCTCGACCGCAAGAGATTCAACGTCATCGAGTTGGTGTGGTCGGCGGAGTTCGGTGGTGTGCCGCGGTGGGATGGTGACGCGTTCGGTGTCAGTGTCGCGAACGCGCAGGCCGGGTTGTTCGAGCTGATCCGCCGGTTCCCCGGTGCGATCATCCTCGGGTATTCGGGTGGCGCGCAGGTCGCTGGGAACGTCGCCGCCGAGATCGGGCGCGGTATGCACCTGGGCCTGTCCATCTCGGCGGTCGGGTTGATCTCCGACCCGTCCCGGCACACCGCACAGATCATCGGCCAGAACCGTGGCGGTCAGGGAATCATGGGTGGTCGCTACATCGCTGGCAACTTCCAGGTCTGGCAACTGTCCGCGTGGGGCGACCCCATCTCGGAGTTGCCGTTCGGAAACGGCCTCGGCGTCCTCGCGCAGGGCATCGAGTTCTGGTCCATCAAAGACCCGGCCCGGTGGATGGACGACCTGAAGCGCAAGGCCCTCACTGGCCGGTTGCGGTTCTGGGACCGCACTATCGACTGGGTCGGCGCGCACCAGTGGTCCCTCGGCTACACCCGCGACGGTCGGCACACCTGCTACTACCGCGAGAACATGGCCGACTCGAACATCACGTACGCGCAGAAACTCACGCAGCTGATCGTGGGCCTGAAGTGAGCACGGTGGAGGACCGCATTGCGGCTGCACTCGGGCAGCACTACGCGGTGTCCTTCGGGTTGTGTCTGTGCGGCTGGGAAACGACCCGCACGAAGATTGGCGAGTCCTGGCGTCCGGAGTTCGACGAGCATCAGGCGTCAGTGATCGCCGCTCTCCTCGCCAACGGGCCCTCAGGAGAGATCACGCGGCGATACTCGGCCGCTTACCGGAACCCCGACGGCAAGGTTGTCACGGTCGGAGTCGACTACCGGAAGCTTGCGTGGGCGGAAGGGGTCCGCGATGAGTGGAAGCGCGACGACCCGACCGTGAATATCTTCATCGCCTACCGCGATGTCCCCGAATGGCAGGAAGTCGACCCGGCTGTCCTCGATGATGCCGGCGTCGCAAAACCATCGACCGCTGAGCAACGCGATTCCGATGGCAGCCACATCTTTCACGGTGACCCCGCAAAGTGCATCGAGTGTGGTGTCACGCGAGCTGACCATCAGCGAGCCCGTGCCGCTGGTTCCGGTGGGGGTTTGGTTCGATGATCACGCTCACCGAGGACGAGCGCAGGCTGCTCCATCGTCTGAACGGCAGCATCGGCCAGGTCATCGCGACCCCGAAGCATGGCATCGACAGCCTTCGGCAGTCGCAAGGTGGAGGCGGCGGTAAGGGCTTCGATTACCGGTTGACCAAGACCGGCCTCGAAGGCGAGTGGTGTCAGTACGACATCGTCGAGCGACTGCCTGACGGTTCACCCGGCATCCTGCGTTTTCACAAACCACACCTGCGCGTGGAGATGACTTACACCCGTCTACGCCAGTGGGCGACGAGCCTGCCAGCCGAGCTACGCGAGCGGGCAATGACGGCGTGGCGCACATACCCCGTCGACACGCGAGATCTGGCCGAGCTCGCTCGGATCGTGCACGAGGCGATCGATCTCAGCGCTCCCGCCGAGCAGCTCGAGCTATTCGAGGTGGCGTGATGGGACACCGGAAATCTCACTACGCCATCGTCCGCCTGCCATACGACGGCGGTCAGTCACCGAACCGCACGGTCCCGCAGATCACGTGCGAGATCAGGGTCTTCCACCCACCGGCAGCCGAACTGGACGACATCACCGGTGCCATCGACGAAGCGCTCGCGGAAGTCCTGAACAGCGTCACCGACAGGACAGCACGGTGACCGCGCTGATGTGTGTCGTGTGCGGGTTCGCGACGGTCGGGTTCGTGTTCCTGTGGCTGGCGCTACGAGACACCGATCGGGATCGTCTCCTGGTCCTCCCCGTCGACTCTCCGGAGCGACGCATCCTCGAAACGGAGTTGTCATGACCGACATCGAAACGGAGATCGACCTCACCGCGCTGGCCGGTGAGCTGGAAGATGCAGTGAACGGGATCTGGGATCTCGCCGACGCCGACCACGAACGGTCGACGCAGGCCGAGATCGGCGTCTCGGAGATCGGGCAGTGCGAACGCCGCGCCGGGTACCGGATGACAAACACCCCGAAGACCGATCCTGTGTCGCCGTCGAGGCCTGCCCTGTTGGGGACGTGGATTCACGAGAAGGTGCTGCCGCTGATCGCTGCCCTGTTCGGCGGGGAGGTGGAGGTGACGGTCCTCGTCGACGGCGTGAAGGGCCACACCGATCTGATGCGGAACGTGTCGGGGGACCGGGAGGTGATCGTGGACCTGAAGACGTGCACGCAGTCGAAGATGTCGAAGGTCCGCGCCTACGGTCCACCGCGCGGTCACACGTGGCAGACGAACCTGTATGCGGAGGCGCGTCGCCAGGCCGGCGCGAATGTCGTGATGATCGGCCTCGTGTACCTCGATCGGGCGTTGGGGGACACGGAGGTGTGGTGCTCGCGGCCGGACCCGGACGTGACCGCTGAGGCGCGTCAATGGATCCGTGACGTGAAGCAGGCCGACGACCCCGACCTGCTACCGCGAGGGGGAAGGGGACCGGGCCACGACTGGGTGTGCACGGACTGCGCATGGCGGACCCGTTGCTTTCCCGAAGGGGTCGCCACCCTCATCACCGAAGGCGGTGACGAAGCGGTCGCCGACGCCGCGCAGCTCCACTACGACGCGGGGCAGCGGGAAGCCGCAGCGAAGAAAGACAAGAAGTTCGCGTCGGCGCTCCTCGAAGGGGTGACCGGAGTCCACGGCGTCTACAAGATCGGGCAACGGTCGAACGGTAGACGGATGGACCAGAAGAAAGCGAAAGCTCTCCTCGAGGCAGCTGGGACGCCGATACCGATGGGTGAAGCGTCCTACTACCCGTCGGTGTCGCTCGTGGAACCCGAAGCTACTTGAACACGCCACGAGTAACTAGGGAACAGTTAGCATGTGTCACCGGGTTACTCTGATCTGATGAGGACTGCATGACCGTCGAGCACTTACCGGAATGGACCGACATTCCAGCGGCGTCCGACCGCATCAACGATCTGATGCGACAGGACACCGCCCTCATCAACGAAGCGGCACGGCTGCTCGACGCCGGCCACTACACCGACGACACCGTCGATCAGCTGCAGGACATCTGGGCCGAGTCGATCGACGTCGAAGCAAAGCTCACCAAAGCACGTGCACCAGAACTGGATTGGCTGCACCGAACCTAGAACAAAGCGATGCCCCGGAGTTCACCGCTCCGGGGCATCAAGGTCGAACAGGAGATGACAGTGATTGTAGTGAACCCATCCGACAAAGTCGCCCAGGCGGTGCTCTCGTGAGCATCATCAGGACACGAATCCCCGCCGCCGACAACTTCACCATCGTCCCGAACCGCTGGCTCCGAGACGAGCGACTGAGCCGCCGCGCACGCGGCCTCCTCGCCGAACTGATGAGCCACCGACAGGGCTGGCGCATCAGCGTCAAGTCCCTCGCAGAGTCCGGACCCGAGGGCCTGACCGCCATCCGATCGGCCATCGCGGAACTCGAAGAACTCGGCTACCTCGAGCGCCTGGAGAAGCGAGAGAACGGCAAGTTCGCCGCCATGGACTACGTCCTGCGTGACCCGGTCGACATCCCCGAGCCACCGTCACCCGGTTATCCGACGACGGATGACGAATCACCGTCGTCAGGTTTTCCGACAACGGTTGACCCGTCATCGACTGAGCGGACCCCTAAGAAGACTATTCCTCCAGAAGACCATCTTGAAGAAAACAATCCCTCGCGAGACGAGCTCGCGCTGATCGATCAACCTGACATCTCGCCTGCTCCGAAGAGTCTTTCCACGAAACAGATCGATGCGCTCTTCGACACCTGGTACGAGAAATATCCCCGCAAGGTCGCGAGACCGGACGCACGCAAGGCGTACACCCGAGCTGTCCGCAACGTCGGCCCCGAGAAACTCCTCGCCGCCGCGACCGCCCTGGCCGCTGAGAAACGTGACAAGCAGTTCTACCCGTACCCCGCGACCTGGCTGAACAAGGGCCACTGGGACTCCGACGACCTCGCCCCGAAGACCGCATCGAGCATCGATGCGTGGTTGCGGGACTGCTGGCAGCGTGGCGACTACCGCACCGTCGAGGACCGCTCCGGGCTCACGTACCCGCAGCCCGACATCCCCGCCGAACTCCCCGACCGGGACGCTGTCGCCAGCTGGCTCCTCGCGCAGCGCCGCGAGTGGATCGTCGCGAACGTCCCCGCCATCACCGCCGCCGTCGCACGCCGAGAAGGGATCTCGGCATGAGCACCGGAGCATTCCTCGACTACAGCGAAGACCTCCTCGAGGCACCGTCCGACGAGCGGATCCTCGGCGCGGCCCTCCTCGCGTTCACGGCCCGCGACCTCGTCCCGGAGCTGCTCGCGAAACTGTCGCCGACGGACTTCGTCGACTCGCATATCGGGCAGATCTGGGAGTCAGCGCGGAACCTGCTGTCGCGGGGGAAGTCGATCAGCAAGCGCACCCTCCTCGCCGAACGTGACACCCCCGCCGTCCGGGTTCGGATCGAGCAGCTCGCCGGCGAACCCGTCCGCCCCGCCGCGGTGTCCGCAGCCGCACACGCCGTCGCCGAGATGGCGCAGTCCCGCCGACTCATCCAGGTCTGCAAGCGCATCGCCGAGGTCACCACCTCCGCCCAGTCGTACGGCGAAGCGTTCGAGTTCGCGTACCAGCAGCTGTCGACCCTCGACGGCGGCACCGTCCACCACGACGTCGAAACCCTCGACACCGTTACTGACACGTGGCTGCACTGGCTCGACTCCCCGGACGCCGAGGTCCGCACCTTCGAGACACCGTGGGCCGAACTCGACGAAACCCTCGCCGGAGGACTGCATGCCGGCCGGACGTACGTGTTCGGGGCCAGGCCCGGTGACGGGAAGTCGATCGCAGGTGTGAACCTCGCTGTCCGCGCCGCCGAGAACGGGCACCGGGCCGCGATCTTCTCCGTCGAGATGGGCAACATCGAAGTCGCATCCCGCGTCTACGCCGCAGCCGCCGAAGTCGAGTACGCGCAGATCACCAAACGCACCCTCGACACGTTCAACCGGGCCCGACTGGACGCGTACGTCGCCGCGCACCGGGACATGCCACTGTTCCTCATCGACAAGTCCGACGTCACCGTCGACTACATCGCGTCCCGCTGCCGCGCACTCAAACGCAACGGAGGACTCGATGTCGTGTTCGTCGACTACCTGCAGCTCCTCCGGGAGACAGACTCGAAGCAGGCCCGCGAACGGCAAGTCGCACACATCTCCCGCAGCTTGAAGGTCCTCGCCCGGGAACTCGACGTCGCGATCATCATCGCGTGCCAGCTCAACCGCAACCCGGCAGCGGGGGAGAAGAAACCGGCACTGTCGGACCTACGGGAGTCGGGGGCGATCGAGCAGGACGCCGACATCGTGATCCTGCTGCACCACCAGATCGAGGAGAACCTGCCCACCGGGTATGTCGATCTGATCGTCGCGAAGAACCGAACCGGCAAGTGTCACACCATCCCGCTGCGGTGGATGGGCTACCAAGCTCGGTTCAGCTCGTGACGGGCTGGGTGTGCCAGATCTGCGGTCACGCAGCGACGGAGGACCTGTTCCCGCTGTGTCGTGACTGCTCGGATGTGGTTCGGCCGACGCGCACTAGGCATCTGCGCCTCGCATGGTCTAGAGTGGATAGGGTGACACACAATCAGGTGACAGTGAAAGGCGCGACATGAGAGCGTACGGCTGGAACGACGACGGCACAGTCAACGACACCGAAGCCGCCGTGCTCCGCCGCGTCGCCGACCACGTCGCCGACGGCGGAAGCCTACGACCCTTCATCAAGAAACTCACCGACGAAGGCATCACCACCGCCAACGGCAAGGGCTGGGAGCCGATCACCATCAAGCGGGCCCTCACCAACCCCCGAATCATCGGCAAGAAACTCAAAGGCGACACCCTCGTCGCCGCCGACATTCCCGCCATCCTCGACGAGGACAAGTACAACGCCGTCGTCAAGATCATCACCGATCCCGACCGGCAGCGTTTCGCTGCGAAGGAAGCGCGCTCCCACCTGTTGTCCGGTGGGCTCGTCCGCTGCGGCAAATGCGGATCCCGCATGTTCCCCGCGGCCGGCGGGAAGGGCCGCGACATCTACGCCTGCATGTCCCAGTCCGGATGCGGCGGCATCACCATCGTCGCCCAGTACCTCGAGGACGACGTCACCGAACGCGTCCTCGCACGACTGACCGATCCGGCGACCCGCAACGCGCTCGCCCGATCGATCAACGACGCAGCTGTCGCGAACACAGACCGCGAGATCGCAGCCCTCAACACTCGACTGAAGGACCTCGGTACCGATTACGCCCGAGGCCTCATCACACGCGACACACTCCACTCGGCGACAGCCGAGATCAAGGACCGCACCGCGAAAGTGCACCGCGCGAAAGAGGACACCGACACACTCACCGACATCCCCGACATTGCCTCGGGGAAGGTCATCGAATGGTGGGAGGACGCGTCGACACGCCGCAGACGTGACACTGTCGCCGTCCTCCTCGACCACGTCACCGTCAAACCACTCCCGAGGGAACGACGCGGCTACGCCGGCCTCGACACCAACCGCCTCGAATACTTCTGGCGGAACGCATGAACAGTCGACTCCGGTAGGGGAGCAGTGTGAAGGTCTATCTGGTTGAGACGAAGTCGTGCGGGTTCTATGATTCCTTTTCGCTGGCGGAACTGCACTCCAACAAGGACACGGCGATCTCCCGCGCCAGGGAACTCATCGGCCACCGCGACCTCGCGAGCAGCCCGCACGCGTTGCCGATCGAGAAGGCGTCGGTCACCGAAATGGAAATCGGCGGCGGCGGCAAGCGCACCAACGTTTTCTACGTGACGGAAGACGAAGAGGAACTGGCCTAGCGTGCTGGCGGGTATTGGCCGTACCAGCCGATCGAGTTCCCGGCGAGGTACTGCTGGTGTTCCCAGTCGGCGCGCGCCGCGACCGCCGTATCGAGTCGACGCTGCTCGTCGCGGTGCCGCAGGTAATGCTGACCGGCCTTCACGGCGCAGAATGTCATCGCGGCGAGGATCGCCACCGCCCAATGCTCGATCACCAGGCCGAGGGCGAACAGGCCGCACAGGACCGCGACGGCCGGGTGCCGATCCAGGTAACCGCCGCGCCTCATGGCCGTCCTCGTTTCGTCAATACTGCGGTGGCGTCGGCGGCACCGACGGCTGAACATGCTGAGTCCACTGGGTGCCGTCGAACCACCGCACGAACCCAGGATTCCCCGGGTCGCCGTACCAGCCCGGTGGTGTCGTCACGGGCCGGGTCTCCTCGCGTACGTTCGCATGATTGAGCGCCTGCAGCTGCTGACGCTGCAACTCCAATGACACGCCCTGCTGCACTACCTGTGCGCGGGCCGCGTTGCGGGTCTGCTTCGTGTATTTGCTGGTCCGCTCCGCATCGTTGCGGTAGCTGACGACGCCGAGCGTTCCGACGCTCATGGTCTTGCGGATGATGCCCATGGTGTTCCCCTGTCGACTCCTGTTGAGTCGTGGTTCTACCAGAGGGTGTTACCGACACGCCCGACACGTCATTCATTCGATACACCTCACGCTGCGGCGTCGTGGCGAAAGGAAGGCACCCGCGGTTCCAATCCGACCACCGGAGCCAACGCGGCCCGGGAGGGCCGGTGCGCCAGCAGGTACGTCAGATGGGTGACCGCGAGCAGCGACAACGGAGGCACCGCCGCGACAAGGATTCGGACCGCGACGGGCAACTCCCCGGTGTACGTCGCGTGCAGTGAGTTGCCGGCCAGTGACAGGCTCGCGCCGATCCCCAGCAGAGTCCAGGCGTACCAGCGATGTTCGTCGAGGGCGACGACTGCGACCGTCGCGACGAGGACCAGGCCGTCGACGATCAGCGGCCACACCCACGCCTGCTGTGTCGGCACTCCGGACCGTTCGGCGAGGTCGCGTAGCGCGGTGAAGCTGAGCCAGAACGCGCCGAGCGCGATCATGGTGGTTCCTGCGATCGAGGCCGCAGTGGGGAAGCGTGACATGGGGTTCTCCTGTATCAGGCTGCGTGACGAGCGAGGCCGAGGTTGGCTCCGGCTGCGGCACGACGTAGCGACTCTTCGGGAACGAACGTGTAGATCTGCGTGGTGGTTACCGAGGCGTGGCCGAGTAACTCCTGGGTGGCGCGAATGTCGCGCTCGACGGAGTAGGCCAGGCTGGCGTACCGGTGTCGGAGATTGTGTGCGGTCCACCCGTCGGCCATGGCGCGGGAGACGAGCTTGCCGACGTAGCTGGCGCTCAGGTGTCCGTTGATCTGACCGGGGAAGAACCACCCCGGCGGGAGTAAGCGCAGGGTTGCCGCGAGGGCGTCGTCGATGGGGATGATTCGCTCGTGCCCACCCTTACCGATGACACGCAGCTGCCACCCGTAGAGGTCGCGTTCGATCTGGTTGGTGTGCAGTCGACTGCACTCACCGCGCCGGATGCCGGTGAACACCAAGACGAGCAGCATCAGTTTCACTCGGGGGTCGACGGTGTCGAGGGCGTCCTCGACGATGTCGTTCGGTGCCGGCCGGGGTCGAGCCCTGGGGATGGGTACCGGTGGCAGCTCGTGGGAAGGATCGACGGTGATGTGCCCGCGGGCCTGCGCCCAGCGGAAGAACACACGCAGGCTCGATCGATAGCTGCGGCGAGTCTCGGCCTTCCACTCGTGGTTCGCCATCCACGTCACGACGTGACCATCCGTCATCTGCCATGGGTGCACGTCGGGGTGGTCATGGGCCAGCCGTCGCAGGTGATATGTCCGGGTGTAGCGCGTTTCGGCCGATTTACCGGCGGCACGCAGCCACTCGTCCCACGACGAAATTGCTTCTGCCCAAACTGGTTTCACTGTCAGCATGTTCATGCCCGACATCGGAGCAGGACGCATGAAACTGACTGTCCGGTATGACTGATTCGTCACCATGTCTATACCTCACCGTTAGGTTCAGCTGTGAGGTCACACGAATTGGATTCTGGGACGCTGGTGCCACTCACGAAGTGTCGGTGTGTCATCACGATGCGATCTTCTCGGGCAGCTCGAAACGACGAATCGCCCCGATGCTGGTCACAGCTGCTGCTTCCCTTAATCAGCGGGTCCGGGGTTCGAATCCCTGATGGCGCACAACAGATGCCCTTGCCAGTGGAAACACTGGCAAGGGCATTTTTTGTGGTGTTTTCCGACCGTGACGTGGGTGTCGCAATCCACGGACACAGAATGCGGATCCGCACTTCGGACCGCATACTGGCTCGCGAGATGAGACTGCCGTTCGTCACCTTCGCCCTGTCCGTTCTTGTCGGGTGCCTCGCTCTCTCGGCCGCACCCGCCTCGGCGGCTCCCGGCGGTACCGATTTCTACGGAGCGCCCGTCGTCGGCCTGGAGTCATACGCTCCCGGGTCCATCCTGCGCCGAGAACCCGTGCCGCAGCTCGACGTTCTGGGATCGCACACCGAGCGCATTCTGTACCGATCGGCCGATCCCCGCGATCGTGCAGTGGCGGTGTCGGGGCTGCTGGTCACGCCGACGCGTGCGTGGTCCGGTTCCGGTCCCCGGCCCGTGATCGCTTATGCGCCAGGCAGTTACGGGGTTGCCGATCGTTGCTCGGGCTCGTCGAAGCTGGGACTGGCAACCACGATGCCGGCACTGCTGCCATTACTGGCGCAGGGGTATCAGGTGGTCACGACGGACTATCAAGGGCTGGGAACCCCTGGCGAATACGAGTTTCTGGGTCGGATCGCCAGTGCCCGTGCCGTGCTGGACTCGGCACGGGCTGCGGCACGGGAGACCGACGCGCCCGTCGTGCTCTACGGGTACTCGGCGGGCGGCGTCGCGTCGGCCGCTGCTGCAGAGCTCGCTTCCACCTACGCGCCCGATGTTTCCGTGGTCGGCGCTTTCGTCGGTGCCGCACCGACCGATCCGGTGCTGCGTGTCGACGACCAAGACGGCTCCGATTCCGCCGCGACGATGCTGTACACGATCGGCGGCCTGATCGGTGCGCACCCCGACCGGGCCGAACAGATTCGGGCACTGTTCAACGATCGCGGACGGGCAGCTCTCGATGCGGCACAGGATTTCTGCACGGTCGACGCTCTCACCTACGGACCGTTGCGATCCGAGGATCTGACTGCCGACGGCTCTTCCCTGAGAACACTCATGGTCGGGCCCGTGCTGGGTCCGCTGGCGGAGGAGAACACCATCGGATTCACCGCGCCCGTCGCACCCGTGATGATCGTGCACGGCGTTCACGACGCGTCCGTCGAGATCGAGCAGAGCCGGCTCCTGGCGGACCGTTGGCGCGCCGCAGGCGTCACGGACATCACCGTCCGAGAGTTCGACTTCGGAACCGATCTGGTGCCCGCGTTCGATCATCCGGCCACGAACGTCGCTGCCTACCCCGAATTGATCGGGTGGATAAATCGACTTGTCACTCGGGCGTAGCTCGCTACCCAAGTCAGTCGTACGTGACGTAGATCACGCACGACCGGTGTGTGTTTGCTCCTTTCCGATCCGACTTATCGGTCATGCCGGGTCAGATGCACCGGCGAATCACCGAGATCTACTGCCTTGGAGAAAGGGATCGACCATGATCGTCATCGGAAACGGGGCCGTCGCATGAGTGGCCGCAGGAGTCTGTCCAGCCGACTCTTCGAGGGTCTGGGCCGCGTCACGTGGGGCTACGGCAAGCGGAAGCTCGACGAGCGGCGCGCACGCAAACGCGGACGGCGATAAGCCGGACAACGAGCGATGCGTTGCGCAACATGCCGCAACGACCATGCTCGTTCCCGTCGACACCCGACGAAACCCTTGCGGCCGAAAAGCTTTCGTCAGGTGTCGATTCCGGCTCCCTCGAGCGCAACCAACCTGGCATCGGTCCTCGAGGCGGCCTCCGAACGTCGATCGATCGGTACGGTGCAGGTATGTACGGATTCGAGGTTGGCGACGGAGTTGCACCGCTGAGCGGGCCCATGGCAGGTATGTACGGAACCGTGGTCTGGTTCTACGAGGAGAAGCAGCAGTTGCTCGTCCGCTTCGGCGCGTCGCAGCAGATGTACTACGCGGCGGAGGAGCTGAAGCGTTGGGGAGAGTAGTCGCCTGCTCGATCTCGCATCGGAATAATTGAATCTTCACCGATGCTGTTGCAAGCGACCATCCCGACTCGAAAGGTCCCACCATGCATCTGGGCGTCGACAGCTTCGTCTCTTCCGTGACCGATCCGACCGACGGCCGGGTGATCGCTCCCGAGGAGCGAATGGGTCACCTGCTGGAGGAGATCGCCCTCGCGGATCAGGTCGGGCTCTATTCGTTCGGCATCGGCGAGCATCACCGCAGTGAGTACTACGACTCGGCTCCGTCGATCATTCTCGCCGCGGCAGCCGCGCGCACCGAGAGCATTCGACTCGGCAGCGCAGTCAAGGTACTCAGCGCCGACGATCCGGTCCGGGTCTTCCAGGAGTTCGCCACTCTCGACCTGATCTCCAAGGGCCGGATCGACCTGGTCGTGGGACGCGGATCCTTCACCGAGTCGTTCCCGCTGTTCGGACTCGATCTGGCCGATTACGACTCGCTCTTCGCCGAGAAGCTCGACCTCCTGCTGCAGATTCGGGACAACGTCGAGGTGACCTGGTCCGGTCGGCACCGCCCGGCGCTGAACCGTCAGGGCATCTACCCACGTCCGCTGCAGGATCCGTTGCCGATCTGGGTCGGTGTCGGTGGGACTCCCGAATCCTTCGCTCGCGCAGGGCTTCTGGGGCTCCCACTGATGATCGCCATCATCGGCGGCGAACCACGACAGTTCGCTCCGCTGGTCGATCTGTACCGGCGCGCCGGAGCCCAAGCGGGTCACCCTCCGGAGAAACTGAAGGTGGGTCTGCACGTGTTCGGCTTCGTCTCCGAGACCACACAGGCTGCGGCAGACACGATCTATCCCGGGTGGAACGAGATGTTCACCAAGATCTCGCGGGAGCGTGGATTCGCCCGACCGAGCAGGCAACAGTTCGACGCCACTTCCGGTCCGAACGGCGCGTTCTTCATGGGAGATCCGAAGACGGTGGCCGACAAGATTCTGCGAGTGAGCGAACAACTGGGCGGTGTGGACCGACTGTCGTTGCAGATGACAAATCCGCGGCTGGCCCACAGCGACCTTCTGCGCGGCATCGAACTACTCGGCACCGAAGTCGCACCTCTGGTTGCCTTGGCATAGCCGTTCCGACCCGAAGTGCCCGCAATCACGGTGGCCAAATGCCCTAGTGGACCGTGGACGAAGCGTCGATCGTAGAAGACGACGCAGAATTCCGTCTTCGGCCAACGGAGGAACGATGGACCACACGATCGCGGCAACTACATTCGAAGGACCGCTCGCGGTCGTGGTCGACGGCTCGCCCACGGACAAGGGGGTGGCCGAATGGGCGGCGCATTTCGCCGGAGCGGCCTCGACATCGGTGCGCCTCGTCCACGGTGCACCGAAAGACGAGTGGAGTGCGGCCGTCGCCGCCGAGCTGAACACCACCGACTTCCCGACGCGTCTGCGGCAGGAGGGCGAAGGCGTACTCGCTCGCGCTGTCGAGGTGGTTCACGGTGTCGATCCCCAGGTGGCGGTCGAATCGGAGGTATCGGAGCTGTCGGCTGCACGTATGGCCAAGGCGCTCTCCGCAGACGCGGCAATGCTCGTCGTCGGCGCGTGCGAGTCGGGTCCGCTGCGCGACATCGTCTTCGGGTATTCGCCGACGGCAATCGTCAACGCCGCGACCTGCCCGGTGCTGGTGTGGCACGAACGTCGCGACTCGGGATCCGAACCGGCACCCGTCGCGGTGGGGGTCGATGGATCAGAGCCGTCGAAGCGCGCACTGTCGGCAGCGTTCGAGCTTGCGAGCATCCTGGATGCAGAGCTGCTCGCCGTCCACGTGGGTGCCGTGCACGAGACCGACCAACTCGACTACGGCACCTCCGTCGACTGGCAGCACCTTCGTGAGGCGGAACGACAGTGGTTGCAGGCCAACGTCGATGCCTATCGAGACAAGTATCCGTCGGTGCCGGTTCGGGCAGTGTCCGTCGGTGCCTCGGCGGCACACGAACTTCGTTCGATCTCCGCTACGTCTCAGGTGTTGGTCGTGGGTAGCCGTGGCCGAAATCGCTTCACAGCAGCGATATTGGGATCAGTGAGCCAGAACTTGGTGCATCACGCCGAATGTCCGGTGCTCGTGGTGCATTGACGGCGTCACCTAGTTCGAGGCCCATTCCATTTCGTCGACGCCTGCGACAGGCGTCAGCAGGGAACGGATCTCACCGGCGTACATGGTGCGTTTGATCTCGCCCAGAACGTCGCCACGAGTTCCGGCCAGGTCGCCTGCGCGGGCGATGGCGTCGTCGAGCAGTGAATCGGCGGCCGACACGGCATCGACCAAACCGAGTGCCATGGCGTCGCCTCCGCCGTAGCGGCGGCCGGTGGTGAGTGCCTCGTGGAAGGCGTGCGGTGCCAGCCTCGCTCGCACCATGTCGACGGTTCCCGGGCTGTAGGTCGCCCCGATGTTGACACCGGGGAAGCACAGGAAGCCGCGATCGGACCGCATGATTCGGTGGTCGTGAGCCATCACGAAGAATGCGGCACCACCGAACGTGTGTCCCTGCATGGCCGCGACCGTTTGCATCGGAAGTGTCAGAAAGCGCACCAACATCTCTTGCACGGTGCCGATGAACCGGTTGATCTGGTCGAGGTTCTCGGCACCCCACGACAGGTCCACTCCGGTGGAGAAGTACTTGCCCGTCGCTGTCGTGACGAGCGCAGCAGCACCGGAACTGGCCTCGACCTCGTCGAGCAGAGTGTTGATCTCGGCAACCCAATCCGGGCTGATGCGATTTTCGGTGTCGTCGACACCTCGACTTCCGAGGTTCAGGACGAAGACATCGGCAACGCGTTCGAGGTATGGCATATCCCGAACGTACCCACATCTTGTTGTTCTCACTCACAACGCCGAGGGTTCGTCGGTGGTTACGAAGACGCGGTAGCCGATTCTCGACGAATGAGTTCGCGGTGACCGTAGGTGGCGCCGAGGATGTCCTCGCGATCTGCCACGGAGGAGCCGACCGCGCCTGCCACCGTGCCCAGCGAAGCGGCAAGCCATGCCAGGGCGAAGTAGTCGCCGAGAGTCGCGTCGCGACCGATCTGCGCGGTCAGGAAGTCCGGTGAAATGACCACTGCTGCCGAGAACAGTACGACCGCGAACAGCAGCGCGTACATGCAGAGCGCACCGGTCAGGACCGTTCCGAGGGTGGCTGCGTTGTACATCCAGCGATCGATCGTCGAGCTTCGGAACGAGCGTTTTTCCCACAGCCCATTGGGAAAGATGACCCACACCGTCATGGCCATCACCGCGGTGACTCCGATCATCGCCAGTCGTCCGAGGCTCATCGACGCTGCCATCTGCCAGATGCTCGCGTAGAACACGCCGAAGGCGGACGCCGCGCTCGCGGCAGCAAGCGCACCCGACAACGTGGGAACCAATCGCCACGGGCGATTACACCGAATCATCCCTGACACCAACCTGGTTCGGCCGAACATGCTCGACGTCAGCAGAACTTCGGCACCTTCCCCGGAATCGCTCGGAGCCCAGCGAGACCGAGAGTATCTTCGCGGCTGCCGAGAGGGGTCGTCGGCTTCGATCAACTCGTGCAACACCGCGAGAGCGGCGGTGACGGCGCGTCGCCGGACCGCAAGCGTTCCGAAAGAGGGCACGTACAGCGCGCCTGTCGTGCCACCGCGAATCTCGGCGATCACCGGACGCGACCCGAGACGGCGAGGTACTTCCGACACACACAACACGATGTTGTAGTTGTCGGTGGCTTGCACCGATGCCAGCCACTGACCGAGTGGGGCGGCACCGGTCGCGGTGGGTGGGAGGGGAACCGACGCTCCGGACACCCGTAGTTCCCGCCGGTGCCCGTCGATCATCGCGTGGTCGGGCAACTTGTCGATGATGGCGGACGCGACGGTCGACGCGAAGCCGTCGTCACTGACCACGCCCACCGAGAGCGGTGAATCGTCTGCGTCGGTGGTGTCGTGGTGGCCGGTGTTGTCTCGGCCCGCAGAGGCCGATCGATCGAAGTGCATCTCGATCGCTTACCCGATGACGCTCGGTGCACACCACTCGTCTGCCGCGGAACGAGGTTTGTCGTCGTGCAGACCGGGTAGCGCATTCGATAAGTCGATGCAGTCCAGCGAGAGGAAGTTCGATGCCGGCGAAGAAGAACGAAACCGGGGACCAGCCGCAACTGAAGGATCAGGCCCTGTACGAGAAGCTTCGAGAAGAGGGCAACTCGAAGGAGAAGGCTGCTCGAATCTCGAACGCGGCCGCGAAGGAGGGCAGGGATCAGATCGGTGAGAAGGGAGGGAAGTCCGGATCCTACGAGGACTGGACCGTGGACGAATTGACCGACAGGGCCAAAGAACTGGGCCTCGAGGGTTACTCGAAACTGAAGAAGGAGGAGCTCATCGACGCGCTCCGACACCATTGATTCACTGCGGGCGCAGCGACGAATAGTACTCCTGCTGGGATGGGTAGTAGTCGTCGAAACTCGGGAGTGGGTCGCCGTTTCCGGCCGCGACGAACATGTCCAGGTAGTACTCCCACCCCGGTCCGATCTCTCCCAGACCGTCCGTGCTCGCGCAGCTGTGTACGAGCACGAGAACGGTCCCAGGGCCTCTCTCGGTCAGACGGACCTCGAGAGGCCACTGGCCCTCGCCGGTCATCCGCACTGCCAGGAGGCCCGGCGGCTCACACGCGTCGATGATCATGTCCGACGCGGGCGCATCCTCCTCGAATGCCATCGTGACGCGAACGGTGTTTTGCGAGATCCGCTCCCACGGACCGAACCACAGTGCCGTCCGGGACGATTCGGTGAGGCGTGCCCATACGACCTCACGTGGTGCCGAGATGGTGCGGCTCAATTCGAGGGCGAAGCCGGTGTCGGTTGTTCTCAGTGTGCCCAGAGGAGTCGGTGCCATCGAGTGATTATGCATCTCGGTCAGCTCCGGGCGTAGAGCTTCTCCACCAGGCCGAGGGTCCACAGCGCGGTCAGTGGTCCACCGTCGTTGGTGAACTTGTCGGTCCGCACGATGCGGTCGTCTCTCACGGCAGGCAGGCCACTCCAGAGCGGATTGGCGTTCATGGCCTGCAGGTCCTGCTCCGAGGTGATCGAGGCAATCATGGCCACTGCGTCGGATGCGGCAGTGACGTTCTCCGGGCCGTACTCGATTTCGGGGTCGGCGTCGTTCCAGGCGGAAGCGAAGCGGGCTCCCACGTCTTCGAGCACGATGGAGGTCACCCGGTCGCGTCCTATCGAGATCCCACCTTCCTCGGACGTACTGATCGGCAGGACCGCGGTGTTCGCGATCGCGTCGGCATACTGCAACATGAGCTCGTCGACGCGAGAGGTGTACTCGCTCAGTATCGTTTCCGCCTCGTCCCGAAGATTCAGTGCCGCGCCGATCGTTGTGACGTCCTGCTGCCAGCTGACTCCGGTGCCGGTGGAGCCCACCGGCAGTACCGGCGCAATTTCGCTGAGCTGGTCGTATATCTCCTCGACTACTTCGTCGCGACCGATGATCAAGTCCGGTTCCACTCGGGCAATTGCTTCGAGATCGACCGTGTTTCGGGGGTAGAGCTCTGGCACTCCGTCTGCAAGCAGCATCCTGGTGGGCTCGGTCAGTGGACCGGGAATTTCCGGCGGAGCCTCGGTTTCCACCGGAATCCCGACGATGGGCAAGTCGAACGCCAGGGCGATGTCCAGGTCGCGTCGTCCGTCGATGACGACGACCGACTCGATTCGATCCGGTACCTCGACGGTGCCGAACTGCGTGGTGGCCGAATGGGTCGCGGAGTTCGTGGCCGCCCGTTCGGTGTCGACACCACAAGCCGAGAGCAGAGATGCAACCAGGAACGCGCCGAGGGCGACGGACAAGTGGGGGACTGTCTTCACGACTTAAGTAAACCAAACCTAAGTCGATTGTGAGGAACTGGTCATTCGTCGAACTCGATGCGGACCGAGATCGGGTCGGTCTGGAGCGCTCGGAAGCCGGCTCCGATGATGCGTCCGAGGAGGGGATTGCCGGAGAACGACCTCGCTCTGGCGACGACGTCGTCGTCGGGTACGAATGTGGCTGTGCCGCTGCGCCACTGGTTGCCCACTCGAATCCGGATTCCCGGTCTGTCCGCGATATTGGCACCCCAACCGGACCTGGTGCCGTGCTGCGATACCAGCCACGCACCGGAATCGTCGAATGCCGCCGACACCGGCACGCGACGGGCGAGCCCGGTCTTGCGTCCCACGGTCTCGAGGTCGGTCACCAGGGAGGTCGTCACTCCCAGGGACGTCAATCCGTTCACGATGGGATTGGCGAGGTACTTCCCGATCAAGCGCTCGCGGCGGAACTTCGTCACGGCAGCAGATGTGTCCGCCCGAGCGGCACCTCGGCGGTTGCGGAACGCGTCCCAGCCGTTGCGCTGCATCATCGTGGCGGCAGTCTTCCACGCCGGACGGCTCGAATTCGGCTGCCGTCCAGCGCCGATGAGCTGTAATTGGTCGGTGTGCCACTGCAGATCGAGTGCGCCGTTGATCTGCTTGAACGCACTGGACTTCGACGGGACGCGAAGACCCACGCGCGGCGACTCGACCCGGTCCAGCGTGCCGTCGACCAGAGAGTTCGCGACGGCCGGGGCGAGGGCAGTCGGACGGCCGAGGCCGACCATGTCGCACTCACCCGACTGCACTGCCGCATTCATCACCGAGCGGGTGCGGAAGCCGCCGGTGACCGCCAGCGGCACGGTTCCTGCCGCGTCGCGCACCGTCCGCGCGTACTCGAGGAAGTACGCCTCACGATCGCGGGTGCTCGCAGTGCCCATCATCGCGGGTGATTCGTAACTGCCACCGCTGATTTCGATGAGATCGATGGATTCTCGAACGAGATGCTCGACGGTGATGCGTGATTCTTCCTCGCTGAAGCCGCCGCGTTGGAAGTCCGCGGAATTGAGTTTGATTCCCACTGCGAAACTCGGGGACACCGCTGATCTGATTGCGCGGACGACTTCGAGTACGAATCGCATCCGTCCGTCGAGGTCGCCGCCCCAGGCGTCGTCGCGTCGATTGGACAGCGGCGACAGGAACTGCGAAACCAGGTATCCGTGCGCCCCGTGGATCTGGACGCCGTCGAAACCGGCCGTCTCGGCCACGGCCGCTGCGGTGGCGAATCGGCCGATGATGTCGCGGATCTCGTTCTCGCTCAACGCCCGCGGTGCCGGAATTCCCGGGATGTTGGGGGCGACTGCGGACGGTGCAACGGGCTTGGTGCGGGTGACGATCGGGTTGGCCTGCCGGCCCGGGTGATTGAGCTGCATCCAGATGGGGGCACCGCCGTCGGACGTTGCTTTCGCCCAACGGGCCAGAGCGTCGCGGTCGCGGTCGTCCTCGATGACGACATTGCCCGGTTCGCCGAGGTGAGATCGGTCGATCATCACGTTGCCGGTCACCACCAGGCCGTAGCCGCCCGCGCCCCACTGGCGGTACAGCGTTTCGAGGCGGAAGTCCGGACCGTGCTCGGCGGTGGACAGTCCTTCGCTGAGAGCTGCCTTCATCACACGATTCGGCAAGATCTGCCCGCAGGCGAGGGTGAGCGGGCTGCTCAGGTCGATCACGTCGGTGTCAGGGGACATGGCGTTTCTCCGGTTCCTGGACTGCGGCTCAAGCTATGATGGACAACATAGATACAGAGGGACTGTAGATGTAACGAGGCGTCACGTCAATCATTGTGGTGTCCTCGGGAGGGGTTCGGATGGCGAATCGAAGCAATGCTCGGGACGACATGTTGCGCAGCGCCGCGCACCTGTTTCGTCGACGCGGCGTGGACGCCACCTCGCTGGCAGACGTCATCGATCATGCGGGCGCGCCGCGCGGGTCGATCTATCACCATTTTCCCCGCGGCAAACCTCAGTTGGTGGAAGAGGCGACCCGTACTGCGGGTGCCGCGATGAGCGCGATGATTTCGGCCGGCCTGGCTTCCGCCGGTCCGTCTGCGACCGTGCGGGCCATTCTGGAGGGATTCCGCAGCGAACTGCTGGCCACGGATTTCGTTGCGGGCTGTCCTGTCGCGCCGGCCGCGCTCGAGGGACTGCATGCGCCGCAGGCAGTGGCCGCGGCAGGTGAGTCCTTCTCGTCCTGGGAGGACGTGATAGCGGCGTCTCTGTGGCAGCGCGGATTGACTCGCGAGCGGTCTTACGCGTTGGCGACATTCGCGATCGCCGCCATCGAAGGTGCGCTGATCATGGCCAAGGCGCAGCGCTCCACCACGGCGTTGGATCGGACCGAGGGGGAGTTGTCGGCCCTGCTCGAGGCGGTGCTGGAGGCGTCGGCCGGCCGCTGATGCCGGCCAGGATGGGGCGGCAGGTGTTGCTATAACTTCCAGTTACAGCTAACTTCCCTTCAGAAACTATGCCAACCGTCATAGTGGAAGGGATTCCGATGTCGTCACCCACCACCTCCCGTCACCTGGCGGATGTGCCCCAATTCCGTCGGCGATACCTCGCGCTGATCGTGATCTGCGCAGCCGAGCTGCTCGTCGTGCTGGACAACACCGTCGTCAACGTCGCGCTGCCCTCGATGGGACTGCAGCTGCGTGCCGAGATGAGCGGATTGCAGTGGGTGGTCGACGCCTACACGCTGACGTTCGCTGGATTGCTGTTGGCGTTCGGTCACCTCGGCGATCGCTACGGTCGTAAGAAGATCATGGTCGTCGGACTGGCGGGTATTGCGGTGATGTCGGTCGGCGGCGCCGTCGCAGCCGATCTGGGCCAGGTGATCGCGGCCCGAGCGGCTATGGGAGTGTGTGCGGCCGCGGTGTTTCCGGCGACCCTTGCACTGATCATCAACATCTTCACCGACGCCAAGGAGCGAGCGCTGGCCATCGCGGCCTGGACGGCCATGGCCGGGTTCGCCATCGCCATCGGCCCGACGGCTGGTGGATTCCTGCTCGAGCACTTCTCGTGGCATTCGGTGTTCTGGATCAATGTTCTTGTGGCACTGCTTGTTCTGGTGGCTGCGCTGGCCTGCGTGCCGGAGTCCAAAGCAGAGCATGTCGGCAAGTACGACCCCCTGGGCATCGCGCTGTCGTTGGCGGGCATCACCGTGCTGGTCTGGGCGATCATCGAAGCGCCACACAACGGTTGGTTGTCTGCAACGAGCGTCGGAGCCTACCTGGCAGGATCGGCTGCCATCGTCGCTTTCGTCTGGTGGGAACTGCGAACACCGTCCCCGGTGCTGGATTTGAACCTGTTTCGGAACCGGCGATTCTCACTGCCCGCGTTGGCAATTGCCGTGGCGTACTTCAGTATGTTCGGCTTCCTGTTCATGATCACCCAGTATTTCCAGGGGGTGATGGAGTTGACCCCACTGGAGTTCGGCATTCACTCGCTGCCCTTCGCTGTATCCATCGCAATCGGTGCGCCGCTGGCGACGATCGTTGCGCAACGCATCGGAACCACTGCCGTGATCGTCTTCGGGCTGATGGTGATGAGCACCGGAATGTTCATCGCAGGGCAGGTGGAAGTCGAAACGCCCTATCTGGGGCCGGTTCTCGTCTCGATGATTCTGATGGGCCTCGGCTTGGCGATCGTGCAGGGCCCTGCCACCGAGTCGATCATGTCCTCGGTGACGCTCGACGAAGCAGGTGCGGGCTCCGCGGTGAACGACACCACGCGAGAGGTCGGCGGAACGCTCGGGGTAGCCGTGCTCGGGTCGATCGTCGCATCGATCTACACCGCACAGGTGAGTCCGAAGATCGATGCGATACCCGACGCGATCATGGAGCCGTATCAGAAGGCATTCGCGCGCGAGACGGTCGTCAGCGTGATCGAGATCGTGAAAGCGCCGACCAACCCGATCTTCGCGACACAGAAGGCCGACCTGATCCACGCGATGAAAGCGGCCTCACTGGAGGGCTTTCAGCTCGCGTCGTTCGTAACCGTCGGTGCCGCTGTGGCATGTGCGCTCGCCGTCGCGTTGTTCCTGCCGTGGCGACGACCCGAGGGAAACGGTGTGCTGCTTGCGTGGCGCGACACCGCAGAGGGCGACGAGATCAGTTGAACGGCGTGCCGCCGGTGACCGCGATGGTCTCGCCGGTGATGTAGCTCGATTCGTTCGATGCCAGGAAGACATATGCCGGTGCCAATTCTGCGGGTTGGCCCGGTCGTCCCAGCGGGACGGTCTCGCCGAACTTCTCGTACTTCTCCGCCGGCATCGTCGCGGGGATGAGCGGTGTCCATATCGGTCCGGGCGCAACAGCATTGACGCGAATTCCGCGCCCTGCCAGATCGCCGGCAAGGCCCTTGGTGAAGGCCACGATTCCCGCCTTGGTCGTGGCGTAATCCATCAGTTCCGGAGAAGGATTCGACGCCTGAATCGAGGTGGTGTTGATGATCGTCGAGCCTGCGTCCATGATCTCGGCAGCGCGTTTCGAAATCCAGAACAAGGCGTACAGGTTGGTCTTGAGCACCCGATCGAACTGCTCGGTGGTGATGTCGGCGATGCCGCCCATCTGTGCCATCTGAAACGCGGCGTTGTTGACGACGATGTCGAGTCCGTCGAGTACCTCGGACGCGGTGTCGACCAATCGCACGCACTGCGACTCGTCGGTGAGATCGCAGGCGATGGCTCTGCCAGCGCGGCCTGCTCCCTCTATGAGGTCGACGGTGGTCTGCGCGTCAGGACCTTCGGATTCGAGGTGTGCGATGACGACGTCGGCGCCCTCGCGTGCAAAGGCAAGTGCAACAGCGCGGCCGATGCCCGAGTCGCCACCGGTGATCAGAGCTTTGCGGCCGTGCAATCGACCAGATCCACGGTAGGAATTCTCACCGTGATCGGGAGAGGTGACCATGTCGCGGGTCAGTCCTGGGTGCTCGAGGCGTCCTTGCTCGGCCCGATCGGGCGTCGGAAACGCGGTGGTCGGGTCGGATTTGCTGAACTGGTCGGACATTGTCGATCCTTGCCTCGGTGTGCGTGAAATGCTCCACGCGGCAAGTCGAACGAGCCGCTTCGATTCAGTGGAGACGACTCACGGCGCACGTGCCGTCCGGAGTCGCTGTCCTCCTGGGGTTTGCCGAATCGGGCGTACCGCAAACCTCCACCGATCATGCAGCGCGCGGATCCGCCCCGATGGTCACCGCGCCCAGTGCGTCGAGAACGATGCGCGCGGGCCGCGTCGGAGCGTAGATCTCGAGCCGGCCCACACTGTGCGTGGCAGCGTCGACGATCACGCATGCGGACCCCGAGTACATGAAGGTGACCGCCGACAAGTCCAGCAGCACAACCGTTTCGCCGTGCAAGGCGTCGTCGAGCGCCTGTGTCAGATCGGTACGAGCCCGCAGATCGAGATCGCCCGTCGCGCGGACGACAGTCAGGCGAGGGGAGTAGAACTCGCTGCGGATGGAGTAACGAGCATTGCCGCGTTCGACGGGTGCGAGGCGAGAATCGAAGTGGTCGGTGACAGTCACGGTGCGAACCTCTCAGTTCGGATGGCCTAACGACCGACGTGCACGGGGTGGAACCCGAGGGCTACAGGTTCCGGTGCATGCCGTGCGGCAATCCTGACAGCGCAACGTCACCGAACCGAGGCCTGACCATCACGGACCGATAGCTAGTCGGTAACGAAAAGGTAACGGCAGATGTGACGTCGCTGAGCGTCGTTCAGGGCAGGTCGTTCAGGGCAATGTGTGGCCTGCCGCCCGGAACAGGCGGTACCACTCCTGCCTGGTCAGGCGTAGGTCCGAACCGCCGGCGGCTTCGACGACTCGATCGGGATTCGTGGTTCCGAGCACGACCTGAATATCGGCCGGGTGCCTGGTGATCCAGGCCGTTGCCACCGCCGACGGGGTCGAGCCGTGTACGTGGGCGATCTCGTCCAGTGCCACGTTCAGATCGGGATAGTTCTCGCGGTCGCCCACGAACACACCGGAGGATGTCCCGCTCTGGAACGGTGACCACGCCTGCAGGGTAATGCCGCGCGTTCGCGCGTAGTCCAGCAAACCGTTGTCGCGGTCGATCGACTGATCCTCGGTGCCCATGTTGGCGGTCAGGCCCGCCGCGATCAACGGCGAGTGCACGATGCTCAGCTGTACTTGATCGAACAGAATAGGTTGATTCACAGCAGTTTTCAGCAACTCTATCTGGCCGGGTGTGTGATTGGAGACGCCGAAGCCGAGGACCTTGCCCGACGCGTGCAGGTGGTCGAATGCTGCTGCAACCTCTTCCGGCTCGACGAGGGTGTCCGGTCGGTGCAGTAGAAGGGTGTCCAGGTGGTCGACGCCGAGGGCCGCGAGTGACGCCTCGACCGTGGTGACGATGTGATCCTCGGAGAAGTCGAACCAACCCTCGCGAATGCCGACCTTGCTCTGAATGCTGACGTGCTCGCGCTGCGACGAAGTCAGGGTGACCGCATCTCCGAACCGCTTCTCGCACGTGTGCGGGGCACCGCCGTAGATATCGGCATGGTCGAACACCGTGACGCCCACGTCGAGGGCGGTGTCCACCAGTCTCCTGATCTGGTTGTCGTCCAGATCGGTGATGCGCATGAACCCCAGCACGATGCTCGAGACTGCTGTTCCGGTGTGAGGGAGGGCGAAGGTTCGCATGTCGGTTACTCGAACTCCAGACGCATGGATTGGGTGGTTGCCTGCAGTAGCAGGGCGAAGCCGGTGAAGGAGACGACGATCGGAGCCCACAGAACCACCGCCACGAACGTGTCCACACCTCGTTCGACGACGATATAGACCGCGACGACGGTGGTGCCGAGCAGGCAGAGAGCGACGTGCGTGGCCAACCGCCACTTGTCGAAGAAGAAGCCGGCAAGCATGCCGATCGGGATGAGGAATGCGCATTTTCCGAGCGTGACCTCGGGCGCGAAATCTGCCGTGATGGTGGCCCCGAAAATTGCGACGTTCGCGATGACGACGAAGGCGAACGCCTGCCCGAGCGTCGGCCACGGACCGAACCACCAGAACGCGCCCATGATGTATGCGGCGATCATGCACGTCCACTGCACTATCGACGGGATCGTCGTCGTGGCTCCGTAGCCGAATGCGAGCTCGAAGGTCACGACGACGGCCATGGCCAAGGCAGCAGCGGAGACGATGCGTTTGACCGCGGTGGTCAACGCGAGGCTGGTCATCACGCCGATACACCATTGATAATGCTCGTTGGATCTCGTCATGGCGCGAGTCACATCAGCCCCCATCGTTCCAATCGGGTCCCGATTGAAACACAGCCGCCTGCGCCGGGGTTCGACTTCGTTCATTTTCCCGCGCGGGTCCTCGCGCGATGGGCATGACTGTCAGCTGATGAGGCGGTGCAGTAAGGCGGGAAGTGTCTCGGCGATGTCGTGGCGGCTGGCAACTCGGTCCCTCGCGGCGTCCCCGAGAGTCCGCCGCCGATCCGAATCGGCCACCACCGTCGAAATGGCGGCCGCGAGGGCTGTGGCGTTGCCGGGCTCGACCAGTATCCCGGCACCGTCGACGAGGAATTCGTGGGTACCGCCGTGATCTGTTCCGATCACCGGCAGCCCGTGCGACATCGCTTCGAGTACCGACAAGGGGCCGGCCTCCGGAGACGTACTGGCCGAAATCACGACGTCCCACCTGCGGAGAGCGGACTCGGCGTCGGTGTGCCCGAGAAACTCGACCCTGCCGCCGAGGTCCGGTTCGGCCGCACGTGCGTGGAGCTCCGATACGTAGTCCCGATCGCCGGGGAAGCTGCCTCCTGCCAGCTCGACTCGGATGTCGGGAAGAGTGGCCACGGCATCGAGGAGAACTCGGTGACCCTTCCACGGTGTCAGCAGAGCCAACATACCGACGACCGGCGGGGTGTGAAGTTCGCCGCCGAAGCGAGGCACCGGCCACGGCACTCCGTTGTGGGATACCACCACGGGAAGGCCGGCCGCGCGGAGCGGAACTGCCGTTGCTTCCGACACCGACACCGCGACACGGACGGCGGGCCGCGCGAATCGAACCACCACCCGCTGCTTGAGCGAGTTCATGGTGTCGTGAACGAGCCACGACGCACCGCGGGTGGGCCTGCACAGTCGTACGACGGGGAGCGCGAACAGCGAGTTGACGACGGTTGCGGTTCCGGGGGCACGCGCGACGGTGCGCACTGCGCGCGCTGCTCCGATCCATCTGCCGACCAGGCGTACGGCGGCGGCGACGCGTGCGGCCCCGTGCTCACCTCCGAGGCCCAGCTCGTCGATCCGGATGTGTCGGGTTGCGCTCGGGAGGCGATGCGCCAGTGGTCCCGCGGGGCAGGCGATCACAGTTCTGTGGCCGCGGCGCTCGGCCTCGTCGATCAAGTTCAGCAGTACCTTCTCGGCACCGGAGACCTGTCCCGTGTGGGCGAGGAAGAGCACGGTCGACTCGTCGGTCATGTGTGGGCCCGTCTGTGTGGCAAGGGTGGTTCGAGAAGTCGAACTCGTGACTCGTCATGCATGGTGCAGCAGAGCGACGGGGTCTTCACACATCCTCTGTAGCGCCGAATCGATGACCGTGACGTCGATCATCTTGCTGCAGAACGATGCCGTGTACGTTCGCCCACCGGCAATCTCGGCGATGAGCATGGTGCAGCCGTCCGGGCCGTCCGGTTCGAGCGACGCGGCCATCTGCGGCGGTCTGCCGTCGTCGAACCAGTCGAGATGATCGAACACCCGTACTCGCCCGAGGTCGCTGACGGCCAGCCTCAGTGTTTCGGGAACCTCGACGACCGAATCGGTCTGCGAGCGAGCAGCAGGCCGAACTCGCGACGCAGCATCGCGCAGCAGTGACATCGCCAATACTGCTATCGGCCAACCCGATTCGATCACCTCGCGCATTGTCGCAGTGATACCGACGGGTGACGTGCCCGACGGGAGGTGAAGTGGAATGCCGACGGCAAAGTTCCCGTGCGAATTCTGTTGCGCCGAATCGAGATAACGTCGACTGTTGAACAAGACCATGATGTGCTCGGCGACGTCGACGCCCTCGGCCCGCAGAGCCGCGCTCCACAGTGCGATCGAGATCGACGCGGCGGTCGCTCCTGGCATGTGCTCGGCCGTCCAGTGTTTGAGTTCGTCCACACGGGCTCGGCTCATGTACGCGGCTCGGCTGACCTTCGCGGCTTCCCAGTTCTCGATTCTGCGACGGGGAGCGGACTCGCCGTCGGCCTCGGTTCGGTGGCGACCGCGTAGCTTCCAGAAGTCCGCCAAGGTCTTCGGATTCCGAGAATAGTGACGCCACAACGCTTTCCATGTTGCGCTCGCCGGTAGTCCCACCGCGAGCCCGGGGACCAGTGACCCGTCGGCATCGTCGCAGAATGCCGCCAACATCATCACGCCGATCTGGCCGTCCCCGATTCCGTGCGAGTAGTCGATCGCGAGATGGTCGTCGAACACGACCACGTCGAGAGGGCTGCGTTCTCCGTGTCGAGATCGAATGTCGGTGAGCATCTTGCCCAGGTCGTCCGTGGGATCGGTGCTCGCGGAGACGTTGTCACCTGCGATGCCGGTGCGGTAGCGCCACAGACGAGCGTCCGACCGCGGTTCCAGGGCGAGGTGTGCCTCGGTACCGACCTGTTCGGCGGCCGTGAGCGTTCGTCTCGTACGTCCGACGTCGAGACCACGAACAGGGCCGACCGCGGTGACAATTCGGGTATCGGCGAAGACACGATCCAGCGCAGTTGCGCGGTATCGACGCTCAGCGGACGGCATCGACGACCTCCTGCATCCGACTGCGGAAGTTTGCCCGTGAAAAGCCCTCCGCCCACGCGCGAATGCCGGCGCGGTCGTAGTCTGCGGGGTCGAAGGAGCGCATGGCCTCGGCGAATCCGGCGATCACTTCGTCGTCGGAGCCCGGAGCCACGTGCACCCCGGTCTTTCCGGGTACCACCGAGTCCATGGCACCGCCGTCGCCCAGGGCGATGACGGGTGTTCCGGTCGCCATGGACTCGACGGGGACGATGCCGAAGTCTTCGACTCCCGGCATCAGAAGGGCGCGCGTCGTCCGATGCAGTTCGAGAAGCTTCTCGTGTGAAACTCGTCCCAGGAAGGTCGTTTTCGGTCCGGCCAGTTTCCGGCAGGCGTCCATCGCACGGCCGTCTCCCGCCACCACGAGGGGAACGTCGGCCTCCGCGGCCGCGCGCACCGCGATGTCCGGACGCTTGTAGGGGACCAGGCGACCCGCGAGCAGGAAGAAGTTCTCTCGCTCGACGGACGGATCCGGCGTGAATCCCTCGGTGTCGACGGGAGGGTGGACCACCACCGCGTCGTCACGGCCCCACCAGTCCTCGATGCGACGTGCAACTGCAGTCGAATTGGCCACCACGGTGGTCAGTTTCGGTGCGGCAGCGATCTCGCATCGGCGGGCAACGGCCGACAGTGCCGTCAGGATCGCTGCTCCGGCTCTACCGCCGCCTTCGCCTGCGCGTAGTTCGGGGTCCCAGGCCCACCGTGCCGGGCTGTGCACGTAGGCGATCACCGGGGAGTCGGTGGCGAACACGGCCTGGGTTGCGAAGGCGTGGTGGCTGACCACGACTGCATCGAAACCTTCGAGCGGCATGCGCCGAAATGCCAGCGGCATCATCGGAAGGACGGGCGCGTAGGACCGCTGCCCCAACGCGTTGTACAGCCGGTTCAGGCTCGACGTGTGCACCTCGCGGCCGATCCCCGACGGGACCCCGGCCGGCCTGGAGATCGGCGCGAACACCTCGGCCGCAGGCCAGTGCAATGCGAGCTGTTCTATGACGTGCTCGGATCCGGCGATCTCGGTGAATCTTTCGTGTACGACGGCAATTCTGTCAGCTGGCATGGCTTCGGCCTTCCGGCGCGATCGTCTGCGCGGTCTGTTCCACTCGTCGGGTCGAGTTCTTGCTCTGCAGGACCAGGTGCACGGGTATGTCGAAGTCGTCGAGCCGCCGCAGCGCGGCGGTTGCTGCCTTCTTGTCCCGTCCACGGCTGGACACCAGCACCACGACGGTCTCGACTTCGCCCACTTCCGTGTGCTGCCACCACTGCTCCGACAACCCGAATTCTGCGGTGCCTCGGCGATGTTCGGTTGTCCGATGCCGATCGTGAGTCGACTCCGACACGGCACCCTCGCCGACCAACAGGACGATCACGCTGTCGCCCCTGGGAGCTGCGTGTCGAGCACCCCTCGAGGCGGGTCGATCGCCGCGTTCGAGTGCTGCCATCCGCGCAGCTACGGCCGGCGGCACCGCGTCACCCGCCGTCGGGTCGAAGTGCGCTCCGTACTTGCGGGAGACCCGACGTGCCCAGGAACGAGAGGGCCTGCGTCCGAGGCGTCCTCGCAGCAACACGATCAGTTCGGCCGCGACGATGAGGGCTGCGAGAGCGGCTACGAGTGCCTCCGAGACCGGTTTCGGTGACACCGGTGTGGTGCTCTGCTCGGGGTTCGACAGCACGACCAGTCGATCTCCTCCCGCAGCGGCCTCGACTTCGCTCAGGCGGGTGCGCAGTTCGGCCAGTTCGGACACGGCCGCGGCCCGGCTCGGGTCGTCGGCGGGGAGAGCGTCCACTCGAGCCTGTTGCGCATCGATCGAGGACTGCGCTTCCTCCGCGCGCTCGCGAGAGTCGCGGATCGCGTTGGCAGTGCTGGTACTTGCCATGGTCGACACCATCGTGCGAGCCAGATCTGCGGCGAGCTCGGGAGATCGGGTCGTCACCGTGACGGTCAGCAGTGCAGGCGAGGTGCCGGGGGAGAGTTCGACGCTCGACGCCAGCTCGGCAGCGTTCAGTCCGGAGTCGACCTGCGTGAGGACCTCATCGAGCACACTGCGGTCGGTCGCCAACTCGACGAACGGTGCGCGCATCTGCTCGATGAACGCGTCACCGGGAACGAGGCTTTGGGCCGGTTCGATCTCGGCCACGACCGACGCGGCGTACTGCTTGTCGGTGAGTTCGCTTCTGAGGTAGAACACGCCTGCACCGACCAGCGCAGCAATGATCACGGCGGGCAGCAGTGCCCGGCCGAGTTCACGCATGTGTCCCGCCAGATCGATAGGTGGGGGCACGTCGCCCCGGTGTACGGCATCGTGGACGGACATCAACCGCGTACCCTTCCGTCGTCGATGCGAGCGGACGTACCGCTTCGGAGATTCGTGGAGCCGACAGGCTCGATGATAGCCGGGCCCGAGTGCAGTCCGCGTAACCGTGCCGCTCGTGAATGAAACTGCACATCAACAACATTCGAAGAACAAGCACGATGGTCAGCTACATCCGCGAAACCCGACTTCGACTCCGCGGGGCACGGCCCGAATCGGGCGATGTGTCCGTTGTGTCGGTGGTCATTCGGAGTGCGCACGGTGTCGTCCCTTCTCGGCCGGCCCCGGCAGTGGAGACTCGACGAGTCCGATGGCGACGAACGCGTAGAGCACGCTCGCGACCAGCAGCGCTGCCGCGACCGAGATGAGCAGCCACAGGCCGGGATGGTGCTGCACCAGGAACCAGCCGCCGACCGTAGTGGCCGCGGTCACCACGACTGTCACCGAAATGGACTGCACTGGAAGCAGTCTGGATACGGGCATGCTTCGCGCGATCACGATCCACAAGAGAACGAGGGTGGTGCCGATCGTCACGACGGTCGAGATCGCAGCTCCGTCGTACGACATCCGCGGGATCAGGAACAGGTTCAACCCGATGTTCAGGGCCAGACCGACCAATGCCACCACGGGGTAGTGCCGCTGCATTCCGGCCGACGCGAGCAGGAAAATTCCCAGCATCACCAACGACATCAGCGCCGCACCGATGACGAGCAGACGGGCTGCGTGAGCTCCGTCGACGAACCGTTCGCCGTACAGCAGGCCGATCAGCGGCTCGGCCGACGGCACGAACGCCGCGACAGCCATAGCGCCGAAGAGCGCGAACAGCAGTGCGGCCGAACGTGAGCGTGCTCGAAATGCTGTGGTGTCGTGGGGCCACGACGCGACGAGCAGGGTGCTGATCGGTGCAACCGCCGCCAGGACGAAGGTGTCGATCATGTCCGAGAACTTGTAGCCGATGGAATACAGTCCCACGGCCTCGAACGTGTCGAGCAGGCTGAGCATCAACATGTCGATCTTGAGCATGGCGATGGTGAGAGCGAAGCCGATCGCGAGTGGCACGGCCTCCTTCAGGTAGGGCCCCCAGCGACGAATTTCGATGTGCCGCGACGGTCGCAGGCCCATGGAACGGTTACCGATGCCGAAACCCTTGGTCACCAACTTGAACACTTCGTTGGCCACGGCCGGGAGAACGAAGATCAGCAGGGTGGGGGCCAGCACGGCCGCCAGCACGGTCAACGCCAATTGGATTGCTTGCCCGGCGCTTTCGGCAACGGCCACGAGTACCAGACGGTGACGACTCTGGAAGAGCACACTCAATGCGTGACCGGGCGTTGCGAACACGACCACCAGTCCGCCCACCACCGTCGCGAGGACCACTTCGCTCGGATACTGCAGCAGCAGAACGTATGCGACGGCCAGCACGTACCCCACCAACCCGAGAACGGTACGCAGAGCGAGAAACGACGACGCCGTTCGACCGATCTCCTCGGGATCGTCGTCCATCAATTTCGCGAGCACGACGCGTCCGACCCCCAGATCGGTCACGACGGACATCAAGCCGAGCAGCGCGAAGACGAAGCTGAACTGGCCCCACTCGTCCGGTCCGAGGGACCTCGCGACGACGACGCTGCCCACCCACCCCAACGTCGCGATGATCACTCTGCTGATCAGAACGGCAATCGTCGCTTTGGCCGCGGCTTTCGGATCCGCTGCGATGGCGCGGTAGTCCGGGGGCTGCTCGGTGCCGTCGAGCGCGAGCTCCTCGGCCATCAGACCACGCCTGCGGCTCGATACGCGTCGGCGGTGAGTTCCGCCGTTCGACGCCAGCTGATCTCGCGGGTGGCAACGGCTGCCGCGTCGACAAGAGCTGCGCGGGCGTCCCCGTCGAAAGCGATGGGTTTCATCGCATGTACCCAGTCGTCCACGTTCTCCGATTCGACGAGAACGGCACCGTCGCCGACGACGTCGGGGAGGGCGCCGACGGCGCTGGCGACAACCGCGCCGCCCGACGCCATGGCCTCGACGGGCGGGAGTCCGTAGCCCTCGTACCGAGACGCGTATGCGGTGACTGTCGCGGCAGCGTAGAGGGCGGGTAGATCCTCGACATCGACGTAACCGAGTCCCCGGGAATTGCGGGGAGCGTGGGGACCGGTCGAGCCTGCCCCGGCCAGCAGACACGGAATTCCGAGTTTCTCCGCTGCGTCGGCCACCAGCTGAACGTTCTTGCGAGGCTCCACCGTTCCGACCTGCATGACGAAACGGTCCGGTAAGTCGTACTTGGACCGAACGACGTCCACCCGGCTGTCGGTGGGGACGGTGGCCCAGGCTGCGGGTGCCAAGCCGACCACAGTGGCGTGGCGCCCGCTGACCGCCTTGATTCGATCGGCGGTGAACTGCGAGACCGCAATGAGCAGATCTGCGCGGCGCAGTGCGCGCCGTACCAGTCTCTGTTCGCCGAGCGCGCGAAATCGACTCGAGGCCGACGGCATGTCGATGACCGAAAGGTCGTGCACCGTCGCAACTGTGAAGGCCTTGGTGAGGAACGGCAGGTCGACGTCCAGACCGTGCACCACATCGCAACGACCGACAGGAAGGGCCCCGAGCAACGCACGAGCTGCACCGCTGGTGACAGGCCGCTCCATCGCCGTGACCGAGGGAGGGAGCTCACCGACGGCGTCGCGCTGCACCGACGCGGCGAGATCGGCATCGGGTAGGCAGTGCGGTAACTCGTTCAGGAGCTCGCGAATGTAGGTCTGTACTCCGCTTCCGCCCGGCCGGAGGGCGAGCGCCCCGAAAACGATTCGTGTTGCGCTGCTGCGCATCCCACCACTCCTAACAAGAGCCAGAAATAGACATCGATCGGAAAGATCTCGAAATACGTCGAGACGAGACTGGCGAACATGGCGGCAACGATCGAGGCACCGACACCGAGTGCCAGTGCGCCGTCTCTGCCCGGTAGCGCTCGGGACAGGCGAGTGCACCACAGCAGCGACGTCACGAGCAACGCAATCACCGCCCACAGGCCGATCGGTCCGAGTTCGAGCAGTGCCTTCACGTAGTAGTTGTCGGGCTGGTAGTTGGTGGAGAGCCCCGATTGCGTGAATGCGACACCCTCGGCGGTGGAAATGCGGTCTGCCGCAGAACCACTCGACCCCAGCCCCGTCCCGAACGGATGGATCAGGATGCTGGCGATGATGTTGGCCCAGCCGTCGCCGCGTTGACCCAGACTGCTCGACGAGAAGAAGACCGACGTGATCCTGGGGACGAAGGGAACCGTGACCGCCACGGCCAGCGCTACCAGAGCGAGCGGCGCGGCGAGGTAGCGGAAGCGCACAGCGATCAGGTAGATGGCTCCGACCGCGAGCCCCAGAATTGCTCCTCGCACGATCGAACTGGACATGGCGACGACCATCATCGGAGTCGCGCACAGGAACAACATGTTTCGCCGACGATGTGGATCGGCCAGCGCGACCGCACCACCGACGAGCAACGCCAACATCACGTACAGCCCGAACGGGAACGGCAGGTTGAACGTGCTGAACGTGCGGAGCAGTCCACCCGATGTTCGGACCTGGGTGCCGTATTCGTACCCCAACGACACCAATGCGGCGGGTCCGGCCAGGAGTTGTGCGATGCCCACCGCCGAGGTGAACACACCCATACCCATGAGAACGGAGACGAGGTGGTCGCGGTCCGTGGCGTCGAACGGTGCAAGCCACATGACGACCACCAGCAGGATGTAGAAGAAGGTCACCTTGATGCCGAACACGCCGACGATTCCGAACGTGGCGAACGCAGACACGCTGCCGAACACGACGAAGACGACGGCCGCGGGCCACCACGGCATGAACACCCGAGGCGTCGAGCCACGAACGTGTCGGGGTCGACGCAACCACGCGCACAGAACCGTGAAGACGACCAGGCCTTCCTTCCAGCCGGACACCACCCCGGGGAGGGGAACGAGAAACAGAAGGCCGTGCAGTGGAACCAATCCCGCCAACAGCAACACACCGCGTTGCGGCCGACGGTAGATGGCCGAGGCGACCGCGCAGCCCAGCGCGAGCAGCACCGCTGCGCCGAAAGCGAGCGCAACGTACGTGATCACGCGGTGACCCGAACGTGGCCGTGTTCGGCGTGGACCACGATCAGTCCTCGGCGCGCTTCAGAACGGCGAGAACCGTGAGAAACAGAATCTTGACATCGAGCCACACGGACCAGTTCTCGATGTAGAAATTGTCCCATTCGGCGCGGTCCGCGATGGATGTCTGGCCCCTCAGGCCGTGCACCTGAGCCCACCCGGTCACTCCGGCCTTGACGCGGTGCCGCTCTCCGTACCGACGGATCTGCATCTCGAAGAGATCGACGTACTCGGGGCGCTCCGGTCGCGGGCCGACCAGGCTCATGTCGCCGCGAAGTACGTTGAGCAACTGCGGAAGTTCGTCCAGCGAGGTCTGACGCATGATCTTGCCGATTCGCGTTCGTCTGTCGACTCCCTCGACACCGCCGGGCGCGTCCCCGGCCTTCCGCTCGAACTCGGCGTCGGACGCACGTGGAGGGCGCATGGAGCGAAACTTCAAGCAGTCGAACGGCAGTCCGTCGCGGCCGATTCGCTCCTGTTTGAAGAAGATCGGGCCGGGCGAACTCAGGCGCACGAGCAGTACGAGAGTCAGAAAGACAGGGGAGAGCAACAGAACACCGACTGCGGACAGGATCCGATCGAGAGCCCCCTTGACGGCGAACTGCCAGCCCTTGGGGTCGACGTGTGGAAGGACCATCAGGGGCAGTCCGCCGATGTGCTCGATGCGGGTGTGCAAACCGACGGTGTCGTACAGCCGCGGAACCACCCACACCCGCATACCGAGCCGGTGCGCAACCCTGATCGCAGCCACCAATTCTCTGTCCTGACTCGGTGCGAAGGCAACGATCAGTTCCTCGGCCCCGGTGCTGCGGGCGACTGCCTCGAAGTCGGTCGTGATGCCGAGGTGAACCAGGCTCGTCGGATCGTTGTCACTCGGGTCGAGCGTGGCTGCCGGTGCGTCGCCGACGTACCCGACGGGCGCGAGTCCGTACTCGGGGAACTGGCGCATTCGCGCGGCGAGTTGATGGGCGATGGGATCGTTGCCGACGACGATGGTCGGCGCGGCACATCCGTACTTGGAACGCATGACGCGCTGAAGCACGACCCGAGCGAGACGGGCGAGCGCTATCGTGACGGCGCTCAACAGCCACAGCCTCAGCACAATGGCGCTGGGCCGATAGACGGTGTCGGACAGGAACATCGTGACGAGCAGAGCCAGTGACGCGAAGGCGACGGCCGTTTCTGCCGGCCCGATCTCGTCGAGAAAGTTGCGGCGGAGGCTTCGTCGGTACATGGACTTGCCGGCCAGGATGCCGATCAGCAACGGTACGAACAGCCAGGGGAGCAGCCCTGAGTCGGTGAGATTTCCGGCGTGCCACAGCAACGCGCCGACCACGGCCACGATGGCAGCGAGCGAATCCAGAGCAACAGTGACCCCGGTGTGCCATGGATCGACTCGGAGTCGGTCGGCGATAGCTCGCGGTACGGCAGACGAATCGGTTGTCACCGGCCGAGGCCGAATTCGCGCTGGTTCCAATATTTGGGGCACAACCACTTCCGGGGGGCTCGGATCGATTCGGATTCGGTAAAGATATCCCAATCAATTCATACCGACACGGGCGCGTGCTAACGATCGAGTCACGCAAAAAAGACCAAGAGTTTGTTGAGAGTCCCGATTACGGAACGAATATTGATTCGCGTCGTTTATCCGAGTATCCGCTCGCGAATGATCCAGGCAAGGTCCTGAAGAATCTGAATGTGACCGGTCGTCCATTGCCGTGGTCGCTGATCCCACACGCACACAGTGCCCACCGAATGACCGTCGTCGTCGGTGAGTGGGACGCTGAGGTACGAGACCAACATGTTCGCCTGTACCGAAGGATGGTCCTTGAGTACGTCGTGCAATCGAACGTCCTCGACCACCAACGGCCGACCGGTGTCGATCACGTATCGGCAGATCGAACCCTTGAGGGGAACCTCCTGCGCGCCATCGAGTTCCGAGGGAAGCCCGACGGCACTCTTGAAGTACTGACGCCTGTCGTCGAGGAGCGAGAATGCAGCAGAAGGGGCACTGAGCGCGTCGGCCACCATGGCGACGACCCGGTCGTATCCGGCATCGGAGCCGGTGTCCATCAGCCCTGTTCGAGCCACTGCAGCAAGCCGATCCGGGTCGTCGATCGGAGTGCCGAACTCTCTGGTCGGCTCGGCCGGACCGGCACCGTTCTCGGTACTGTCCTCCAATGCTCTGAGAAGCGCACCGACCTCGGAATCAGGATCCTCGGACAGTTCTCGCACGATTCGATCGACAACAGCTCGCCGAATGTATGCCTCGGGAGACTGGCCTGATCTGTCCGCCTGTCGGGCGAGCACATCGCTCAGGCGGTCGTCGAAACCGGGAAATCCTGTCGTCATTGTCCAGATGGTAGTACAGGCCGAGTTGTCACACCGACGCTCGAGTCGGCGCATTCCACTATTCGTATTTCCGGGGATGTTCCGCAGCCGAGGAGTGAGACAAAGTGAGCAACAATAAAGTTTTGCCGGTACCCGTTTTCTGAATCACGGCAGTTGCTAACATCTGCCGATGAAACGGAGTTCACCGCGGCGAGCGATTGCGGCACTGACGGTCGTGTTGTTGTCGCTCTCGGCCGGGACGGTGCCCGCTGCTGCATCGGTCCTGCGGCAGCAGCAGACGCCGGGCGGTAGTCCTTCGTGTGCTCGGCAATCGGACGCGGTGCGGATCGGAATATCACCCGGAGCGACGATAGGTGCTCTGTCCGCAGCGGATCTCGATCGGGAACTCACACTCGCCCGTGACGCGGGGACGTTCGCGGTTCGTCTCGACATCGACTGGTCTGCAATCGAGCCGACCCGGGGCAAGTTCGATTGGAGCCGAACGGATCGGGTGATCGATGCCGTTGTGGCCCACGGGATGTGCGTGCACGGCATTGTCGCGTACACCCCGAGGTGGGCACGCGTGGCTGCTGCCGTCAACGATTCGCACTCCCGTCCTGCGAACCCCGCCACCTTCGCGGCGTTCGCCAAGACCGTGGTTCAGCGATACCAGAGCCGAATCAACATCTGGGAAGTGTGGAACGAGCCGAACATCGTGACGTTCTTCAAGCCCGCTCCCGACGTAACGGCGTACTCGGCGCTGCTGCGCGCGACCTACACGGTGATCAAGCAAGAGCAACCCGATTCCACCGTGCTTGCAGGCGGGATGGCACCGTCCGAGGACAAGGACGGCAACATCGCGGGTACGACGTTCCTGTCGAAGATGTACGCGCAAGGATCCAACAAGTATTTCGACGCCTTCAACGTTCACCCGTACACGTGGCCGTATCTACCCAACGATCCGGACACGGCGTCGTGGAACACCGCCATGAAGATGTGGCCGATGCGAGACACCATGGTCGCCGGTGGCGACAGTGCGAAGCAGATCTGGATCACCGAGTTCGGAGCTCCCACCGGGACGGCCCCCAACAGTGTCAGCGAGCAGACGCAATCGGACAGCATAGGAATCGTCCTCGATGCCGTCCTCGGCAACGACTGGCTCGGACCGGCCTACGTCTACAGCCTGCGCGACGCCGGTTCCAACACCGCCGACACCGAACAGAACTTCGGTCTGGTGCACAGAGACTGGACGCCCAAGATCGCCTACGGACGCGTCGACGCCTACGCAGCGGAGCATTCCGGTCGGTAGTCGACCTGTTCCACCGGCGACCGCAATGGGCTACTGTCTGCGCATGAATTCGCAGCCGGGGGGCTCGATCCCAGATCGCATCGATGTCACGTTCGATTCTCACGGAGACGTCTGCGCGGCGTGGCTATATCTTCCGACCGGCACCGGCACCGGCCCCGCTCCGGTGATGGTCATGGCGCATGGCCTCGGCGGAACTCGGGAAATGCGGCTCGACGCCTACGCGGAGCGTTTCCGCGCCGCGGGGTACGCCTGCCTGGTGTTCGACTATCGCTACTTCGGGGCCAGCGGAGGCGAGCCACGGCAGCTGCTCGACATCGAATCACAGCTGCAGGACTGGGCATCGGCCATCGACCACGCGCGTTCCCGTTCGGATGTGGACACCTCGCGAATCGTGTTGTGGGGCTCGTCGTTCGGTGGTGGTCACGTCATCGCCGCCGCCGCCCGAGACCGGAAGGTCGCGGCAGTGATCTCGCAGTGCCCGTTCACCGACGGGATTGCCTCCGGACTCGCGTCGAACACCTGGACGTCGACGAAGCTGTCCGGCCGGGCTCTCGGCGATCTGGCGGGATCGGTGATCGGGCGACCGCCGTTGATGGTGAACACGGCCGGACGACCGGGGACGACCGCACTGATGACCTCGCCCGACAGCTACGACGGGTACCTCGCACTCGCGCCGGACGCCGACGAAACGTTCCACAACCGAGTCGCAGCCAGAGTCGCGCTGCAGATCGTGCGGCACCGGCCCGGGCGTCGGGCAAAGGACGTTCGCTGTCCCATCCTGTTCGTCGTCTGCGAGACGGATTCGGTTGCGCCGGCGAAGGCCACTCTGCGCTACGCGCGGACGGCACCGCACGGAGAGATCAAGACATACGACGCCGGCCATTTCGAGATCTACCTGGGCGAGGCGTTCGAGCGGGTCGTGGGGGACCAGATCGAGTTCCTCACCCGCACGGTTCCGCCGACTCAGTAGACGTCGCGAACGTATCGCTTCTCTGCGGCAAGGGCTTTGACATAGGCCTCGGCACTGCTCGGCGCGAGCTTGCCGTGTTGTGCCACCACGCCCTTCAGAGCTGCGTCGACGTCCTTGGCCATTCTGGACGCATCGCCGCACACGTAGAAGTGCGCACCGCGGTGAATCCAGTTCCACAGCTCTGCCCCGTGCTCACGCATTCGATCCTGGACGTAGACCTTGTCCTTCTGATCGCGCGAGAATGCGACGTCCAACCGGTTCAACGAACCGTCGCCGAGCATCGCCGTCAGTTCGTCGCGATAGTAGAAGTCCGTGTCGGCGTGCTGTTCACCGAAGAACAGCCAATTGTGGCCGGTGTGCCCGAGTGCGCGACGCTCGTGCAGGAATGCGCGGAACGGGGCGACGCCGGTACCCGGGCCCACCATGATCATCGGGGTGGTGGGATCGTCCGGCGGTTTGAAGTGCGAGGTCTTCTGCACGAATATCCCCACATCGTGGTTCGACGCATGGTCGGCCAGGTAGGTCGAGCACACCCCGCGCCGGGGAACTCCGTGCACGTTGTACCGCACCGCCGAGACAGTCACCTGTACTTCGTTGGGGTTCTCCTTCGGACTCGACGAGATCGAGTACAGCCGTGGTTGCAAGGGTTTGAGAACTCCCAACCAGTCGTCCACCGAGGCCCGAACCGGATGTGCAGCAAGCACATCGATCGACTGGCGACCCCACATCCAGTCGGACAGCGCATGCTTGTTGTCGGGATGCAGCATCGCCTCCAGGTCGTCGTCCGCAGTTCGTCGGTGGACGAACTTCAGTAGATCCGGTGTTGCACGAGCGATTTCGAGATTGCTGCTCAGCGCTGTGCGCAGCGACATCGGGCCATATCCAGCGAGGTCGACAGCGGTGTCACGGTCAAGGCCGGTGGCCTCGAGCCACTCGTCGACGTAGGCGTCGCTGTTGCGCGGCCATACTCCGAGCGCGTCGCCGACCTCGTACTCGAGGGTCCCGTCGGGCAGATGGAATCCGAACTGGCGTACGTCCTTGACGGATCCGCGTTCGGTCAGTACTCGATTGCGTACGAGAGTCGTCACCAGCGGTGACTTCTTGCTGTACCGCTCCGGTTCCGCTCGGGTCTGCGGGACGGTGCGCGCGGCCGACTCCACCCGTGCGTCGTCGGTGGTGGTGGTGGTGGTGGTGGAATCGGCATCGTGCCGGAGCCGATCGACCACCGCATCGAGCCACGCCGCGGCCTCGCTCTCGTAGTCGGGCTCGCAGTCGACCCGCTCGAGCAGCCGTTGTGCACCCAGCTCGGCGAGGCGCTCATCGATCCTGCGGCCGTGGCCGCAGAAGTCCGCGTAGCTCGAGTCACCGAAAGCGAGTACGGCATAACGGATTTCCGGAAGCGTCGCAGCGGACTCGGCGACGAGGCTGTCCCAGAACGTCTCACCGTTGTCGGGCGCTTCGCCGTCACCGGTGGTACTGCTGACGATCAGCACGTCTGCCTCGGCGGGCAGACGATCGACGGTGAAACCGTCCATCGAGTGTTCGGCGATCGTCAGACCGGCTCCACGTAGGTGGGAAAGGCAGGACTGGGCGTACTCCTCGGCGGTGCCGGTCTGCGAGGCCCAGAGCAGCAGCACCGGGCGTCGCCCCGCATCGGCGGTATCGGCCGAGACGCCGGGAGCAGCGCCGTCGGTGTCCGGTCTACGCGAGAACAGTCCGGCGAGAATACCGTCGAGCCATGCGTGGGTTTCGGGGGACAGGGGAGTCCGCGACGGCAGGGTGGGCGTTCCGGCTGCGCTGCGACCGGCCTCACTGCCCAGACCTTCGAGAAATCCTGCGATGTAACGCTGTTCGACGGTGGTCAGCGGTTCCGACGGACGTGCTGGGCGGCCGACGATCGAGGCGAGCGCCTCGACCGGATCGTGGGAACGGTCGTCGCCGACGGGTGAGGGCGATTGGGCTGCAGCAACTCTGGTGAGTGTGACTGCACACGCCTTGAATTCGGGTTGTCGAGAATACGGATCGATGGCGTCGTTGGTGACGGCATTGATGGCGAGATACTCACCGAATTCGTCGTTCCAGTGGAAGGGCGCGAAGCAACCGCCCGGGAGCACTCGATCGGTGACGACGGCTGGGAGGACGGCTCGGCCTCGGCGGGACGCGACCTCGATGCTGTCGCCGTCGATCACACCGAGCCGCTCGGCGTCGAGTGGGTGCACCTCGACGAACGGGCCGGAATCGAGTTTGTTCAGCTTGGCGACCTTGCCGGTCTTGGTCATGGTGTGCCACTGGTGTGGCAGGCGTCCGGTGTTGAGTAGAAACGGGTAATCGTCGTCGGGTATCTCCGCCGGCAGCATGCTGGGCCGGGCGAAGAACTGGGCCCGACCGCTCGGGGTGGGGAAGGACAGTGCGGGGATCGAACCGTCATCGGACACCCGTTGCCGTTGGCTGACCCCGTCGTTGAGGTAGCGGATCGGGTGCCGAGTGGTTGTCGCGTCGGGCGGACACGGCCACTGGATGGGACTCTCGCGCAACCGGTCGTAGGTGACACCGCGAATGTCGTAGCCGGTGTTCGGGTTCCAGAACTGCTTGATCTCCTCGAACACCTCCTCGGCACTCGCATAGGTGAAGGCATCGGCATACCCGAGCGCGCACGCCATGTCGGCGATGATCTTCCAGTCCGGCAATGCACCGCCCGGTGCCTCGACCGCCGGTTGGAACAGCGTGAGGTTGCGTTCGGAATTGACCATCACTCCGTGCGCTTCCGTCCACAACGCGGCGGGCAGCATCACATCGGCGTAGTCGTTGGTTTCGGTATCGGCGAACGCATCCTGAGTGATGACCAATTCGGCGCGCTCGAGACCGTCGATCACCGTCGTTCGGTTGGCCACCGAGGCAACCGGATTGGTGCAGATGATCCAGCAGGCCTTGATCTCACCGGCAGCGAGCTTGGAGAACATCTCGATGGTTCCGCCGCCGACATCGGTCCGCAACGTTCCGTGCGGAATTCCCCATCGGTCCTCGACGAATTCGCGGTCGGCGTCATCGAACACCGCTCGCTGTCCCGGCAGCCCGGGGCCCATGTATCCCATTTCCCGTCCGCCCATGGCGTTCGGTTGCCCGGTCAGGGAGAACGGGCCGCTGCCGGTCTTGCAGATGGCACCCGTCGCCAGATGGAGGTTGCACAGCGCGTTGGTGTTCCAGGTTCCGTGCGTCGACTGGTTCAGGCCCATCGTCCAGCAGCTCATCCAGTTCTGTGCACCGCCGATCATCGCGGCCGCGGCTCGCAGGTCTTGCTCATCGAGACCGGTTGCGGCGCAGACCTTCTCCGGGGTGTAGCCGTCGAGGAAGTCCGGCATGGCGTCCCACCCGTCGGTGAACTCCGCGATGAACTCGGGGTCGATGTCGCCGTTCTCCACGATGAGCGCGAGCAGTCCGTTGAGCAGCGCCAGGTCCGAACCCGGCTCGAGTTGCAGATGCAGGTGGGCCTTGTCGGCGGTGGCGGTGCGACGGGGGTCGACGACGATCAGCTTCGCCCCTGCCTTGACGCGGTCCATCATCCGCAGGAACAGAATGGGGTGACAGTCGGCCATGTTGGAGCCGATGACGAAGAAGACGTCTGCGTGGTCGAAGTCCTGGTACGACCCGGGCGGACCGTCGGCTCCCAGCGACTGCTTGTACCCGGTTCCTGCGCTCGCCATGCAGAGTCGGGAATTGGATTCGATCTGGTTGGTGCCGATGAATCCCTTGGCGAGTTTGTTCGACAGGTACTGGGCTTCGATCGACATCTGCCCCGACACGTACAGCGCGAGCGCATCGGGGCCGTGTTCGTCGATGATGGTTCGCAGCCGCCGGGCGGTGTCGTTGATCGCCACCGACGTGTCCGTGCTCTCCGGGCGCTCGCCGCGGCGCTGCCTGATCTGGGCCTTCTCGAGCCGTCCGGGCCCGGCGAGCATGTCCGCGGTGGTGGTTCCCTTGGTGCACAGCCGGCCGAAGTTGGCCGGGTGGGACTTGTCGCCGACGGACTTGGTGACGACAGGCCTGGTCGGGGTGGCATCGGAGGATGTGGTCGGGCCGCCGATCTCGAGCACCATGCCGCATCCCACGCCGCAGTACGCGCAGAGTGTCTTCACCGTGGTGACCATGGATTCCACAGTGCCCGGCCCAGGGTGCGCCGTCATTACACGTCAGTTAGCCGGATATGACGTTGTCCTCACCGTGCCCCGCCAGGGGCGGTGATGTCCGCTCGGGAGCTGATGAGAGGCGGATGGGAGGTAACACGAACTTCCCGGTACGCGATTGGTACTCGAACGTTACTCATCGAACGGGCTGTCGAGTGGAGTGTCCGATTTTCCGCTGGCACAATCGTCCGGGTCGGGCTCGAAGTGGGAAGTGGTGTGGTTCATGAGGGTGTATCGCGGATTCGTACTCGCCGCGGTGGGAGTGGTTGCTTCGGTGGCAGTCCTGTCGGGATGTAGTTCTGCGTCGGACATCTCCGAGCCGTCGGTTCCGATCGACTCCAACCCGATGACCGAGCTGATGAAGCCGAAGCTGACGTCGAGCGTCCTCGACGGAGCCGTCGGATTCTCGCCGGCGGACCCGGTGACCGTCTCGGTTGCCGACGGCAAGTTGTCCTCGGTGACGATGCTCAACCCGGAGGGCAAGCCCGTCTCCGGAGCCATTTCGCCCGACGGATTGTCGTGGACCAACACCGAACCGCTCGGCTACGACCGCGAATACCGCGTCCAGGCCGATGCGTACGGACTCGGGGGAGCGTCGAGCACGGTATCGAGCTTCACCACCAGCCAACCCGGCAACTTCACCAAGCCCTACGTTCTGCCGAACCCCGGCGACGTCGTCGGAATCGGTCAGCCGGTCGCGGTTCAGTTCGACGAACCGATCACCGACAAGGTCGCCGCGCAGAACGCCATCACGGTCACCACGACGCCTGCCGTCGAGGGCGCGTTCTACTGGGTCAACAACAAGGAAGTTCGCTGGCGTCCGCAGAACTACTGGGCACCGGGCACCAAGGTCGACGTGGCGGTCGACGTGTACGGGCGCGATCTCGGGGACGACATCTTCGGCCAGGAGAACGCCACGACATCGTTCACGATCGGTGACGCCGTCATCGCCACCGCCGACGACAACACCAAGCAGGTGACGTTCAAC
Source organism: Rhodococcus sp. 15-2388-1-1a (assembly GCF_002259145.1). Taxonomy (NCBI): domain Bacteria; kingdom Bacillati; phylum Actinomycetota; class Actinomycetes; order Mycobacteriales; family Nocardiaceae; genus Rhodococcus; species Rhodococcus sp. 15-2388-1-1a. The sequence goes on along the minus strand of NZ_NPFP01000032.1, from coordinate 164,697 downwards.
GTCAACGGCCAGGACGTCATCACCATGCCGACGTCGATGGGCAAGGACAGCACTCCCACCGACAACGGCGTCTACATCATCGGCGACCGCTTCGAGCATCTCGTGATGGATTCGTCGACCTACGGTGTGCCGGTGAATTCGTCCAGCGGATACCGCACTCCGGTCGACTGGGCCACGCGGATGTCCTACAGCGGCATCTTCTTCCACTCCGCACCGTGGTCGGTGGGACAGCAGGGCTATTCCAATGCCTCGCACGGGTGCCTGAACCTGAGTCCCACCAACGCGAAGTGGGTCTACGACAACACCAAGCGCGGCGACATCGTCGTCGTGAAGAACACCGTCGGTGGAACGCTGTCGGGTACCGACGGCCTCGGTGACTGGAACGTCCCGTGGGACGAGTGGAAAGCCGGGAACGCCACCACGGTCTGATCGGACCCGATTCGGCCGATCAGCTTCGGTCGCGAGTCTGGTACAGCGAGGGATCGATGCCCAGGGTCTTCAGGTACGCCACCGGTTCGATGCTCGAACCGTTGTTGCGGACCTCGAAGTGCAGATGCGGTCCGGTCGAATTTCCGGTGCTGCCGACTGCGCCGAGAACGTCGCCCGGTGCCACTTCGTCGCCGACCGCGACGGCGATGCTGGACTGGTGGCCGTAGTAGGTCTCGGTGTTGCCACTCTTGACCCGGACGAGCTTGCCGTAGCCGTCGCCTGCGTCTCCGGCCTGAACGACGGTTCCGCCGGTCACCGCGTGGATGGGGGTTCCGCTGTCTGCCGCGAAGTCCACGCCCTGGTGGTACTGCGCTCCGTTGCCGGTCGGGTTGTTGCGTCCGCCGTAGCCCGAACTGATGCGGTACTTGCCTGCGTCGATGGGGAGCACTGCCCCGCCGAGCCCTACCGTCGGGGCCGCGGTCGGGAGTTCGATCTCGGGTACGTCCACTGTGCTCGGGGCGTCCGGTGAGTCCGGTGCGGTGAGTACATCGCTGTCGAGAACGATGGCTGCCACCTGGTTGATGAGGACGCCGGTGGCGTCCAGGACAGCAGCGAGAATCGCGGCCCGTTGCTGCGCGTCGGGCTGCGGTATCGGAATCTGGGGGAGTTCGATCGTGGGTTGAGCGGTGGCCACCGCTGGGCTGAGCAAGCCGGTTGTGCCGATGCACAGTGCTGCCGACAAGATCGAACCCGCTATGACTCTGTGCATTCTGCGACCCACGAAAAGCCTCCTCGTCTGCGTCCTCCGCGCACCGTCGGATGGGTGCGAGCAGGACGTAAGAACATGTTCGGTGACGCTTCGGGGCACGCTGAACTCACGTAACAGAAAACACATGAATCACATTGGTACTTTTCTTCCCCAAAAGTGCCATTGGTAACCGTACGTCACATTAACCCCACAGGAAACCTGAAAGTTGAATTACAACAACGTAATTCGAGGTCAGGGTGGTCGCGTCGGAACCGGGAAGGCGCGCGGACCGGGAAAAGGACGCACAAAAAAGGCCGGTCTCGCGAGGAGACCGGCCTTCTTCGTATGGGGTGAGCGACGGGACTCGAACCCGCGACATCCAGGATCACAACCTGGTGCTCTACCAGCTGAACTACGCCCACCATTGCACGCGTCCGCAGAACCTTTTTGGGCTCTGCATCAGCAGCGTCGACAATACTAGCGGGTTGAATCCGAGGTTGCTAATCCGCCCCCGATTGCGTGTCGAGTTCGGCAACAACTGCCGCGATGTCGCTGGTAGAGGGCCCCGGCGGAGCCACGAAGGCCGTCCGGCGGTAGTACTGCAACTCTTTGATCGACTCCTTGATGTCCGCCAGGGCGCGGTGCGCAAGGCCCTTGGCCGGCTGCCCGTAGTAGATCCGTGGGTACCACCGTCGGGAAAGTTCCTTGATCGAGCTGACGTCGATCATTCGGTAGTGGAGGTAGGTGTCGAGCGCGGTCATGTCGCGAGAGATGAATCCGCGATCGGTCCCGATGGAGTTTCCCGCGAGCGGAACAGTTCCGGCCACTGGGACGTGCTCCTTGATGTACGCCAGTACGCGCTGCTCCGCTTCGGCCAGCGTCACCGTCGATGCGCGCACTTCGTCGGTCAAGCCCGACTTGGCGTGCATGTCGGTGACGACGGCAGGCATGTTCGCCAACGCGTCGTCATCGGCGTGGATGACGATGTCGACACCCTCTCCGAGGATGTTCAGCTCACTGTCGGTCACCAGCGCCGCAATTTCGATCAGCTTGTCCTTGCTCAGGTCCAAGCCGGTCATTTCACAATCGATCCACACAAGTTTGTCCTGCACGCGCTCCACCCTAGTGCGAGCTGCGATGCCACTAGGGTTTGCGGTGGCGATCGAAACCAGTTCAGCACCAGCACACGTTCATGGAGGACGCGGACATGACAGTCGACCCGACGCAGCCGGCACCCACGCTCAGTCCTGCCGAGAGGGCGAAGGCGGCCAAGGCGGCGGCCGTCGAAGCCGCACGGGTGGCTGCCGAAGCTCTGGCTGCAGCGGACGCGGCCGAAGCCGAGGCGCTTGCCGCGGAACAAGGGTCGACACCGACTGCGAACGGTAAGGCTGCCGAGATCTCTGCCGGATATGCCTCTGCGGGTGCAGCTTTGGAGCTGGGAACCGTGGTTCTCGACGGCGTCACCGATCCGGCTGCTCGCATCCGAATTCCGTTGGCGACGTTGAACAGGCACGGTCTCGTGGCCGGGGCCACCGGAACCGGTAAGACGAAGACCCTGCAGGGCATTGCCGAACAGCTCTCTGCCGCAGGCGTTCCCGTCGTCATGGCCGACGTCAAAGGCGACCTGTCGGGCCTGTCCGCGCCGGGCGGGGACAACGAGAAGATTCGCAGCCGCGCTGCGGACACCGGTATCTCGGACTGGGCTCCGGCCGGACACCCGGTGGAGTTTCTTTCTCTCGGCACCGAGGGAATCGGAGTGCCGGTCCGAGCCACCATCACGGCGTTCGGTCCGATTTTGCTGAGCAAAGTGTTGGGGCTGAACAATACTCAAGAATCGACCCTCGGTCTGATCTTCCACTGGGCCGACTCCCAGGGGCTCGCCTTGCTCGATCTCAAAGACCTGCGATCGGTGATCATGCACCTGACCAGTGACGAGGGCAAAGCCGACCTGAAAGGCATCGGCGGGGTCTCCTCGGCCACCGCAGGCGTCATTCTGCGCGCGCTGGTCAACCTCGAAGCAGACGGAGGAGACACCTTCTTCGGTGAGCCGGAACTCGAGACCGAGGATCTGCTGCGCGTCGGACCGGACGGCAGAGGGGTCATCACTCTGTTCGAGCTCGGGGCGCAGGCGTCACGTCCGGTGATGTTCTCCACCTTCCTGATGTGGGTGCTCGCCGACCTGTTCCAGACGCTTCCCGAGGTCGGTGATATCGACAAGCCCAAACTGGTCTTCATCTTCGACGAGGCACACCTGCTGTTCGCCGATGCGTCCAAGGCGTTCCTGCAGCAGGTGGAGCAGACCGTCAAGCTCATCCGATCCAAGGGCGTCGGTGTCTTCTTCTGCACGCAGCTGCCCACCGACGTCCCCAACGATGTTCTCTCACAGTTGGGGGCGCGGATTCAGCATGCCCTGCGCGCCTTCACGCCCGATGATCAGAAGGCGTTGAACAAGACGGTGCGCACGTATCCCAAGACCGACGCGTACGACCTCGAAAAAGCCCTGACGTCGTTGGGGACCGGCGAAGCCATCGTGACGGTGCTCTCGGAGAAGGGCGCGCCGACACCGGTGGCGTGGACGAAGATTCGTCCACCCCGCTCCCTGATGGACACCATCGGCAACGACGCCATCGCAGCGGCCGCGTCGTCGAGCACTCTGTCCGCGAAGTACCGCGAGACCATCGACCGCGAGTCCGCCTACGAGCGCATGAACGCGCGGGTGGCGAACGTGCCAGCTCCGGCCGAGAAGTTCGACATCCCGCCCCTGCCTGCGGATCTGCCCGATCTGCCTCCGAGCGAGCCGGACGGGCCGTCGGCCGCGGAGCGCATCATGGGCAACCCAGCAGTCAAGAGCTTCCTACGATCGGCTGCCTCGGCGGCCGGCCGCGAGATCTCGCGCAGCATCTTCGGAACCGGACGCCGCCGGCGGCGCTGAGCTTGCTCAGTCGGGAGTGGAGCCCGCGGAACGACCAGGATTCGGGTATTAGTTGCCGAGCTTCTTGTAGAAGCTGCCGATGATCGGTGCGGAGATGCTGCGCGGGCTGTACTGCCCGGCTACCGACATGCCCTTGCTCAGCAGGCCGGGCACGACGCGCATCTTGTTCTTCGCGAGGCCGTCGAGCGACAGCTTCGCGGTGTAGGCGCTGTCGATCCACAGGAAGTCGGGAACCATCTTGTCCACGATCGACGCATCGGCCGGGTCCGGTGTCTCGGTGCGAACCGGGCCCGGAGCGAGCAGTGTGACGTTGACGCCGGTGCCCGCGAGCTCACCGCGCAGTGACTCCGAGAACGTGTTGACGAAGGCCTTGGTTGCCGCGTACGTCGCATTGTTGGGGATGGCCATATTGCCTGCCGCAGATCCGGTGATGAGGATGCCGCCTGCTCCGCGACCGATCATGCCGGGCATGACCGCGAGCGTGAGGTCGTGTACGGCAACGGCATTGAGCTCCACCTGATCGCGCTCGTACGCGGGATCGAGCCCGGCCACCGGTCCGAACGTCGCGATGCCTGCGTTGTTGCACAGGATCGAGATCTCACGCTCGGACAGTTCGGTGACCAGTTCCTGGCGCTGCTCGCGGTTCGACAGATCCGACTGACGCACCTCGACGACAACGCCGTGCTCGGCCGTGAGCTTCGCGGCCAGCGCCTCGAGCAGTTCGCCGCGTCGCGCCACCACGATCAGCGAGTGACCACGGGCGGCGAGTTCGGTGGCCAGGGCTTCACCGATACCGGAGGAGGCTCCGGTGACGACGGCGCGGGCATCGGGGCTGGGCTTGGGCAGGCTCACGGTGAGACAGGCTAGCGGACAGATCAGATCGTGGCCGCGAGCCGGGTGCCTTGCTCGATGGCCCTCTTGGCGTCCAGCTCCGCGGCGACGTCCGCACCGCCGATGATGTGCGTTGCGGTGCCCGCGGCCTTCAGTTCGTCGACCAGGTCGCGAACCGACTCCTGGCCCGCGCAGATCACGATGGTGTCCACCTCGAGAACGCGCGGACGTTCGTGCTTCTCGCCGAACGAGATGTGCAGCCCCGCGTCGTCGATCTTCTCGTAGTTGACACCCGAAAGCTGATGCACGCCTTTGGATTTCAGTGCAGCGCGATGGACCCAGCCGGTTGTCTTGGCCAGGCCTGCGCCGATGCGTCCCGGCTTGCGCTGCAGCAGATACACCTCGCGCGGTGACTGCGCGGGCACCGGTGTGGTCAACGCCCCCGGCGCGGCCTCGGGCTCGGTGACGCCCCACTCCTGCTTCCATTCCTTCAGATCCAACGTGGGGGAGGCGTCGGTGGTGAGGAACTCGGAGATGTCGATACCGATACCGCCGGCTCCGATGACCGCGACCCGATCGCCGACGGGCTTGCCGTCGCGCACCAGTTCCGCGTACGACAGCACCGACGGGTGCTCGATGCCGGGGATGCGGGGAATCCGCGGGGTGACACCGGTAGCGAGCACCACTTCGTCGAACTCGCCTGCGACGAGTTCGGCGGCGGTGACTCGGGTGCCGAGGTGAACGGCGACGTCCGCGCTACGAAGTGCGCTGGAGAAGTACCGGATCGTTTCGGCGAACTCCTCCTTGCCGGGAATCAGTCGCGCGATTCCGAACTGCCCGCCGATTTCTGCTCTGGCCTCGAACAGGCTGACGGCGTGTCCGCGCTGCGCGAGATTGAGTGCGGCGGCCAGGCCTGCGGGTCCGGCTCCGACGACCGCAACCTTCTTGGTCCTCTTGGTCGGCAGTAGCTGCAGGTCGATCTCGCGTCCGGCACGCGGGTTGACCAGGCACGAGACCTTCTTGTGGACGAAGGCGTGGTCCAGGCAGGCCTGATTGCACGCGATGCACGTGTTGATCTGGTCGGCGTTGTCGGTGGCGGCTTTCTCGACCCAGAACGGATCGGCCAGCATCGGCCTGGCCATCGCGATCAATTGCGCGTCGCCGCGCGCCAGAATGTTCTCGGCGATCTCGGGCATGTTGATGCGATTGGACGCGGCGACGGGGATGGCCACGTGCTTCTCGAGTTTGCCGGTGATGTCCGCGAATGCGGCGCGCGGAACCGAGGTGACGATGGTCGGCACCCGCGACTCGTGCCAGCCGATATCGGTGTTGATGATGTTCGCGCCCGCAGCCTCGACGTCCTCCGCCAGCGCGACGATGTCAGGCCAGCTCTGGCCCTGTTCCACGAGGTCGGCCATCGACAGCCGGAACACGATGAGGAAGTCGGGGCCGACGGCTGCCCTCGTCTGCCGCACGATCTCGACGGCAATCCGACGGCGATTCTCCGCCGAACCGCCCCACTCGTCGCGTCGCTTGTTGGTGCGTTCGGAGAGGAACTGGTTGATGAAGTAGCCCTCGCCGCCCATGATCTCGACGCCGTCGTAGCCGGCGCTCTGGGCGAGCCGGGCGCAGCGTACGTAGTTGCGGATCTGCCAGCGGACGCCCCTCGATGTCAGTCGCCGCGGCCGAAAAGGATTGATGGGAGCCTTGATCGACGACGCCGACACGCTCAGCGGCTGATAGGAATAGCGTCCGGCATGCAGGATCTGCAGTGCGATCTTGCCGCCTTCGCGATGGACGGCCGCGGTGATCCGGCGATGCCGACGGGCTTCGATCCGATTGGTCAGCTTGGCTCCGAACGGCAACAGCCAACCGGTGCGATTGGGGGCATAACCCCCGGTGATGATGAGTGCGACTCCGCCGCGGGCACGCTCGGCGAAATAGGCAGCCAGGCGTCCGGTGTCGCGGGCGCGATCTTCGAGGCCGGTGTGAATCGATCCCATGATCACGCGGTTCTTCAGCGTGGTTGCGCCGACATTCAACGGCGACAACAGAATCGGATACGGGCCAGCGGTCTGCTCGGTCTTCACAGCTTCTCCAATACCTCGGTGCACCACTCGGTGAATCCTTCTTCGACGCGAATTCCGCCGCGCAGCACCAGGTATTGATGCAACGCGGTGCCGGTGAGGGCAGCGGGGGCCGGAAAATCCTGCTTCTCGATCAGTCGGTAGACATCGAGGCGGGTGGCATGGACATCGCGATGGCGGGCAACTTCGACCTTGAGGGCATCGATGTCACCGTTGGCGGCACCGCGGATCTTGACGGCGAGCTCCTCGCGTAACTGCGAGGGATCGGTCGGCGCGGCGATCCAGCGATCGAGCTCGGCGCGACCCGCAGCGCTGACGGAGTAGACCTTCTTGTCGGGTCGACCGTCCTGCGCGACTGCCTCACCGGTGATCCACCCGGCTCCGTCCATCCGCGTCAACGTCCGGTAGATCTGCTGATGCGTTGCGCTCCAGAAGAATCCGATGGACTTGTCGAAGCGGCGGGCGAGTTCGTATCCCGAGCCACTGAGCTCGGTGAGGGAAACCAGAATCGCGTGTTCCAAAGCCACACCCGAGAGTATGTATGCAACACGGTGACTATGCAACTAGGTGCAGTAAAACCCGACGACGCCGCGGTCTAGTGTTGGCAACCATGGGAACCCAGCCGGAGGCCGCTGTCGTCGGAGTCGCCACAACGCGTAAGCAGGTCACCGCCTGGGGGTTCTGGGACTGGGGCTCGGCGGCGTTCAACGCCGTTGTTCTCACGTTCGTGTTCTCGGTGTATCTCACCGACGCCGTCGGCGACGACCTGCCCGGTTCGATCTCGGCCACCACCTGGTTCAGCTGGACGATTGCCGTGTCCAGCGTCGTCATCGCACTCCTCGCGCCGGTGTGCGGGCAATACTTCGACGCGCGCGGCAAGCGCAAGTGGCTGCTCGGGGTGTTGACCTCACTGACGGTCGTCGCCATGGCCGGCCTGTTCTTCGTCAAGGACGACTACCACTATCTGTGGCTGGGCCTGTTGCTGCTCGGTCTCGGATCGATCATGTTCGAGCTGGCCAGCATCCCGTACAACTCGATGCTGCGGCAGGTCTCCACGCCGGCGAACATCGGCCGCGTATCCGGGTTCGGTTGGTCCATGGGCTATTTCGGTGGAATCGTACTGCTGCTCCTGTGCTACGTCGGTTTCATTGCAGGGGACGGCGACACCCGCGGTGTTCTGGGTCTGAGCACCGACGGCGGACTGAACATTCGGCTCGTCGCTCTGCTCGCCGCCGTGTGGTTCGCCGTCTCGGCCATCCCGGTGTTGTTCGCCGTTCCCGAGGTACCGCGGGCCGTCGCCGATCCCAAGGCCGCCGAAGCCGGATTCGCGGCCTCGTACCGGGTGCTGTTTCGCGATGTCCGTGAGCTGTGGAGCGCGGACCGCCGCGCCGTCCACTATTTGATAGCCAGCGCACTGTTCCGGGACGGACTGGCGGGCGTCTTCACCTTCGGGGCAGTACTGGCCGTCAGCGTCTACGGCATCGGTGCCGGTGACGTCCTGCTGTTCGGCGTCGCCGCCAACGTCATCGCGGGCCTCGGAGCCATCGTCGCCGGACGGTTCGACGACAGAATCGGGCCGAAGAAAGTCATCGTCTTCTCCCTCACATGCATGATCGCCGCCGGGACGATTCTGCTGTTCGTCTCGGGACCGACGATGTTCTGGATCTTCGGGCTGATCCTGTGCCTGTTCGTCGGACCGGCGCAGTCGTCCGCGCGCACGTTCCTGGCGCGGCTGGCTCCACCGGGACGAGAAGGTCAGTTCTTCGGGCTGTTCGCGACGACGGGGCGCGCCGCGTCGTTCCTCGCGCCGTCGCTGTTCGGTCTGTTCGTGTGGATGTTCGACTCCGACCGCGCCGGTATCGCCGGGCTGATCATCGTCCTCGCTGCCGGACTGCTGGCGCTGCTGAAGGTGCGGGCTCCGGAGCGGGTCTAGACGGAGTCGATACGGGCCAGGATCTCGGCCGTCAGTTCCTCGGGCGCTTCTTCCGGGATCCAGTGCGAGATGCCGTCGAGTTCGACGAATCGGTACGGCGCATCGACGAACTCGCCGCAGCGCTCCGCTCCCGCTCGGCCGATGGCTGTGTCGCCGTTGCTCCAGACATAGGTGGTGGGCACGGTCACCGGAGGAAGGTTCGCGAACTCCTTGGTCATCGCGGCGTACCAGCTCGATGCGGCCGTCAGCGCCCCGGGGACGGTGAGATGCCGAACGTATTCGTCGTCGAGGCTGTCCGCACCGAACATCGCGCGCAGACGCTGTGCACCGTTCTCGACCAGAACTCGTTCGGCCTTCTCCGGTTCTCGAAGCAGGCCGAAGTACTGCGACCGCTCCTGCTGATCCGGATCCTCGCGGATGGCCCAGTTGAACGCGGCCGAGTGCGGCACCGATGCGGCAGTGAGGCTTCGGACGCGGTCCGGATGCTCGGCTGCGACATGCCAGGCGACCACCGCACCCCAGTCGTGTCCGACCAGGTGCGCCGACGGGAGATCGAGTACGTCGAGCAGGGCGAGGACGTCACCGGTGAGACGTTCGATGCGATAGTGCTCGACGCCGATCGGACGGGCACCGGGGGAGTAGCCCCGCTGGTTCGGGGCGATCACGCGACAACCTGCGCCGACCAAGCCGGGTGTCACCGCGGTCCACGATGCGTTGGTCTGCGGAAAGCCGTGCAGCGCAACCACCGGAACACCGTCCGGTGGTCCCGACATCGCAACGTCGAACACGTACTCGCCGACACTTACCTCGGTCATGAACATCCCTTCGTGGCCGTCTCGTTCTCGAACGGTCAAGCCCGTCGTGGTTCCCATCGGCTCATCCCGAGCATGATCATGCGGATCTGCTTCTCGGTCCGCTCGATCAGATCCTTCTCGTTCTGACTACCCGGTCTGTCGATTTCCAACAGGCCGACCACCGCAGTGAGCATCGTCGAGACCAGGAGATCGGCGGTCATCTCCAGATCGGCGACGTCCCACTGCTCGAGGCCGGGCATGCGGGAGAGGTCGATGGTCAGCTCGCTGACGAACAGTCGCAGCTCGGTGGCGAAGGCACGCCGGACCTCGGTGACGCCGCCGTACCGCTCGCGACTGAGAAAACGGAACTGATCCTCGTGGCTACGAACCTGGCGGACCAGGATGCCGAAGGATTCGGTGGCCGTCTTGGCGCTCGGGTTGCGTCGGGCATCGCGCAGCATCTGTCGCAGCATGCGCATGCTGTCCTCGACCAGGGCGACGCCCAGATCCTCCATGGAGGCGAAGTGCCGGTAGAACGCAGTGGGGACGATTCCGGCGGATCGAGCGACCTCCCGCAGGCTGACGCTGGCGAACGATCGCTCGCGTAGCAGATCGAGGGTGCCCTCGATCAGGGCCTGACGGGTGCGCTCCTTGCGCTCGGCGCGGGTCCCCGGTTCTGTCACAACGTCCAGTTTATGGGCGCGCATTCTGTGATCTCCCTTCCGGTTCCTCCCCGGCACCCCGCAGAACTGTCGATTCGTCCTGTAACGGCCGTCACATAAACGTTGACAGGTACCGGTGTCGCTCTGCCACACTCATGTTAGTGCACAATCGTTCACTGAATGGGTCGTAGGTTTCGATCCGGTTAGGGAGGATGGAATGACGCTTCAAGAACGTCCGTCGCGGACCTCGGGTTCGCGCAAGTTCTCACTTCTTTCCCTGTTCGAGGCCATGGCCACGCCCCACGCGCTCGATCGGTACCTCGAACTCGTCGACCCCATGACGACCGTTCGTGACCTTCGCGGCGAAGTGACCGAGATACACCGGTCCACCGAAGACTCGTTGACTCTCACCATCCGTCCCACGCGTCAGTGGAAGGGATTCAAGGCCGGCCAGTTCGTTCAGGTCGGGGTCGTCATCGACGGAGTACGGCATACCCGCTGCTACTCACCCGCGTGCTCGCAGTACCGCAAGGACGGGCGGATCGAACTGACGATCAAGGCGCATCCCGAGGGCCTGGTGTCGCAGTACCTGCACAAGAACGCGCACATCGGCCTCGTGGTCAGCCTGTCGCAGGCGGACGGCACGTTCGAGCTTCCCGAACCACGCCCGGCGAAGACGCTGCTGATCAGCGGTGGCAGCGGCATCACGCCGGTGCTGTCCATGCTCAGGTCGCTGCTGGACGAGGGGTACAGCAGCGACCTGACCTTCCTGCACTACGCGTTCACCGAGAACGACGTGGCGTACAAGAAGGATCTGGAGAAGATCGCCGCCGAGCACGAGAACGTCGACATCGTGTTCGCGTACACCGAGCAGAAGACGGGCGGTGATCTGTACGGGTTCTTCGGCCAGGAACATCTCGACGCAGTGGCCCCGTGGTTCGCCGAGGCCGACACCTTCCTGTGCGGACCTCCCGGACTGATGAAGGGTGTGACGTCGTTCTTCGACGACGCAGGTCTGGGCGAGCGGCTGCACCTCGAGGAATTCACGCCCTCGTTCGCCACCGTCAGCGACGACGTCACCGGAACCACCACGTTCTCCGGCAGCGATGTGTCCTCGGAGAACGACGGCGAGACGCTGCTCGAGCAGGCCGAATCAGCAGGGCTCTCACCGGCCAACGGCTGCCGGATGGGTATCTGCTTCACCTGCACCTCGGTGAAGAAGTCCGGCTGCACCAAGAACATCAAGACCGGTGAGACCGACACCGAATCCGACAAGAAGATCCAGTTGTGTGTGTCCGTCGCCGTGGGCGACGTCGACATCGACATCTAGATCCACCTCGAACACCGACAACCCAGACCCATCTCGACCCGATCGAATTGGAGATCATCAGATGCTCGGAACGATTCTCTCGATCCTGCCCACCGCCGTCCTGCCCTTTCGCCGCAACGAGACCCTGCCGGACCAGCCGACCGTGCTGACCTTCGAGCAGGTCGAAGAGCTCGGCCGCGAACTCGACGCACTGCGTGCCCGTACCGTCGCCAAGCTCGGCGACGAGGATCGCGAGTACATCTACAAGATCATCAAGGCGCAGCGCGGCCTCGAGATCACCGGACGCGCGTTGATGTACCTGCCCTTCCTCCCGCCTGCGTGGCTGGCAGGCGTCGGTGCACTCGGTGTGGCGAAGATCCTCGACAACATGGAGATCGGGCACAACGTCATGCACGGTCAGTACGACTGGATGCGCGAGCCCGGCCTCAACTCCGAGGTGTTCGAGTGGGACACCGTCTGCCCGGCGGATCAGTGGAAGCACTCGCACAACTACATGCATCACACCTTCACCAACATCGTCGGCATGGACCGCGACATCGGTTACGGCATCCTGCGCATGGACCAGGATCAGAAGTGGAACCCGTACTACCTCGGTAACCCGGTCTACGCGTTCCTGTTGATGACGTTCTTCGAGTGGGGCGTGATGCTGCACGACCTCGAGACCGAGAACATCGTCGCGGGCAAGCGCAAGTGGCACGACGTCAAGCCGCTGCTGCAGGGGATGTGGCGCAAGGCGGGCAAGCAGGCGCTCAAGGACTACGTGATCTTCCCCGCGCTGACCGGTCCGTTCTTCGCTTCCACCGTGGTCGGCAACGTCGCCGCGAACCTCATCCGCAACGTGTGGACCTACTCGATCATCTTCTGTGGTCACTTCCCGACCGGAGTCCAGACCTTCAGCCAGGAAGAGACTGCCGAAGAGACCCGCGGCGAGTGGTACGTGCGTCAGATGCTGGGATCCGCCAACATCGAGGGCACCCCGCTGTTCCACATCATGTCGGGCAACCTCTCGCACCAGATCGAGCATCACCTCTTCCCCGATCTGCCCGCGCATCGCTACCCGCAGATCGCGCCCGAGGTCAAGGCTCTGTGCGAGAAGTACGACCTGCCGTACAACACCGGTGGCTTCTTCCACCAGATCGGCACCGTGTGGGGCAAGATCTTCAAGCTCGCGCTGCCCAACTCGCTCACGGGATCGGCGGCTCCGGCCGGTGTTATCGTCGAGCGTAAGAAGACCAGCGCAGCGTGACGACTTCGAAGGGGGCGGTCCTGTTGGTAGGAAAGTTCGAGCGCAACAAGGACACCGTGCAGGAATTCACCGAATCGGCCGCGACTCATGTCGGCCGGATCGTGGTGATCATCGCCGGAGCCGTCCGCGACGTCACTCGTGAAATCGGCGATCTGATCACCGACGGAATCGAGATGCGTGAGGCGGCGAAGAAGGCGGAGCGTGACGCGCCGCTGGGCACCGTGATCAACGGCGAGTTCGAGACCCGCGAACGGTAGAGCAGTACCCGATAGAGGAGAGCGCCGTCCGAGCATTGCTCGGGCGGCGCTTTCGTGTACCCACGGTCAGCGTGCGCGTAGCCGCCACAACGACGTGGTTTCGCGCGAGCGCGCCTCGTGCAGCACATCGGAGCTGTCGGTGACGCGCGAATGCGTCGGAGTGGTGTCGGTGCGGCCGACGACCGCCAGCCCTGCCGCGTCGATGGCCGTGAGAAGGTCTGCGCGAGTAACCAATTCGAGTAGCTCGGCGAGGTCGGAGACCACCAACCATGCCTCACCGTCGGGTGCCAAGTGCCCGCGAAGTCGGCTGAGGAAGGACTTGAGCATCCGCGAGCCGGGGTCGTACACCGCATGTTCGATGCCCGACGTCGGTTTCGTGGGAATCCACGGCGGATTGCACACGATCAGCCCCGCACGCCCGGACGGAAAGATGTCGGCCTGCACCACCTCGACCCGATCGGCGTACCCGAGCGCATCGATGTTGGCTCGTGCGCACGCGACCGACCGTGGATCCTTGTCGGTCGCGACCACCGAGGTCACGCCGCGGCGGGCGAGTACTGCAGCCAGAACGCCCGAGCCGGTGCCGATGTCGAACGCTCGCTCCGTATCCGGCAGTGGTGCGGCGGCGACGAGCTGAACGTACTCGCCGCGGACGGGAGAGAAGACACCGTAGTGCGGGTGGATCGAAGCGTCGAGCGCCGGAACGAAGACGCCCTTGCGTCGCCACTCGTGTGCGCCGACCATGCCGAGGAGTTCGCGCAACGAGAGCACGCACGGCGCAGCGTCAGGGCCGAGAGCTTCGGTCACCGCCGCCGATACGTCCGGTGCCCGGCCGAGATCGAGACGGACTTCCGAATCGAGTTCCATTAGAAGCATTCCCAGTACTCGTGCACGTCGCGCTTGGTACTGGCGGTGCAGATGGAATCGCTCCGCGCCCGACGCGTCCGGCATGTGTTTGGCGGCCGGTACCCGCCGGGTCATCGCCGACAACAGCTGTCGAGCATTGTTGTAATCGCCGCGCCACAGCAGGGCCTCACCGATCGTGGCCATCTTGTACGCCACGTCGGCGGTGGTCGAATCGTTCACGATCCGCACCACACGGGGCGGGGGTGCACCGTTCTCGGACTGCCAGCGGGACGTCCGCTCGCTCCCGTCCTCGGTCCACGTGATGCTCGATGCTGCGTTCTCGTTCATGCTGCGGTGTGCGGGTACTCCGCACTGCGGTGTTGGAACGCAAGGATATTGGGGTTCACGATGACGCCGTTCCTGATCTCGATCGATCGCTCGATGGTGGCATCACCGCTCCAGGCCGCGGGGCCGTCGAGGACGGTTCGCAGATACGGCAGCAGTGATTCGCTGATCTCCCAGGTGGCCGAGTTCCACAGATAGGAAGGACTGTGGTCGACGGCGTAGTACTTGACGTTGTCGCCGACGGTGAACATGGGATCGGTGAACGACGTGGGCCTGGCCCACTCGAAACCCATTCCCTCGTCGCAGGAAACGTCGACCACGAGCGTGCCGGGTGCGAGAGTGGGCAGATCGTCGTTCATCAGGAACGTCAACGGTGCATTGGTGTCCTGCAGAACGCAATTGACGATCACGTCGTGGTCGGCGAGGAACTGGGAGAGTGGCACCCGTCCCTCGGGCGTGAGAGCGCGGCTCTGTCTGGGATCGGCGTCGTCGAGATCGAAGTTCACGATGTTTGCCGAATGGATGGGCGAACCGACGGCAGTGACACCGCGTTGGGTCAACACGTCGACATCGTGGATGCCGTGCGCGTTCAGAGCGGTGACCGCACCGCGCGCCGTGGCTCCGAAGCCGATGACGGCGGCACGCAACCTTCGGCCGTAATCGCCGGTGGAACCGATCAGCTGCAACGCATGCAGCACCGAGCAGTAGCCGGCCAGTTCGTTGTTCTTGTGGAACACATGGAGATTGAACCAGCCGTCCGGCGTCCAGTGATTCATGGCCTCGAACGCGATCAGTGTCAGCTTGCGTTCGACGGCGATCTGGGTGAGCTGTTCGTCCTGTACGCAGTGCGGCCAGCCCCACAGCGTCTGCCCGGGTCGAAGTGCGTCGAGATCCTCGGCCTGTGGCTTGGGCAGCAGAATCACATCGCATTCGGCGATGAGCTGCTCGCGTGTGCGAATGCCTGCGACTTGGCCGGCCAAGTGCTCGTCCGAAATTCCGAACGGCTCGCCGTAGCCGGATTCGAGAAACATGCGGGCTCGGATGTCGGCATCGATGCGATCGAGATGAAGTGGATGAATCGGAAGTCGCCGCTCATTCGGCTTGCGTGAACGTGAGAGGACTCCGAGAGTGAGCTGATGCACGTGTGACCCTTCGTTACCCGAAGTCAACCACAGTGCGGCGAAGCGTCACGCGTTCGTGCTGGTCATGTTCGGTGCCCCCGGCAGGATTCGAACCTGCGACCAAGGGATTAGAAGGCCCTTGCTCTATCCCCTGAGCTACGGAGGCTGGCGCATGCGGGCGGACCCGCGCGAGCACGGTTGACGAGTGTACCTCCCTGCATACTGGGTCGGCGCAGGCATGGGTTCGCACGGAAATGGGTGGATACCGATTGCGCGGGTCAGACTGTGAACTCGGAATCGTTCCGACCGATGCCGAAGGAGTTTCGATGCACGACATCCTGGACGAGGTACTGCACATCTGGCAGTCCGGCGACGTGGCAGCGGTCGCGACGGTGATCCGCACCTTCGATTCCGCACCGCGTCCCGTCGGAGCGTCCATGGTCGTCGGCTCGGACGGCGCGGTTGCCGGCTCGGTCTCGGGCGGCTGTGTCGAGGGTGCGGTCTACGAACTCGCACAGGACGTGCTGGATTCCGGCGCCCCGGTACTCACTCGATACGGGATATCCGACGACGATGCCTTTGCCGTCGGGCTCACGTGCGGCGGAACGCTCGATGTATTCGTGCAGGGGATCTCCCGGCGCTCGTTTCCCGAATTCGAGGCTCTCGTCGCGGATGTTCGCGGCAACGTGGCCGTGGCGATGGCGACAGTCGTCGCACACGCCGATCCGGAACGGCTCGGCCGCAGGATCGTCGTCGGAGAATCGGGCACCCGAGGCTCGCTCGGCAGCGAGCGCGCCGACGCTGCCGTCGCCGACGATGCGAAAGGACTTCTCGCCGCGGGCCGTTCGGCTGTCCTGACCTACGGGCCCGACGGCCAGCGACGGGGGGAGGGGATGGAGGTGTTCGTCTCGAGCCACGCTCCGCCGCCGCGGATGCTGGTGTTCGGAGCCATCGATTTCGCTGCCGCGGTGGCGCAGCAGGGTGCCTTTCTCGGTTACCGCGTCACCGTCTGCGACGCACGGGCAGTCTTCGCCACCCCGCAGCGGTTTCCCGCCGCCGAGCAGGTCGTGGTCGCGTGGCCGCACGACTATCTGTCCGAGCAGTTCGCAGCAGGGGAAGTGGACGAACGCACCGTCGTCTGTGTGCTGACCCACGACCCCAAATTCGACGTGCCGCTGCTCGAAGTGGCGTTGCGCATTCCCTCTCTGGCGTTCGTCGGTGCGATGGGATCGCGCCGTACCCACGACGACCGCACGGCACGGTTGCGAGCGGCGGGTCTGACGGAGACAGAGCTCACTCGTCTGGCCAGTCCGATCGGGCTCGATCTCGGGGCTCGGACGCCTCAGGAGACAGCGGTATCGATCGCAGCGGAGATCATCGCCCACCGTTGGGGCGGTACCGGTGAACCGCTGCGCGCCCGACACGGGCGCATTCATCACGACGTGACCGAAGCCGCGCGCACGACCGAGTACGACGCTCTGTAGGACTCGCGTTTCGAGTACCGTCGATCACCTCTTACTCTGGTGGTATGGCAACACCGGATCTCGAGAAGAACGAACCCTCGACCGCCGAACTCCGCGCGGACGATGTCCGGACGGATGATGGTTCGACGAACGAAGATCCGCGTTCAACCACGACGACGGTGTTCGTCACTGCCGGGGTCATCGCCGGTGTGGTGGCCGCGCTCATCGTGATGCTGTCGGCCTCCGACGCGCTGGTGCTGTTGGGCATTCCGGATCCGGGCCCGGCCACGACCTACGGTCTGCCTGCCCTGCGGGCAATAGGTGAGATCGCCGCCGTCATCGCCATCGGATCGTTTCTGCTGGCCGCGTTCCTCGTGCCGCCGCAGAAGAACGGCGTGCTCGACGTCGACGGCTACCGTGCCGTGCGCACCGGTTCGGTCGCCTCGATCGTCTGGGCAGTCTGTGCACTGCTCCTGGTGCCGCTGACACTGTCCGACACCTCGGGGCAGCCGTTCTCCGAAGCCATCAAGCCGGCGAACCTCTGGATCGCACTCGACCAGGTGGAGATCGCCAGTGCCTGGCGTTGGACGGCCATCATGGCCGTTGTGCTCGCCATCGCGTCACGCACGGTGTTGCGGTGGGCCTGGACGCCCGCACTGCTCGGATTCTCCCTGGCGACGCTGCTGCCCATCGCGCTGAGCGGACACTCCTCGGCGGGCGGATCGCACGACATCGCCACCAACAGCCTGATCCTGCACCTCGGGGCCGCGTCGCTGTGGGCGGGCGGACTGTTCGCGCTGCTGGCTCACGTTCGCAGGCGCGGTGCGCATGCCGATGTCGCGGCTCGCCGATTCTCCACGATCGCCGGAGTCTGTTTTGTGGTGATGGGCATCAGCGGCGTCATCAACGCCCTGGTCCGCGTCTCGATCGCAGACCTGTTCACCACCACCTACGGCCTGCTGATCGTGGGCAAGATCGTCGCCCTGATCGTGCTGGGCGGCTTCGGCTGGATGCAGCGTCGCCGCGCATTACCGGCCCTGGTCGCCGATCCCTCGGCCCGCGGGCCGCTGCTCCGCTTCGCCGGTGCCGAGGTACTCGTCCTCGCGGCGACCATCGGGCTGGCCGTCGGGCTCGGCCGCACACCGCCCCCCGCCGAGATCGACCCCGACCTCACGACCACGGAGGCGGCCCTCGGGTACAACCTGAGTGGCCCACCGACGTTCGCGCGCATGGCTCTCGACTGGCGCTTCGATCTGATCTTCGGCACCGCCGCGATCGTCATGGCCGTGGTGTATCTGATCGGAGTCCGCCGTCTGCGGCTGCGCGGCGACGCGTGGCCCGTCGGTCGTACCGTCGCCTGGGTCCTGGGCTGCCTCACGCTTCTGATCAGCACGTCCTCGGGAATCGGTCGCTATTCCACGGCCGTGTTCAGCGTGCACATGACCGGGCACATGATGCTCTCGATGCTGGCGCCGGTCCTCCTCGCGCTCGGTGGTGCGCTGACTCTGGCATTGCGGGTACTGCCTGCGGCAGGCAAGGACGGCGTGCCCGGACTGCGCGAATGGCTGCTGATCGGACTGCACAGCCGGATCTCGCAGTTCCTGACCCATCCGCTCGTCGCCTCGCTGATCTTCGTCGGCGGCTTCTACGTGCTGTACCTCGGCGGCATCTTCGGAGCGGTCCTGGACAGTCACGGCGCACACCTGCTGATGAACCTGCACTTCGTACTCAGCGGGTACCTGTTCTACTGGACCGTCATCGGCGTCGATCCGTCTCCGCGCAAGATCGCGCCCGTCACCAAACTCGCCGTCGTGTTCGGTTCGCTGCCGTTCCATGCCTTCTTCGGTGTGGCGCTGATGAGCATGAACACCGTGATGGGTGCCTGGTTCTACCGGACGCTCGGGCTGGACTGGAACTCCGACCTGCTCGGGGATCAGAAGCTCGGCGGCGGTATCGCCTGGGCCACGGGCGAGGTGCCGCTGGTGCTCGTCATGCTGGCGCTGCTGATCCAGTGGTCTCGCAGCGACGATCGCGATGCCCGCCGCGGCGACCGCGCCGCCGAGCGCGATCACGATGCCGAACTGGCCGCGCACAATGCGATGTTCGCCGAGCTCGCTCGACGTGATCGGACCGGCGAGCAGTAGTCGGCGGGTCGGTTCAGCCGGTCTCGGCGATCTTGCTCAACAATCGGTTCAGCTCGATGCGTTCCGCCGGCTCCAGGCCGTCGAACATTTCCGACGACACCTGACGGCGCGCGTCGTCGATTCTGTCCAGCAGCGCACGGCCGGTGTCGGTCAGCTCCACCAGGACGGCTCGCCGATCGCTCGGATCCTGTTGCCGCGTCACCAGGTGCGCCGCCTCGAGGGAGTCGACGATGTCGGTGGCCGATCGCGCGACGATGCGCAGGTGCTCGGCGAGATCGCGCAGTCGCACGGACTCGGGCTCGCGCGCCAACACGTGCAGGGCACGGCTCTGCGAAGGATTGAGCCCGAACGGTTCCAACGCAGTCATGTGGCTGCGCCTGATCTGCCGCGCGACGGCCATGAACTGCTCGCTCAGGTTGGGCGAGTGTCCGGTTTCCATGTACGGGATCATAGCGACGGTTGCTCGTTACCTCATAGTGAGGTAGCCTCTGCATATTACTTCAGCTACCACGGAGGTCTACTTGGAAAGCCGACCCGAACGTTCCCTCCTCGCGTCCGACCCAGCACCCGTGCGCCGAGTCCTGGCTCTGTTCACGCCCTACCGACGCCGGATCGCAGTCGTCAGCGCGATCATCGTCGTCAGCGCGATCATCGCGCTCGCATCCCCACTGCTTCTCCGCGAACTCCTCGATCATGCGATACCCGACCGCGACGTCACACTCGTCAGCCTCATCGCACTCGGCATGATCGCAGTTGCAGTCGCCACCAACACCCTCGGTGTCGTACAGACCTGGATGTCCAACGGCGTCGGTCAACGACTCATGCACGATCTCCGCGTCCAGGTCTACTCGCACCTGCAACGCCAATCCCTCGGATTCTTCGCGCGCACCCGCACCGGCGAGGTTCAGTCACGCATCGCCAACGACATCGGCGGCATGCAATCGGTGGTCACCAACACCGCAACGTCCATCGCGCAGAACGCGACGACCGTCGCCGCGACGGTGGTCGCACTCTTCCTGCTCGACTGGAAGCTCGCCACGTTCTCGTTGATCATCCTGCCGGTCTTCGTTCGAGTCGCCCGCCGCATCGGCGACGAGCGGCGCAAGATCTCGACGAAACGACAGAAGTTGCTCAGCGACCTGTCGGTGCAGATCGAGGAATCGCTCTCGGTCAGCGGCATTCTGCTGGGCAAGACCACCGGTTCCGCCCAGGCGTTGACCGACAAGTTCGCCGACCGATCCCACGAGGTCGCCGGCGTCGAACTCGCGGCCATGATGGCAGGGAAGTGGCGCATGGCCACGATCCAGATCAGCTTCGCCGTCATGCCGGCCCTGGTGTACTGGTTCGCCGGCATCACCATCGGGCAGGGGAGCGCACTGACGATCGGAACCCTCGTCGCGTTCACCGCTCTGCAGACCCAATTGTTCCGGCCCACCATGCAATTGCTCAACACCGGCGTCGAGGTGCAGGCCTCGCTCGCCCTGTTCGGCCGAGTGTTCGAGTACCTCGATCTACCGATCGACGTGGCCGAGCCCACTCACCCGGTGGCGCTGCCCCGCGAGACCGTCCGCGGAGACGTCGCCTTCCGTGCCGTCGACTTCACCTACACCGCAGCAACGGTCCCGACGCTGAGCGGCATCGACCTCGAGGTACCGGCAGGCAGCACGCTCGCACTCGTCGGCGCAACCGGCTCCGGCAAGACGACGTTGGGCTATCTCGTTGCGCGGCTGCACGATCCGACGGCCGGATCGGTGACCATCGACGGTATCGACCTGCGCGAGATGGCGTCGGAGACCATCGCCGACCTGGTCGGTGTCGTCTCGCAGGAGACGTACCTGTTCCATGCCACGATTCGGGAGAACCTGCGATTCGCCAAACCCGACGCCACCGACGAGGAGATTGTCGTGGCCGCCCGAACGGCACAGATCCACGACTTCATCGACGGCCTCGACGACGGTTACGACACCATGGTCGGCGAACGCGGGTACCGCTTCTCGGGAGGTGAGAAGCAGCGCATCGCCATTGCGCGGACCGTGCTGCGCAACCCGCCGATCCTGGTGCTCGACGAAGCGACGAGCGCCCTCGACAATCGCACCGAACGCGCAGTGCAGACCGCGCTCGACGGCCTGATGAAAGGGCGAACGACCATCCTCATCGCGCATCGACTGTCCACGGTGCGCTCTGCGGACCGCATCGCAGTTCTCGACCACGGCGTCGTTCGCGAGGTCGGAACCCACGAGTCCCTGTTGGAGAACGACGGTATGTACGCCCAATTGGTCCGAGCCGCAGACGATGTGGTGGACAGTGTGGCTGCATGAGAGTGGTCGGGTGACCCCACTTCGTACCATCGCGAGCCGCGTCGAGTGCGAGACCGAGGTCAAGAAGTCCAGGTTCGTCGCCGTCGTCGATCGCGCGTCGACCGAAGCGGAGGCGCGGGCCGTGATCGCCGCGGCTCGCAAGGCCGATCCTGCTGCCGGACATCATTGTTCGGCGTTCATCGTGGATTCCTCGGCAGGCGATCCGCTCGCCGACCCGATGCAGAGCATCGAGCGATCCAACGACGACGGTGAACCGAGCGGGACGGCAGGCACGCCCATGCTCGACATGCTGCGTGGGCATCACCTGACCAACGTCGTAGCGGTCGTCAGCAGATACTTCGGCGGAACAAAGCTGGGCACCGGAGGACTGGCCCGTGCCTACGGCGGAGCGGTGACCGAGGCGTTGTCCCGAGCGATGTTCCTGACTCGGGAGCGACGCGAGATCATGACTCTCGAACTCGACCACGCCGAGGTCGGTCGCGTGGAATCGGAATTACGCGGGCACGGAGTTCTTGTGCTCGACACCTCCTACGGCGCGTCCGCGGTACTGACCGTCGCGGTTCCGGACGCCGATTCGACTGCGGCGCTTGTTGCTTCGCTCACTGCGGGTCGCGTGATCCCCACGCTCGACGGCCACATGTACGCCGAAATTCCCGACTAGCACACCGCCCCGACATTATCGGGTCGCGCGGGCCCCGATTCGGGTCGTTCATCCACAGGACGGGCGGTTGTCCACATTTCGCCAACTCGTTCACCACGGACGTTCCCCGCGTAGCAGTGTCGATCTCGATCGCAATCACGCGACATCGATCGAGGGGAAGACACCATGTACGAAGCACAGTGCGCAGTTGTCGGAACGGTCATCACCAATCCCGTCAAGCGCTCCACACCTACCGGCGACGAGGTCCTCAGCTTCCGGATGGCCAGCAACGCCCGACGCCAGGACCGCAACACCGGCGAGTGGACCGACGGCGGAACCCTGTACCTGACGGTCACGTGCTGGCGTCGCCTGGTGCGCGGCGTCGGAGCGTCGCTGATGAAGGGCGACCCGATCGTTGCCTACGGGCAGCTGCGGACCAACGAGTACACCAACCGTGACGGAGTCGAACGCGCCGATCTCGAGATGCGGGCCAGTGCCGTCGGACCGGATCTCGCGCGCTGCAACGTCTCGATCCATCGGACGAAAACGGTGTCATCCGACGCTCCGACGGACGGTGATTCGGAAGCGACCGAACCTGTGGACGGGGGTCGGGATCACGATCGCATCGACGACGACGTGCGCGAGTCCGTCCCGGCCTGAGGGCTCTCTGCATCCGCCGTCCACGCTGCATCGGAACCTGCGATCGAGTGTGGACGGCGGCTGCGCGTCGGGCCCCGTTCGGGCGGTGGTGCCGGAGACCCGCTCGCACCGATAAGCTGGGCATCATGGCTGAATTCATTTACACCATGAAGAAGGTGCGCAAGGCGCACGGCGACAAAGTCATCCTCGACGACGTGACGATGAGCTTCTATCCGGGAGCGAAGATCGGCGTCGTCGGCCCCAACGGCGCCGGTAAGTCCAGCATCCTCAAGATCATGGCGGGAATCGATCAGCCCGGAAACGGTGAGGCGTTCCTCGCTCCCGGTGCCTCGGTCGGCATCCTCATGCAGGAACCGGTCCTCGACGACACCAAGACCGTTCGCGAGAACGTCGAGGACGGTCTCGGCGAGACGATGGTCCAGCTCAAGCGGTACAACGAGATCGCCGAGTTGATGGCCACCGACTACTCCGACGAGCTGATGGAAGAGATGGGCGAGCTGCAGGAAAAGCTCGACCACGCCGACGCCTGGGAGATCGACTCTCAGCTCGAGCAAGCGATGGACGCGCTGCGCTGCCCGCCGCCCGAGTCGCCCGTCACCAACCTCTCCGGTGGTGAGAAGCGCCGCGTGGCGCTGTGCAAGCTGCTGCTGAGCAAGCCGGATCTGCTGCTGCTCGACGAACCGACCAACCACCTCGACGCCGAGAGCGTGCTGTGGCTCGAGCAGCACCTGGCCGCATACGCAGGCGCTATCCTCGCCGTCACTCACGACCGGTACTTCCTCGACCACGTCGCGCAGTGGATTGCCGAGGTCGACCGTGGACACCTGTACCCGTACGAGGGCAACTACTCCACGTACCTGGAGAAGAAGGCCGAGCGTCTCGAGGTCTCGGGCAAGAAGGACCAGAAGCTGCAGAAGCGACTCAAGGACGAACTCGCCTGGGTTCGTTCCGGTGCCAAGGCGCGTCAGGCCAAGAGCAAGTCTCGTCTGGCTCGCTACGACGAGATGGTGGCCGAGGCCGAGAAGACCAGGAAGCTCGACTTCGACGAGATCCAGATCCCCAACCCGCCGCGCCTCGGCGACGTCGTGGTGGAGGTCAAGAGCCTGGACAAGGGCTTCGACGGCCGCGTGCTGATCAAGGACCTCTCGTTCACGTTGCCCCGCAACGGAATCGTCGGCGTCATCGGCCCCAACGGCGTCGGCAAGACGACGCTGTTCAAAACCATCGTCGGCCTCGAGGAGCCGGACGGTGGCGAGGTCAAGATCGGTCAGACCGTCAAACTCAGCTACGTCGACCAGAACCGCTCGGGCATCGACTCGAAGAAGACGGTGTGGGAGACGGTGTCCGACGGCCTCGACTTCATCACCGTCGGCAGCTCCGAGTTCCCGTCCCGCGCGTACATCAGCTCGTTCGGGTTCAAGGGCCACGATCAGCAGAAGCCTGCCGGAGTGCTCTCCGGTGGTGAGCGGAACCGTCTGAACCTGGCGATGACGCTCAAGCAGGGCGGCAACCTGATCCTGCTCGACGAACCGACCAACGACCTCGACGTCGAAACGCTCGGATCGCTCGAGAACGCGCTCGAGGAATTCCCCGGTTGCGCTGTGGTCATCTCGCACGACCGGTGGTTCCTGGACCGCACCTGCACCCACATCCTGGCCTGGGAAGGTGGCTTCGGCGACAACGAGGCCGCGTGGTACTGGTACGAGGGCAACTTCGAGGGCTACGAGGCCAACAAGGTCGAACGCCTCGGACCCGACGCGGCCCGTCCGCATCGCGTCACGCACCGGAAGCTGACCAGGGACTGACATGCCGGCGAAAACCTTCACCTGCACACTTCAGGTGCGGTGGGGTGATTCCGACCGTCTCGGCCACGTCAACAACACACGCTTCGTCGAATACCTCCAGGAAGGCCGCGTTCAGTTCCTGAACGCGGTCTTCGGGGGGCCGGGGGTGCGTGGCGCAGCGGTGGTGCGCAAGTTGACCACCGATTTTCTGCATCCGATTCTCGACGACTCGGGTCCGCTGACGATCGAGCTGTGGATCACCCGCGTCGGGACCACCTCGTACGGCGTCCGGCACGTGGTGACCGACCGCGACGGAAAAGTCTGCGCCGATGCCGAGGCGTTGATGGTCGCCTTCGATCTCGATACCTCGTCGTCGCGTCCTCTGGACGAAAGCGAGCGCGGTCTGCTCGCCGAGTACCTCCACGTCGGATAGAGCTGTCGACCGGTTCTGACGCGCTGGGTCCGCGAGGTCACTGCGGTAACAGGGTGTTCGACACTAAGGTCGAGGAGTCATCGACGACCGGCGATCGGCGGGCGTCGGGAAAATCCTCACGAGGGAGTACTCGAACACCATGCCACGCTCGCTGGACCTGCCCGACAACGACTCGGCCGACGGCCTCGACGACCGACTCCTGGCCGAGCTGGCGACACTGCGTACCGAGTATTTCGAGCACGTGGACACGACGGCAGTCGGGGCGTCCGCGCACACTCCCGACACCACGTCCTTTCATCGACATGTTCGGTTGGCCGCTCGGCGGCTGCCCGAGACCGCGAACGTGGCGGTCCATCGACCCAGCGAGTCGAGTTCGGCCGCCCATCAGGCCGCGGGCAGCTACCTGCAGATCGTCACCGACGACATGCCGCTTCTCGTCGAGTCGGTCATCTCGCTGCTCTCGAGACTCGGCATCGAGTACACCGACGTGGTTCATCCCATTCTGTCGGTCGCCCGCGACGCCGACGGCGAGCTGACGGGTCTGGCCGCCGACGGCCGACGCGAATCCTGGATTCACGTTCAGCTGCATCCCTCCACCTCCGATGACGCCCTCGCCCGCGTCGAGTCGGAGGCGAGCCGGGTATTGGCCGACGTGCGTCAGGTGGTCGGCGACACCGATCGCATGCGTCGGGTGCAGGCCGAGGTGGCCGATCTCCTCGACGGTGCGGCCCAGCGGGCCGGTGATGCGGAGTCGGACATCGCCGTCGAACATCGCGACGCAGCCGCGTTGCTGCGTTGGCTCGGCGACGGACACTACACGCTCCTCGGGTACCGCCGGTACCGGCTCGGCGGCGTCGACGGCGCACGGACGGCCACCGGCGACGAGTCGAGCAGCCTCGGTGTGTTGCGCGACGCGGCGCACGACGTGGACGGCCCGGAACCGCTCGGTCGGCGCGACCTCGTCGCCCTGACGCAGGGAGCGAGTCCGGCCACGGTGCACCGCGCCGTCTACCCCTACTTCGTGAGTGTTCTCGACGCCGAGAACTCCGCCGAACACCGCTTCGTCGGAGTCTTCACCGTCACCGCCCTGCACGAGAACGTGCTCGACATTCCGGTGATCGAGCGTCGGGTGCGCTCGGTGATCGCCCGGGCCGGCCATGATCTCGGGTCGTTCTCGGGTCAGGCGATGCTGGAAGTGCTGCAGTCGATGCCGCGCTCGGAACTCTTCGCCACCTCGGCAGCCTGGCTGTTCGAGACCGCGAGTGCTGTTCTGGCACTGGGCCGTCGGCGCAAGGTCAAGCTGTTCGTCCGGCCCGATGCCAGCGGGTCCTTCGTCTCCGCGCTGGTGTACCTGCCGCGAGATCGTTACACCACCCGTGTTCGTCTCGCCATTCAGGATCGGTTGCTCCGCGAGCTGGGCGGTACCTCTCTCGATTACACGGCGCGCGTGACGGAATCGGACCTGGCTCTGTTGCACGTGACCGTCCGTCGCGCGCCGGGAACGGCGTCGACGGAGCTCGCTGCCGAGGACATCACCCGGATCGAGGCGGCTCTCACCGAGACCACCAGAACCTGGGAGGACTCCCTCGGCGACGCCGTCTCGCTCGACCGCACCGTCGACCCGCTGCGGATTCAGCGGTACACCGAGGCGTTCCCCGAGGCCTACAAGCAGGATTTCAGTCCGGCTCGGGCCGTGACCGACATCGCTCGCCTCGAAGCGCTCGGCGACGAGTCGATCGACATGCAGCTCTACCGCAACGAGCAGTCCGCCGTGGGCAGCTGGCGTTTCTCGCTGTACATCGGCGGCGCGGGCGTCTCGTTGTCTCAGGTGTTGCCCATCCTGCAGAGCCTCGGCGTCGAGGTCGACGACGAACGGCCGTACCCCGTGGTGCGGCCGGACGGAATGTCCTGCTGGATATACGATTTCGGGCTCTCCGCTTCACGTGAGATGCTGCGCTCGGCAATCGACGGCGACATCGACGCGGAGTTGTCCGAGGCAGGCACCGCCGATCGCGAGAGCCGCGTGCAGCACCGCTTCACCGACGCGTTCGCGGCAGTGTGGAGCGGACAGGCGGAGGCAGACCGGTTCAACGAGCTGGTCATGCGCGCCGGCCTGCACTGGCGGCAGGCAGTGGTGTTGCGCGCGTACGCGAAGTACCTGCGCCAGGCCGGTTTTCCCTACAGCCAGTTCAACATCGAAGGTGTGCTGCTGACGCATCCGCGCACTGCCC
This sequence comes from Rhodococcus sp. 15-2388-1-1a, assembly GCF_002259145.1. Taxonomy (NCBI): domain Bacteria; kingdom Bacillati; phylum Actinomycetota; class Actinomycetes; order Mycobacteriales; family Nocardiaceae; genus Rhodococcus; species Rhodococcus sp. 15-2388-1-1a. The sequence continues at coordinate 137,463 of NZ_NPFP01000032.1, read as the reverse complement.
GGTTGCTGGTCGGGTTGTTCGAGGCGCAGTTCGATCCCGAGGCGAGCTCGGAGGAGAACGCGCAGTCGATCGGCACCCAGCTGGGGGAACTGATCGACGAGGTCGTCAGTCTCGACGCCGACCGAATCCTGCGCAGCATGTTCGAGCTGATCCGCGCGACCTTGCGCACCAACTACTTCGTCGTGGGAGTCGACGGCGAACATCGCGAGTACCTCTCGCTCAAGTTCGATCCGCAGTCGATCGCCGAATTGCCCAAGCCGAAGCCGAAATTCGAGATCTTCGTGTACTCGCCCCGCGTCGAAGGTGTGCACCTGCGGTTCGGGGCCGTGGCCCGTGGCGGACTGCGCTGGTCGGATCGACGTGAGGACTTCCGGACCGAAATCCTCGGACTCGCCAAGGCCCAGATGGTCAAGAACGCCGTCATCGTGCCGGTCGGAGCCAAGGGTGGATTCGTCGTCAAGCGGCCTCCGGTCGTGACCGGTGACGCCGATCGAGATCGTCAGGCCCATGCCGAGGAAGGCAAGGCCTGCTACCGACTGTTCATCGCCGGGTTGCTCGACATCACCGACAATCTCGACCGCGCTACCGGAACGGTGACGGTTCCCACCGGCGTCGTACGCCGCGACGGAGACGACACCTATCTCGTCGTCGCCGCGGACAAGGGGACCGCGACATTCTCCGACATGGCCAACGACGTCGCCGCGAAGTACGGCTTCTGGCTCGGCGACGCCTTCGCCTCCGGTGGTTCGGCCGGCTACGACCACAAAGCCATGGGCATCACTGCCAAGGGCGCGTGGGAGAGCGTCAAACGACACTTCCGAGAGCTCGGAATCGACACGCAGAGCCAGGATTTCACCGTCGTCGGCGTCGGAGACATGAGCGGGGACGTGTTCGGCAACGGCATGTTGCTCAGCCGGCACATTCGCCTGCTCGCCGCCTTCGATCATCGGCACATCTTTCTCGATCCCGACCCCGAGCGTGAGTCCTCGTTCGCCGAACGGGAGCGGTTGTTCGCGCTGCCGCGGTCGTCGTGGGCGGACTACGACACCTCGCTCATCAGTGCGGGCGGTGGTGTGTGGGAGCGGACGCGCAAGTCGGTCCCGATCAGTGCGGCCGCGCGCGCAGCACTCGGGCTGGGGGATTCCGTTGACGCGCTGTCTCCGCCGGAGCTGGTGAACGCAATCCTTCGGGCTCCGGCCGACCTGCTGTGGAACGGCGGAATCGGCACGTACATCAAGGCGTCGACGGAGACCAATGCCGAGGTCGGCGACAAGGCCAACGACGCGGTGAGGGTCGACGGAATCGACGTCCGCGCCGCGGTGGTGGGGGAGGGCGGCAATCTCGGTGCCACCGCGCTGGGCCGCATCGAATACGCCGCGGCCGGAGGCAAGATCAACACCGATGCCGTCGACAACTCTGCGGGTGTCGACTGTTCCGATCACGAGGTCAACATCAAGATCCTGTTGGAAACGGCCATCACCAACGGCAACCTCGCGCGCGAGGATCGGGACGAGCTGCTCGCGTCGATGACCGACGAGGTGGGCAGGCTGGTGTTGTGGGACAACATCATGCAGAACGAGCTGCTCGGCACGTCGAGGTTCGATGCGCCGAGCCTGGTCACCGTGCACAGTCGGGTGATCGAGGATCTGGAAGTGCGACGAGGGCTCGATCGTGAGCTCGAGGCACTACCGACCGAGGCCGACCTGCGCAAACGCAAGCAGGACGGCCGAGGGCTGACCTCGCCGGAACTGGCGACGTTGATGGCTCATGTGAAGTTGGCGTTGGAAGCGGAGTTGCTCGACAGTGAAGTTCCCGACAGCGACGTCTTCGCTCCGCGGCTACCCAAGTATTTCCCCGAGCCGCTGCGCGAGCCGTATGCCGACGCGATCACCGCGCATCCTCTACGGCGGCAACTGGTGGCCACGACGCTGTCCAACGAGGCCATCGACTGCGGCGGCATCACGTTCCCCTACCGATTGACCGAGGATTCGGGTGCGGCAGGCACCGATGCCATTCGCGCGTTCGCTGCCGCCACCGAGATATTCGGACTCGACGAGGTGTGGAACTCGATCAGGGCAGCGGACGTGCCGACTGCAGTGTCGGCCGAACTGTTGCTCGAGTCGCGGCGCATGCTCGACCGCGTCTCGCGCTGGTTGCTCGCCAACCGTCCGCAGCCGCTGGCCGTCGGAGCCGAGATCAGCCGGTACGCCGGTCAGGTGCGGGCGCTGCAGCCGTCGGTGTCCACGTGGATCTCCGGGCATCAAGCGAGCGATCTGGACTCGCGATCGGCTGCGGCGATCGAACGCGGCGCGCCGGCCGAGCTGGCTCGTCGGATCTACGGATTGCTCGATGTGTACTGCCTGCTCGACATCATCGATATCGCCGACATCGTCGACCGGGACGGAGCCGAGGTCGCCGAGCTCTACTTCGCCCTGGACGCCCACATCGGCATCGACTGGTTGCTCACCGCGGTGTCCAAGCTGGCCCGCGGCGACCGCTGGCATTCGTTGGCGCGCTTGGCGCTTCGCGACGATCTGTATTCCTCGTTGCGAGGCATCACCCAGGCGGTACTGGCGGGCGGTGAGCCGGACGAGTCGGTCGCGGAGAAGATCGCGGAATGGGAGTCGACCAACTCGTCTCGCCTGGCGAGGTCTCGTGCGGCGTTGACCGAGATCGCCGAGTCGGGAACCCTCGACCTGGCCACCCTGTCGGTCGCTGCCCGACAGGTCCGCAACATGGTGCCCTGACCTACCGCACCCCATCGCAACTGCCGACACCGCCGACACTCGACCGAGAAGAGGGAACGACCACGTGAGTGTGCCCGACGCCCATCTGTCCGACAAACGACCTGCCACCCAACGAGTGGGCTTTCATGCCACCGTCGATGTCCGGTGGTCGGATATGGACGTGTACCAACACATCAACCATGCCCGGATGGTCACGCTCCTCGAAGAGGCGCGTATTCCCTGGCTGTTGGTGGACGGGAGGCCGACGGCGAATCTGCGCCACGGAGCGGTGATCGCGGATCTGCACGTGAAGTATCGGGGCCAGCTCCGGCACGAGGACGGCCCCCTCGATGTCTTCATGTGGATCGACGCCGTGCGGGCGGTGGACTTCGTCGTCGGATACGAGGTGCGGGCCCGCGGTGCCTCACTGGACACCCCTGCGGCCGTGGTGGCGTCGACGCAGATCGCGGCGTTCGATATCGATGCGCAGCGGCTGCGTCGGCTCACCCCGACCGAGCGTGAGTTTCTCCTGAGCTGGCAGCGTGTATGAGCGCGTACTGACCGTGCCCGATGCGGTCGAGCGGGAGAACCTCGCGACGTTCTGCACCAGGGCGCTGCGTCTGGACGAAGCTGCGGTGATCCGTATGCGGACCCGAGCGGGCGGCGGTGTGTCCTGCTGGGCCGCAACGGGTTTCGATGCGCTCGCGGCTCGGGTGATCACCGGAACCGTGGTGCCCGACGACACCAGCGCCGGTGCCGACGTGTTGGTCGCGGCAGTCCAGCAGGCGGTCGACGGTGTGATCGACCCGGGATTCTCGATGGATTCGGCCTGGCGCGGTGCCCTGCCGCCGGACGGCGGATTCGGCCACGTCGACGATGTGCCCGCCAGGGTGCTCGTGGAGCTCGCGCAACGTGGCGTCGCGCTGGCCAAGGAACACGGCAGCAGTCACGGACCGCCGAGTTCGTTGCTCGAACAGGAAGTTCTGCACGTCGCGGGCGACAGCGACGACGTCTCGATCTCCATGCGGACGGTATTCGCGCTCACCGCAATGGGTTTCGTTCCACATAGTGGCACCGATCCGATGACAGTCGACGTGGACCCGGATCGGATCGCGCCCGACGAGGTGGTTCGTGTGCGGGTGTCGAAGGTCTGGCTACGCCTCGATGCCCGCTACGGCTCGGTCTTCGCTCGTCGCGCGGGACAGCAGTTGTCGCTCACCGTCGAGCGTTAGACGAGCCACGCAGCAGCGTTCGCCGGAAGCCTGCCGTCCACCAGCGGAGCGCTGGCCAGCAACAACTCGCCGGGAGGCAGCGGGATCGATTCCTCCGACGCGTTCAAGGCGCAGATCAGGCCGCCGCGTCGACGAAACGCCAGGCAGCCGGGAGGTGCTCCGTACCAATCGATTCCGTTGCCGGTGAACTCCGGTCGCAGAGCCCGCAGCTCGAAGGCGGTCCGGTAGAGGCTCAGCATCGAATCGACGTCTTCGAGTTGAGCCTCGGCGGTGTACCCGTCCCATTCCGGCGGCATCGGCAGCCAGGTTCGATCGGTGGCGGAGAACCCGAACGGCGGTGTGTGCCCCTCCCATGGCATCGGCACTCGGCAGCCGTCGCGGCCACGCTCGGCGTGCCCGGATCGCTCCCACACCGGATCCTGCAACGCACTGTCGGGAAGTTGCACGTTGGGCAACCCGAGTTCGGCACCGTTGTACACGAAAATCGTTCCGGGAAGCGCCAATTCCACGAGGATCATGGCGCGGGAGCGCGCCCGACCGAGCTCCCCACCGCCGTACCGGGTGACCTCGCGCTCGACGTCGTGGTTCGACAACGTCCACGTGGGAGTTCCGTCGACCAGTTCTACTGCGGCGAGGGAATTGGAGATGGCATCGCGGATGGTCGCGGCATCGAAATCGACACTGGCCAGCCGGAAGTTGAAGCCCAGGTGCAACTCGTCGGGCCTGATGTACTCGGAGAAGCGCACATTGTCCTGCACCCAGATCTCGCCCACGGTCACCGCGTGGGGGAACTCGTCCATGACTGCTCTGATGCGTCGATGCAGGTCGTGGACCCGAGGATTGTTGAACCGGGGATCGTCGTCGTCGTTCTTCATCAATGCGTTGAGTTCGAGACTCATGTCGGCCAGGTCCACCGGTTTGGCCATGCCGTGCGCCACATCGAGTCGGAAGCCGTCGACACCGCGGGAGAGCCAGAACCTCAGGGTGCGCGCGAAATCGTCGAACACCTCGGGATTGTTCCAGTTCAGATCCGGCTGTTCGGGCGCGAAGATGTGCAGGTACCACTGGCCGGGGGAGCCGTCGGCCTCGGTGATGCGAGTCCAGGCCGGTCCGCCGAAGATGCTCGGCCAGTTGTTCGGTGGCTGCGAACCGTCGTCACCACGTCCGTCTCGAAAGATGTAGCGGGCTCGCTCGGCACTCCCGCGCGCTGCCGTCAGGGCCGATCGGAACCACGGGTGCTCGCTGCTGGTGTGATTGGGCACCAGATCCATCGTGACCTTGATGTCGCGAGCATGAGCTTCGTCGATCAACGCGTCGAAGATCTCCAGGTTGCCGAACAGGGGGTCGATGTCACGGGGATCGGACACGTCGTACCCGTGATCGGCCATGGGCGACCGGGTGATGGGTCCGATCCAGACTGCGTCGATGCCCAGTAGCTCGAGATAGCCGAGCTTGTCGCGAATTCCGTCGAGGTCACCGATGCCGTCGCCGTTGGAGTCCGCGAACGAACGGGGATATATCTGGTAGAAGACGGCATCCTGCCACCACAACAGCTCGGAGCTTTCGATCGGATCGGTCACAAGGGGCAATAGTGCCAAACGATCGGCCGCGGAACGATTCAGGGGCGTTGGGCACGATCGGAAAGCGGAATTACAGGTCAACCAACAGTAAAGCTTTGTGCTCATTCACATGACCGACTCCTGTCAGTTCGTTGGGAAAGTGTTGTATGTTCTGCTCTGGAAACCAGTAGCGGCGGAAGCCGCGCCCGACGGTGAGGACGCGACGGAAACCATGATCACTTCGACCATCGAAGCCGTACGACTCGGCGATATCGCACTCGACGACAGCCCTATCGAGCCGGCCTGGATTCTCGACGGAAACCCGCAGGCGCGGCTCGCCGAGTGGTCGAAGAGCATCGACGGCACCACCACCACCAACGTGTGGGACTGCACGGCAGGACGCTTCCGCTGGTACTTCGCCGTCGACGAGATCGTGCACATCATGGACGGTTCGGTGACCGTCTCGAGTGACGACCACGCACCGCGCACCCTGCTCCCCGGTGATGCCGCACTGTTCCGTGCGGGCACCTGGTCGGAGTGGCACGTGGAGAACTACGTACGCAAGCACGCCATCCTGCGCCAGCACCTGCCCGCGCCCGTGAGCTTCGCTCTCAAGATGGCCGGTTCCGTTCGCGCCCGCGTGGGGAAGCTGAAGGCCGCCGTCGGCGGTAAGAGCCCGCAGCGCGTCGGATCGCTGTAGCCCACGCCGCTCCGGACCGTCAGATCGCCGAGTTCATCATCGAATTGGCGGCCATCTCCATGTAGTCGATCAACTGGGCTCGGTGTGCGGAGTCCATGACCTCGGTGCCTATCGACGCGATCGCGATGTGCATGCAACGAAGCCACGCGTCTCGCTCCATCGGTCCGATCCGAAACGGGTTGTGGCGCATCCTCAATCGAGGATGACCGCGCTCGTCGGAATACGTCCGCGGACCGCCCCAGTACTGCTCGAGAAACATCCGCATCCGCCGTTCGGCCGGTGCGAGATCCTCCTCGGGATACAACGGTCGCACTATCTCGTCCTTGGCGACTTCCTCGTAGAACTTCGCCGTGAGTGACCGGAACGTCTCGGCACCGCCTACCGCGTCGTAGAACGTCTGCTGCGGTTCGGTCATCACACTCTCTCTGTTCGATCCTGGTCGGCGTCGGTCACGTTCATTGTCCCTCAGCTGCTGCGTTCGACCGCAACCCCACCCGGACGGCCCAGTGCGTACGGTGCCTTGATGTCGGCATCGTCGAATGCCTGGAGTATCTCCTGATGGAGTCGTCGCTGTACGGCCCATTGGCGTCCGGGGCGGGTCTTGATCGTGATACGGATGGTGACCGTGTCGGCGCTGACCGCGTTGACTCCGAGCATCTCGGGCGGCTCGAGGATGTCGCTGGCGAAGTCCTTCGACTCCACCACCGCCAGTGTGGTGCGTTCGGCGACTGCGCGGGCCTCGTCGATGTTGGCCGTGTGCGACACGGGCAGATCGAGAACGGCGACCGCGAAGCCCTGACTCATGTTGCCCACGCGCAGCACCTCGCCGTTGCGGCAGTACCAGACCGTGCCGTTGACATCCCTGATCGTCGTGACGCGCAATCCCACGCTCTCGACCGTGCCGGTCGCTTCACCGAGGTCGACGACGTCGCCCACTCCGTACTGATCCTCGAGGAGCATGAAGATGCCCGACAGGAAGTCGCGGACCAGGTTCTGAGCACCGAAGCCCAAGGCGACACCGACGATTCCGGCCGAGGCGATGAACGGAGCGACATTGACTCCCACGACATCGAGCACCGAGAGCACGAACCACGTGAGAATCATGACCGAGACGGCCGACTTGAGCACCGAGCCGATCGTGTTGGCCCGCTGTTTGCGTCGCTCGTTGAGAATCGCGCCCTTGACGGTGCTCGACGACCGGTCGCGGAGCGGACGCAGCAGCGTCGGAGCCTTCCCGACGTTGTTGCGGGTGAATCGGTCGATCAGTTTGTGCAGGACGAGGCGCAGCACGATGGCGAGGGCCAGATAGCCCAGAGCCTGCAGCGGACGATCGACCAACCAGTCGCGTCCGGTCTCCGTCAGCTCGAAAGCTCGGGTGTCGAGATCTCGCAACAGCGACGGTTCGGGAAGGGACGATGCGGACAGGAAGGTTGATACGGACACCCGAAAAGTCTACGGAGACGCAGAAATCTTGCCAGTCGCGCAGCGCATGGAGCCGTCGATCGTCGATCGTGAACGCGAGGACGCGAAATGTTCACCGATCGGCAACAGAAAATGCCGAGAAAAAGGCTGTGCGTGGACGGTGCATTCGTGTTCCACTGTGACTCGTGTTCCACGCAAGCCATGCGCGGGCGCCAACTGTCTCTGGAGTAACGCATGAAGAACTCGCAACACCGCCATCGACAACTCCCGCCCACTGAGGGCCGCACCACGCACGACCAGCGTGAGACGGCCTCGGGGGCTTCTCCGCTGCGTGTGGTGCCGACGGCCCACAGTGCCACGGGCGACGACGCCGTACCGGCGTGGGTCAAGCGCCGTGTGCTGCTCCTCAATGCCACCTTCGAACCACTGACCGCGCTTCCCATGCGCCGGGCGGTGGTTCTTCTCGTTTGCGGGAAAGCCGACGTGGTGCACGACGATCCGGGAGGGCCGTTCATTCGATCCGCCGACTTCTCGGTCCAGGTGCCGTCGGTGATCAGGTTGCGGACGTTCGTCCGTGTTCCGTACCGAGCGCGAGTGCCCATGACGCGCGCAGCGCTGATGCACCGCGACCGGTTTCGGTGCGCGTACTGCGGAAGCAAGGCCGAGACCGTCGACCACGTGGTGCCGCGCAGCCGTGGCGGTGGCCACTCGTGGGAGAACTGCGTCGCCTGCTGCGCCTCGTGCAACCATCGCAAGGCGGACAAGCTGCTCAGTGAGATCGGTTGGACGTTGCGCGCCCAATTGGTGCCGCCGAAGGGTCCCCACTGGCGACTGCTGGCGACGACGAAAGAGCTGGACCCCAGTTGGCTCGCGTATCTCGGTGAGGGCGCTGCCTGACGCGGGCGCGTCTGCACAATTGGGTCACAACACCGGCCCCGACGTGGTCCGACGCGCAATTGTCGACTAACGTCACACCCTGTGAGCATTTTTGAGACCACGCTGATATTCGGGGTGATTCCGGTTGCGGTGATCGGACTCATCGGCGCGTTGTCCTTCTTGACCGACAAGCAGCCCGGTATGGACGTTCCCCCCTACCGACTGACGGACGAGTGGACGCGCGAGCCATTGCTGTGGAGTGCTACGGACGAGGTGACTCCCTTCGGAGGCCACGGTTCGCACGACGCCGACACAGCCGATTCGATCGGAGGTTCTGCAAGTGGCAAGTGGTGAACTCGTCCGTAGTGACGTCAGAGAAGAAGACCTGCCCTTCGGTGCTGCGCTCACCGCGAGCGGCCGCGTCTCGGCTGCTCACGAGTTCGGGACGACCAATCCCGAGCACCTGCCGTTCGCGACGCAGGATCTGGTTGCGCTCGACGACGCACTCACGCAGGCGATCCGGCAGACCAAGATCCGGTTCAACGTCTACATCGGTGATCTCGGCGTCGATCCCGCCGCGGGTGCAGATTCGGTGTTTCCCGGCACACCCGATGCCATCCGCTCGGTCCTGATCGCCGTCGACCCCAATCGGCATGCCCTCGAGATCCGCACCGGCAAGCGAGTGTCCAACCGAGCCACCGACCGGGTTGCACAGTTGGGTGTCACCGCCGCGCTCGGCCCGTTCCGCGACGGCAACCTCATCGACGGTCTGGTCGCGTCCGTTCGGGTGATGGCCGCTTCCATCCTCAGCCCGTAGCGCTTCGGCTCCGGACCGCGCACCTACGACGAGGGCCGGTTGCTTCACCTCCAGGTGAAGCAACCGGCCCTCGTCGTCTGTGCCGTCGAGATCAGCTCGCGTCGAACTCCCGCGCAGCGAGAGCGCGGACGACGCCTGCCCTGCCCTCGATCACCAACCGTCGAAGTGCGGGCGGCAGATCGCCGTCCAGGAACCCGTCCGCGGCGGCCAGCGACTGCTCACTGATCGACCAGGACGGGTACAGCCCGATCACCACGGTCTGCGCGACTTCGCTCGATCGACGAGACCAGACACCTTCGATGGCGTCGAAGTAGCGGGCGACATACGGTTCGAGCAGCTCGCCCTGACCTGGGCCTGCGAAGCCGCCGATGATCGAGCGCGCGGTGATGTTGGGAACGGCGTCGTCGTCGACCACTGTCGTCCAGGCCTGCTCCTTGACCTCTGCGCTGGGCCGAGCGGCTCGTGCCGCCGCTGCCGACCGGGCTCCGGCGGCAGTGTTGTCTCGGCCCGCCTCGGCGTCGATGACCGGTGAGTCCGAGCCGTCGGCGTCGATCGCACCGGCACCGGCCAGCGCCGTGACGATGCGCCAGCGCAGATCGGTATCCACATCGAGACCGGCCAGAGACTGCCCCTCGACATCACCGTCGAGCAGAGCCTTCAACACGTCTGTGTGACGGTCACCGAGTTCGGTGCCGGTGAGAGCATTGACGAAGGCCAGCTGGTGATCCGAGCCTGCTTCGGCACCGCGCGCCAACTCGAGCAGCGCGTCGGCGAACTCGGGCGTACCGTGATCGGTTGCCCATGCCGGATCGGCGTAGCTGGAGATGGCGGTTTGGGCTTGCAGCAGAAGACGTTGCACCACACCCACTTCCGTCTCACCGCCGATTCCGCGCTGGACGAGGGCCACGAAGTCTCGTGCCTTCATCTCCGCGGACCGGGTCATCTCCCAGGCGGCCGACCACGCAAGGGTGCGGGGGAGTGGCTCGGCGATGTCGCCGATTCGAGAGAGGAGGACGTCGAGCGAATCCGGGTCGAGTCGGACCGCACAGTACGTCAGGTCGTCGTCGTTGACCAGGACGAGCTTGCCGCGCGAAACGCCCACCAGCGCGTCGACATTCGTCGACTCCGCAGCGTCGAGGTCGAGTTCGACGCGGTCCGTGCGCACCAGCTTGCCGTCCACGTCGTCGTAGATGCCGACCGCGATGCGGTGCACGCGATGCTCGCCTGCACCCGGGGCAGCTCCGGTCTGCAGCACGGAGAAGCGGGTGAACTTGCCGTCGGCGTCGACGTCGAAATCCGGGCTCAGCGTGTTCAGGCCGGTGGTGCGCAGCCACTGCGCGCCCCAATCGGAGAGATCGCGTCCCGACGACTTCTCCAGAGCGGCAAGCAGATCCGAGAACGTGGCGTTGGCGAAGGCATGATCGACGAAGTACGCGCGCAACCCGGCGAGGAAGTCCTCCTTACCGACGTAGGCCACCAGTTGCTTGAGCACACTCGCGCCCTTGGCGTAGGTGATGCCGTCGAAGTTGACCTCCACCGCCGCGAGATCGGGAATGTCGGCGGCGATGGGGTGCGTCGACGGCAACTGGTCCTGTCGGTACGCCCAGGCCTTCTCGACGTTGGCGAAGGTGGTCCACGCGTTGGTGTATTCGGTTGCCTCGGATTGGCACAGCACCGACGCGAACGTCGCGAACGACTCGTTGAGCCACAGGTCGTCCCACCACGTCATGGTCACCAGGTCGCCGAACCACATGTGTGCCATCTCGTGCAGCACGGTCTCGGCGCGACGCTCGTAGGAGTAGCGCGTCACCTTGGAGCGGAAGACGTAGTCCTCCAGGAACGTGACGGCACCCGCGTTCTCCATGGCACCGGCATTGAACTCGGGAACGAAGAGCTGGTCGTACTTGCCGAAGGCGTAGGGAGTGCCGAAGTTCTCGTGGTAGAAACCGAAGCCCTGCTTGGTCTCGGTGAACAGGCGTTCCGCGTCCATGTGCTCGGCAAGTGATGCGCGGCAATAGATTCCGAGGGGAATGGTGCCGTGGTCGTCGGTGTACGAGTCGGTCCACTCCGCGTACGGTCCGGCGATCAGCGCGACGAGGTACGTGCTCATCAACGGGGTCGTGTCGAACACGTGCTCGCCCGCTGCAGGCTCGGCGCCGTGCGCGGCATTGGAGATGACGGTCCAGCTCTCGGGTGCGGTGACCTTCAGGTCGAAGGTGGCCTTGAGATCGGGCTGATCGAAGCAGGCGAACATGCGCTTGGCGTCGGCGGTCTCGAACTGCGAGTACAGGTACACCGAACCGTCGGACGGGTCGACGAATCGGTGCAGGCCCTCGCCGGTGTGCGAGTAGAGGCAGTCCGCGTCGATCACGAGCTCGTTGTGTTCGGCGAGATTCTCGAGAGCGATGCCCGTCGACTCGTCGTAGTTCGCAATATCGAGATCGGTGCCGTTGAGCGTCGCGGAGCGGATCGTGCTCGCGATGACGTCGACGAAAGTCGACGCCCCGGCGGTGGCCGCGAACGTGATGGTGGTGAGCGAGCGGAAGGTCTTCTCGCCCGGATTGCCCTCGCCGTCGGTGAGATCGAGAACGATCGCGTACTTCGTTTCCCCGATGATCGCCGAACGCTCGGAGGCTTGGTCACGCGTCAGGTTGGGAGCAACCACTTCAGTCGACACCTCTTCGTGTAGTTATGGATAGTGCCTTCCATCCCATCACGTCACGCGTACCCCGCGCTGGCCGACGGGCCGTGCGGAATGTCTGCGCGGTGGGCGGTTGTTACGCAATGAAGAGACGTTGACCTCGACTTCCAAGGAGTAGGACAGTGGCCGGTTCAGGACAGAAAGACACCGCGGATTTTTGGTTCGACCCACTGTGCCCGTGGTGCTGGATCACCTCGCGGTGGATTCTCGAGGTGCAGCAGGTGCGAGACATCGACGTGAACTTCCACGTCATGAGCCTGGCAGTGCTCAACGAGGGCCGCGATCTGCCCGAGGAGTACGCCGCAATGATGAAGAAGGCCTGGGGGCCGGTCCGCGTGGCGATCGCCGCAGCCAAGCTGAAGGGTGACGAGATCCTCGACCCGCTGTACGCGGCCATGGGAACGCGAATCCACAACGAGGGCAACAAGGATTTCGACGTCGTGATCGCGGAGTCGTTGGCCGAACTGGACCTGCCCGGTGACCTCGCGAAGGCCGCCGAGAGCACCGACTACGACGAAGACCTGCGGACCAGTCATCACGCAGGCATGGACAAGGTCGGACCCGACGTGGGCACCCCGACCATCCACGTCAACGGCGTGGCCTTCTTCGGCCCTGTGCTCTCCCGAATCCCGCGAGGCGAAGAGGCAGGCAAACTCTGGGACGCATCGGTGATCTTCGCGTCGTACCCGCACTTCTTCGAGCTCAAGCGCAGCCGCAACGAGGATCCGCAGTTCGACTGATCGCGCTACCCCTCGTGCGTCGAATGTTGCGGTTGCGGTAGGAGTGCAACTTTCGCGCACGAGGGCGCTGGTTCGTACAGCTAGGCGACGATCCGATCCGACGGGTCGGCGGTGCCGAACACTCGGTGCTCGCCGATGTGGAAGCGTCGCGCCGACCACGCCGCCGCGGCTGCGTCGAGGAAGTCGTCGACGGCGGGTCCGAGTGGTAGATCGGCCAGATCGAGGTGTTCGCTCCACCGCATCAGGGTGGCGAGCCGTTGTCCGACTCCGCGGCCGGTCTTCTTCGACGAGAAGACCGTCGTCGGTGACATGACCCGGAACGAGCATTCGGGATGTACCTCGACGTACTTGTCCGGGTCGAAGTTTGCATCCCGCCACGCCTTCACGGACGGCAGGATGTGCCACGTCTGCTTACTGATGGCTTTGCCGGTGATCGCCCGCGAGATCGAACACGCCTGGTCGTACGACGCGGCGTCGAGTACGCCGACGACGGGTGTGTGGAATATCGAGCTGCGTGCCGGGCCCAGGAACGTCTTGGCCTCCAGCTCGCTGACGCGATAGCCGTGCTCGGGCAACGACAGTGACATGTCCACGCCCACCCGTGCGCAGTCCCGTGTCGCCTCGAGCACCTCCGTCACCGACGCGCACTCGGTCCACGTCAAGGTCGTCCCGGTGACGAACGCGACCACCCACGCGCCTTTCGCGCCGTCCACACCGGCGAATTTCTCGGCTTCGGAGTTCACCTGTCAGACTCTAGGCATGCGCGTATACCTGGGTGCCGACCACGCCGGCCTCGAGTTCAAGAATCAGATCATCGAACACCTGACGGCGACCGGGCACGAGCCCGTCGACTGCGGTGCCTTCGACTACGACCCCGTCGACGACTACCCGGCATTCTGCATCGACGCAGCACGCCGCGTCGTCGCCGATCCGGGCAGCCGCGGCCTTGTGCTCGGCGGTTCCGGAAACGGCGAGCAGATCGCTGCCAACAAGGTGCCGGGCGCACGCTGCGCGCTGGCGTGGAGCGTCGAGACCGCCAAGCTGGCCCGCGAGCACAACGACGCCCAGCTCATCGGCATCGGTGGCCGCATGCACACCCTCCCCGAAGCACTCGCCATCGTCGACGCCTTCCTCGGGACGCCGTTCTCGGGCGAGGAGCGCCACCAGCGCCGCATCGACATCCTGTCCGAGTACGAGCGCAGCGGCGAGGCACCCGTCGTGCCGGGAAAGCCCGAGTAGGTGCCCGAGGGGCACACCCTGCACCGACTGGCTCGGTTGCATCAACGACGGTTCGGCGGGGCACCGGTCCAGGCAAGCAGCCCACAGGGGCGCTTCACTTCCGGTGCCGCGCTGATCGACGGTCTCGTACTGGAGAAGGCCGAGGCCTGGGGCAAGCATCTGCTGCACCGATACGAGTCCGATCTGATCGTGCACATCCATCTCGGCCTGTACGGAAAGTTCACCGAACAGGCTGTGCCGCTCAACGATCCGGTGGGTGCCGTGCGGCTGCGCATGGTGGGGGAGACGTACGGTGCCGATCTGCGCGGACCCACGGCCTGTGAGATCTACACAGAGGAGCAGGTCGACGCCCTGGTGGCGCGCCTGGGGCCGGACCCGCTGCGCAAGGACGCCGACCCGGATGGGGCATGGGCGCGAATCTCCAAGTCGCGCACAGCAATCGGCACTTTGCTGATGGATCAGAAAGTGTTGGCCGGTGTCGGAAACGTCTACCGCGCCGAGATTCTGTTCCGCCACGAGATCAACCCGATGCGACCGGGCAAAGACCTCGACCGATCCGAGTGGGACGCGATCTGGTTCGACCTCGTCGAGCTGATGAAGATCGGTGTTCGACGCGGTCGCATCATCACCATTCGGCCCGAGGACGATCACGGCGACACCTACGGTGCACGACGGCCACGCTCGTACGTCTACCGCAGGCAGGGATATCCCTGCCGGGTGTGCGGAGCAGACATCCTGCACTCGGTGATGCAGGCGCGAAACCTGTTCTGGTGCCCCGTGTGTCAGGCGACCTAGAACCCGCCGAAGTCGCCTCCGCCGCCGAAGTCGCCGCCACCGTCGAACATGCCGCCGCCGTCGTCCATGGCGCCGTATTCCTCGTTGCCGCCCATGTCGTCGCCCGAACCCCCGTCCGAACCGTCGCCTCCCATGTCCCCGCCGGCTGCGGTTTCGTCGGGCACTCCGGCCATGCCGGAGAACATGGCCGAGAACAGGAACATCGAACCCATTCCCCATGCGCCGGCGACCAGGGCCGGCCGCCACCACGGCTCGGAGTACCAGCCTGCGGGCACCGGTCGGCCCGCGACTCGGCCACCCGGGTAGTAGTTCGGGGTGCGATCGGACGGATCCGGTGACGCCGCGATCTCACGGCCCTCGAAGTCGACCTTGCGATCCTCGGTGACTCGACCCGCCTGCTGTTGGCCGTCGATGCCCTGCACCTCCGGGCCCGGGTCCATTCCCATCGCCAGGCGCGCGGCGCGGATGTAGTAGAGCCCCTCGAGCGCTGTCTGCTTGGCCAGTCGAGCCTGTTCGGGGGTAGTGGCCTGGTCGATCTGCGAACCGGCAGCGATGTTGCGCTCGGACGCGTCGGCCAGGGCCTGCTTGGACGGTGTGTCGGTGCCGATCAGGTTGTAGACCTGCCCGCCGAGGCGTTCGATCGATTGGCGGGCATCGGCCTTCGCGTCGGCCAGCGCGGTTTCGGCCGCTGCGGCCGAGTTCTTCTTGCTTCGCAGCACCAGTAGGGCCACTGCGGCGACGACGAGAATGATCAGGACTATTTCCACTGCGGGCCTTCCGCCGACGGTGCATGCCCGGTTCGTACGGACAATTCGGACACCGTCCAGGGTACGCGGACACGAAAAAGCCCCGCACTGACAGTGCGGGGCTTCTCGATGGAGCCGATGACGAGAATCGAACTCGCGTAGCCTGTTTGGAAGACAGGGGCTCTACCATTGAGCTACATCGGCGTGCAAACAACAGTCGTGGGATCGCCAGTTCCGTCGCCTGCGTTTCAAGACTGTACCCAACGCCGCTGCCGGATTCCAAACCGGCATGCCGCGCAGGTTCGGCCGAACGCCTTCGGTGGGGCGCCGATGAGGGGCTACTATCGGTTGCTGTTCAATGGTGTGGGTACGACGGGGTGTGGCGCAGCTTGGTAGCGCATCCGCTTTGGGAGCGGAGGGTCGCAGGTTCAATTCCTGTCACCCCGACAAATGAGGGCCGCAGGCACGGTTCGCCGTGTTCGCGGCGAGCGAGGTAAGACCGCAAGCCAGCACCGTAAGCACCACCAGCAAGCAAGAATTACCAGAAGGAGCATGTTCCGTGAAGAGCACCGTCGAGCAGCTGAGCCCGACGCGAGTCCGTATCAACGTTGAGGTGCCCTTCGAGGAGCTCAAGCCTGATTTCGACCGCGCGTACAAGGCTTTGGCTCAGCAGATCCGCCTCCCCGGCTTCCGTCCCGGCAAGGCTCCGGCCAAGTTGCTCGAAGCGCGCGTCGGCCGTGGGGCAGTTCTCGAGCAGGTCGTCAACGACGCTCTTCCCTCCCGTTACTCCGAGGCCGTGACCAACGAGAAGGTCAAGGTCATCGGCCAGCCCGAGATCGAGATCACCAAGATCGAGGACGGCACCGAGCTCACGTTCACCGCCGAGGTCGACGTGCGTCCCGAGATCGATCTGCCCGACTACTCGACCATCAGCGTCGTCGTCGATCCGCTCGAGATCAAGGACGAGGCCGTCGACGAGCAGCTGCAGTCGCTGCGCCAGCGCTTCGGCACCTTGACCGGTGTCGATCGCCCGGTCCAGTCCGGTGACTTCGTCTCGATCGACCTCTCGGCCACTGTCGACGGCGAGAACGTGGAAGAGGCAACCGCGAGCGGACTGTCCCACGAGGTCGGCTCCGGCCAGCTCATCGAGGGACTCGACGACGCGATCATCGGCGTCTCGGCCGACGAGTCGAAGGAGTTCACCTCCACCCTGGTCGCCGGCGAGTACGCGGGCAAGGAAGCTGTCGTCACGGTCAAGGTCGTGTCCGTCAAGGAGCGCGAGCTGCCCGAGGCCGACGACGAGTTCGCTCAGCTCGCCAGCGAGTTCGACACGTTCGACGAGTTGCTGGCCGATCTGAAGACGCGCGTCGAGCGAGTCGCGAAGGTCGAGCAGGCCGGTCAGATCCGCGACAAGGTGCTCGAGACGCTGCTCGAGACCCTCGACATCCCGGCTCCCGAGGCCGTCGTCAAGGCCGAGGTCGATTCCCAGGTGCACGAGGCCATCCACGGCCTCGACCACAACGAGGAAGCACTCGCCGAGCTGCTCGAATCGCAGGGTTCGAGCCGCGAGGAATTCGACAAGGACGTCAAGGAAGGTGCCGAGAAGTCGGTGCGTACCCAGCTCCTTCTCGATGCGATCGCCGAGGCCGAGAACACGCAGGTCGGGCAGGAAGAGCTCACCGAGCGGATCATCTTCCAGGCGCAGCGCTACGGCATGCCGCCCGAGCAGTTCATTCAGCAGGTGCAGCAGGCCAACCAGCTCGGTGCCGTCTTCGCAGACGTCAAGCGCGGTAAGGCCCTTGCATCGGTCGTCGAGCGCGTCACCGTGACCGACACCAACGGTGCGAGCGTCGATACGGCCGAGCTGTTCGGCAGCCCCGCCGATGCTCCCGACGAGGTCGAAGCAGCAGATTCTTCCGAGGGCGAACAAGAGAAGTAACGCTCACAGCGAACGACGGCGGTTCCGGGACTCCGGAGCCGCCGTCTTTCGTTAGTGTCTGTGTCAGGAACCAACGATTTGTTATGAAAAGGCAGGTACCGTGACTGTTCAGAATCCGGCGGCTTCGCACGAGCAGAGTCCCGTCATGACTTCGGCCGCAGCAGGCCTGAATCTCAGCGACTCCGTGTACGAGCGTCTGCTTCAAAACCGCATCATTTTCCTCGGTACCCAGGTCGACGACGACATCGCCAACAAGTTGTGCGCGCAGATCCTGCTGCTCTCCGCCGAGGATGCCACCCGCGACATCTCGCTGTACATCAACTCGCCCGGTGGCTCGGTCACCGCGGGTATGGCCATCTTCGACACGATGGAATTCGCCGAGTGCGACATCGCGACGTACGGAATGGGTCTGGCTGCCTCGATGGGTCAGTTCCTGCTCTCGGCCGGAGCCAAGGGCAAGCGCTACGCGCTGCCGCACGCGCGCATCATGATGCACCAGCCCTCGGCCGGAATCGGCGGCAGCGCCTCCGACATCGCCATCATGGCCGAGCAGTTCGCGCACACCAAGCGTGAGATGGCCGAGCTCATCGCTCAGCACACCGGCCAGACCGTCGAGCAGATCACCGAGGACTCCGATCGCGACCGGTGGTTCACCGCGCAAGCAGCCAAGGAATACGGGTTCGTGGACCACGTCGTCAGCCGCGCGCAGCAGGCCGGCGGAATCGGCGAGTAATTCGGCCGCTCCCGGCGACCCTCGATCACTTACATCTTGGAGAAACGATGACAAACCTGTTCGACCCCAATCAGCTGCCGTCCTCCCGATACATCCTGCCGTCCTTCGTCGAGCACTCCAGCTACGGCGTGAAGGAATCGAACCCGTACAACAAGCTGTTCGAGGAGCGCATCATCTTCCTCGGCGTCCAGGTCGACGACGCGTCCGCCAACGACGTCATGGCACAGCTGCTGGTGCTCGAGGGACTCGATCCCGACCGAGACATCACCATGTACATCAACTCGCCCGGTGGCTCGTTCACCTCGCTGATGGCGATCTACGACACGATGCAGTACGTCCGCGCCGATGTTGCGACCGTCTGCCTCGGCCAGGCCGCGTCTGCCGCCGCTGTCCTGCTCGCCGCCGGCACTCCCGGCAAGCGTGCAGCACTGCCCAACGCACGCGTGCTGATTCACCAGCCCTCGAGTGGTGGCATTCAGGGCCAGGTGTCCGACCTGGAGATCCAGGCCGCCGAGATCGAGCGCATGCGTCGACTCATGGAGACCACTCTCGGCCGCCACACCGGCAAGGATCCCGACGTCATCCGCAAGGACACCGATCGCGACAAGATCCTCACCGCAGAGCAGGCCAAGGACTACGGGATCATCGACACCGTGTTCGAGTACCGCAAGCTCTCCGCGCAGAAGTAGCAGAGCGAGTACCACCGGTCGGACCGGATCGGTCCGGCAGAAGATTCCGACGCCGGGTGTGAGTGTGAAACTCCGCCCGGCGGTCGCGATCGACGACCCGAATGCTGCATTCGGCGAAATCGGGTGGCGAATCACCGGAAACAACCCGCCCATGTTCGGCGAACACGGGTACCGTCGCATCCAAGAACTCGGTCGACCGAAGTCGGCATGACGACAGACCGAGAAGTAGCCCACGAAGGTTTCGGCCACACCCGGTCGGCGTGGGTCGTACGCGGACAAGGAAGTAGGAACCTCCGAATGGCACGCATCGGTGACGGTGGCGATCTGCTGAAGTGCTCCTTCTGCGGCAAGAGCCAGAAGCAGGTCAAGAAGCTCATCGCTGGACCAGGGGTGTACATCTGCGACGAGTGCATCGACCTCTGCAACGAGATCATCGAAGAGGAATTGGCCGAATCGAGCGAAGTCAAGCTCGACGACCTCCCCAAGCCCTCCGAGATCAAGGACTTTCTCGAGAACTACGTGATCGGTCAGGACGCTGCCAAGCGCACGTTGGCCGTCGCGGTCTACAACCACTACAAGCGCATTCAGGCCGGTGACAAGGCGCGCGACGTGCGAGGCGAATCCGTCGAACTGGCGAAGTCGAACATCTTGATGCTCGGACCGACGGGGTGTGGAAAGACGTACCTCGCGCAGACCCTGGCCAAGATGCTCAACGTGCCCTTCGCCATCGCCGACGCCACCGCCCTCACCGAGGCCGGCTACGTGGGCGAGGATGTCGAGAACATCCTGCTCAAGCTGATCCAGGCCGCGGACTACGACGTCAAGCGCGCCGAGACCGGCATCATCTACATCGACGAGGTCGACAAGATCGCGCGCAAGAGCGAGAACCCGTCGATCACGCGCGACGTGTCCGGCGAAGGCGTGCAGCAGGCGCTGCTCAAGATCCTGGAAGGAACCCAGGCCAGCGTGCCGCCGCAGGGCGGTCGCAAGCATCCGCATCAGGAGTTCATCCAGATCGACACCACCAATGTGCTCTTCATCGTCGCCGGTGCATTCGCCGGACTCGAGAAGATCGTGTCCGATCGGGTCGGTAAGCGCGGGCTCGGCTTCGGAGCCGAAGTTCGCTCCAAGGCCGAGATCGACACGCAGGATCACTTCGCCGAGGTGATGCCCGAGGATCTGATCAAGTTCGGTCTGATTCCCGAGTTCATCGGTCGACTGCCGATGATCGCGTCGGTGACGAACCTGGACAAGGAATCGCTCGTGACGATTCTGTCCGAGCCGAAGAACGCGCTGGTCAAGCAGTACCGCCGCTTGTTCGACATGGACGGCGTCGAGCTCGAGTTCACCAGCGAGGCCCTCGAGGCAATCGCAGACCAGGCGATCCTGCGCGGAACCGGTGCTCGTGGATTGCGCGCCATCATGGAAGAAGTTCTGCTTCCGGTGATGTACGACATCCCGAGCCGCGACGACGTCGAGAAGGTCGTCGTGACTGCCGAGACCGTCAACGACAACGTGCTGCCGACCATCGTGCCGCGCAAGCCCGAACGTCCGGAGCGCCGCGACAAGTCCGCCTGATACGCGCCGATCCATCAGCTGAACGACGAATCCCCGACCTCATCGCGAGGTCGGGGATTTGTCGTTTCTCGCTGTGTTCAGCCGATGATCACCGCGTGCGCGCCCGGTGCGTCGGGCACGGCGGGAAATCGGCGTCGAACCAGTGGATCGTGGCCTGGTACGACGATGCCGGTGCCCGCGGCGAGCTCCCGGATTCGGTCGAAGGCCCCGTACATGTCCGGCAGAGCATGCAGGATCGCGAACGGGCTGTCGTCCTCGATGTTCTCGTAGAAATGACTGGCGTCGGAGGCCAACACCACCGGGCCACGCTCGGTGTTCACCCTGACCACCTGCATGCCTGCGGTGTGTCCCCCGACCGCGTGAACGGACAGCCCGGGAAACAGGTCCAGATCGCCGTCGACGAGGTCGAGCCGAGCGCCTCGATCGGCGGATTCGATGTGTTCGGTGTCGGCTCCCGAGTGCAACCACTGTTCTCGGGTGATGCGGGCGGCCCACGGCCCGGTCCAGTATTCGAGCTCTTTGCGCTGCACCACGTATCGCGCGGTCGGAAGTTCCGCGACGACCCCGGTGTGGTCGTAGTGCAGATGGGTCAGGATGCAGGTGCCGATGTCGTTCGGTGTGAGGCCGAGTTCGCCGAGCAGGTCGATGGGTGACCCGTGATAGTCGAGCCCGTCCATCGATTCTGCTGTGGCGGGGGAAATTCCGGCGTCGATCAGCACCGTGCGGGTGTCCGACAGGGCGAGCCACACGTAGTAGGCCACCGCCTGGTTTTCGGTGCTGCGCTCGTCACGTTGGTGAAAGAGATTGCTGCGCAATGCTGTTCGGCCGGCATACTGCAGGGCGAGCACCGTCCAGGTGCCCGCCGCTGCAGGTCGAAGTGCGTCGATCACGATCTCGGTAAGATCGACGCGACGCGTGCGCTGTCGGTGGTGCGGGTCGGGACACCGAGCTCGTCGGTGGGGGTACGGAAGGTCTCCTTCGAAGTCGCGACGATGATGACGTTGATGGTGCAGAAGACCGCGGTGACGATCGCGACGGGCAGCCACGCACCGACCTCGGCTCCGGCGATCGCCCCTGCGATGGTCGGCGCGAATCCTGCGATGGCGAAACCGATCTGGGTTCCCAGCGCGGTTCCGGTCAGGCGAACCCGGGCCGGGAACATCTCACCGTAGAACGAGGGCCAGACGCCGCCGGTGGCGCTGTGCACGAATCCGAACATCACGATGCCGAAGACGAAGATGAGGACGTAGTTGCCGCTCGAGATGGACCACAGGTAGCCGAACATCAGGATCGCGCAACCGATGGAGCCGAACAGGAACACCGGCTTGCGTCCGATGCGATCCGACAGGGCGCCGAAGAAGGGCAACGCGAAGAGTGCGACGACGTTGGCGAGAACGCCGACCCACAGCATGGGGGTGCGTTCGAGGCCGACGGTGTTCACGGCGTAGGACAGGGCGTAGACGGTGAAGATGGTGCTGACGGAGGCGATCATGGCGGCCAGCATGACGCGGACCACGGCCGGTCGATGCTCGCTGAGCAGCTCGGTCACGGGCAGGCGCTGCGGTTCGTTGGAGGCCACTTCTTCCTCGAAGACCGGGGTCTCGTCGAGCGAGCGGCGGATCACGAAGGCGGCGACGACGACGAAGGCACTGAGGAAGAACGGGATTCGCCAACCCCAGCTGAGCAGCGCTTCCTCGGGGAGCATGGCGACGGGCAGGAACACCGCGGTGGCGAGAATCTGTCCGCCCTGGGTGCCGCTGAGGGTGAAGCTGGTGAAGAACGCGCGCCTGTTGTCCGGGGCGTGTTCGAGCGTCATCGAGTTCGCTCCGGCCTGCTCACCGCCGGCAGAGAATCCCTGGCACAACCGAAGCAGCACCAGGATGATGGGCGCGGCGATGCCGATGGATTCGTAGGAGGGCAGGACGCCGACGCCCAGGGTGGCGATACCCATCAGCAGGACGGTGGCGACCATGACCTTCTTGCGTCCGTAGCGATCACCGATGTGGCCGAGGACCAGGGCACCGAGCGGACGTGCGAGGTAGCCGACGCCGAAGGTGGCCAGGGCCAGCAGGGTTCCGGTCGCCGGGTTGGAGCCCGGGAAGAACACGCGGCCGAAGACGAGTGCGGCTGCGGTGCCGTAGATGAAGAAGTCGTAGTACTCGAGGGCGCTTCCGACCCACGCGGCGGTCGCCGCTTTACGCGGGTTCGCCCCGGGGCGAAGCGGCGTCGGGTGGGTGCCAGGGTTGTGCGAATCCATCGTTCTCGTGTCTCTCTTCGTGAGGCGGGGGAGCTTAGGCGCTGGTCGACGACGCGTTCTACGGCGATCGGACCGCTAATGTACTAAACGGTTAACACCGGGTGCCTCTGAATAGTGAACGTGATCCATGCCACGTGTCAACCCCTGAAGTGACGAGACCTACCGAGACGGCGTGAATATCAGCGAGAAGGCGAGGTCAGGAACGCGATGATCATGTCCCCGAGCATCGAGCGCAGACGCTCGCGATGCTGGGGATCGGTGAGGTCGCGGCCGAAGAGGGCCTCGAAGGTGTACCGGTTCGACAGCCGGAACACGCAGAAGCTGCTGATCGTCATGTGCACGTCGAGGGCATCGACATCCGTTCGGAACACCCCGTCGGCCTGTCCTCGGGTCAGGATCCTCGACAGCAGTTCCGCAGCGGGATTGCCGAGGTTGCTCAATGCCTCGGACGTGGAGATGTGTTCGCCGCGCAGGATGTTCTCGGTGGAGACCAGGCGGATGAAGTCGGGATTCTCCTCGTGGTGGTCGAACGTCAGTGATGCGATGGCGCGAATGGCTTCGATCGGTCCGAGGCCCTCGACGTCGACGTCTCGCTCCCGCTCACGAATGCGCAGGTAGGACCGCTCGAGAACGGCCTTGTACAGGCCTTCCTTGTCGGTGAAGTAGTAGTACAACATCCGCTTGGTCGTGTGCGTGCGCTGGGCGATCTCGTCGATGCGCGCCCCTGCAAATCCTTTGTCCGCGAACTCCTCGGTGGCCACCTCGAGGATGTTGTGCCGGGTCAGGTCGCTGTTGCGTCGACGTTTGACGGTGGGTCCGCTGGTGTCGTCGGACGTGTCGGTTGCGCGCGGAGCCATGGATCAACTCTATCGGCGCCGATTCCGGCGAAAGGGTTGGGCGCGAGGCGGACGCGTAGTACCGTCGAGCTAATTCACCAATTCGTACATTAAGGCTCGAGGAGATCGACATGCCGGAATCCCTGCTCTGCGGACTGATCGGGACGGGTATCGGCAAGTCGCTCACGCCCGCGATGCACGAACGGGAGGGCGCCGAGCACGGGCTGACCTATCAGTACCGAATTATCGATCTGGACAGCCGAGGACTGACCGTCCTGGACCTGCCCCGTCTCGTCTCGACCGCCGCAGACCTCGGATTTCGAGGACTCAACATCACGCACCCGTGCAAGCAACGCGTCATCTCCACTCTCGATGCGCTCTCCGAGGACGCATCCCGACTCGGAGCCGTCAACACCGTGGTGTTCGCGGACGGCCGAGCCGTCGGCCACAACACCGACTGGTCCGGATTCGATCGCAACTTCGGCCGAGGCCTACCCGGTGCCGACATCGGTGACGTGGTGCAACTCGGTGCCGGGGGAGCGGGTGCAGCAGTTGCCTACGCGATGGCCCGCCGCGGCGCAGGCAGGCTCACTCTCGTGGACGCCGATCCGCTTCGGGCGCAACAACTTCGTGAATCCCTGTCGGCGATGTTCCCGGACGTCGAGATCCTCTCGGCAGGCCTCGACCGGCTCGCCGCCGTTCTCGACACGGCAACCGGGCTGGTGCACGCCACTCCGATCGGAATGGTGGAGCATCCCGGATCTGCTGTGCCCGAGGCACTCCTGAATCCGAGCATGTGGGTCGCCGAGGTCGTGTATCGACCCGCCGAGACCGAGTTGCTCGCTGCCGCATCACGAGCTGGATGCCGAACGCTCAGCGGAACCGGAATGGCGGTGTTCCAGGCCGCCGACGCCTTCGAGATATTCACCGGACGCACCGCCGACGCCGATCGCATGATCGCCCACATGAGCTCGCTGATCGCACTGGAGGATCGTGCGACCGCAGGTGCTCTCGCATGAAGCACATCGCCACATCGGTGGCCACGGTATCGCTCAGTGGTTCGCTGGACGAGAAGATGCGCGCCATCGCAGACGCCGGGTTCGACGGCTTCGAGGTGTTCGAGCCGGACTTGATCAGCTCACCTGACCTTCCCGAGGACATCGCGAAGAAGGCAGCCGACCTCGGTTTGACCCTCGATCTCTATCAGCCCTTTCGCGACGCCGACTCGGCCGACCCGGAACAGTTCGCCCGCAACCTCGTTCGCGCCGAACACAAATTCGACGTGATGGAACAGCTGGGATGCGATCTGCTGTTGGTCTGCTCCTCGCCGCTGGCCGGTGCCGTCCGTGACGACGCCCTGCTGGTCGAACAGATGGCAACCCTTGCCGAGCGTGCGCATCGGCGCGGAATGCGACTCGCGTACGAGGCGTTGGCGTGGGGTGCCCACGTCAACACCTACCGCCACGCCTGGGACATCGTCCGGCAGGTCGATCATCCCGCGCTGGGAACGTGCCTGGACAGCTTCCACATCCTCTCCCGCGGTGACGATTCCGCAGGCATTCGCGAGATCCCCGGCGAGAAGATCTTCTTCCTCCAGTTGGCCGATGCCCCGCACCTGGTGATGGACGTACTGCAGTGGAGCAGGCATCACCGATGCTTCCCCGGTCAGGGCAGCTTCGATCTGGCGCGCTTCGGTGCCGATGTCGCGGCCTCCGGGTATTCCGGCCCGTGGTCACTCGAAATCTTCAACGACGTCTTCCGCCACTCCGACACCGGCCGCACGGCATCCGACGCGCATCGGTCGCTGCTGTACCTCCAGGAGCAGGTGCGCAGCGTCGAAACACCCTCTGCCGGCAACGATCTGTTCGCACCGCCACCGCCGGGCCCGATCGAGAACGTCGTCTCCCTGCGGATCGCGGCAGGGCCGGCGAAGGCAGCGCAGCTGGGCACCACACTGCGGCACCTGGGCTTCGATCTGACCGCAGCACACAGCGAACACGGACTGAGCCTGTTCACCCAGGGTCCGCTGGCCGTCGCCGTCGACACCACGGTGGACACGCTGTGGACCGCGCCGGGCGTCCCGGCTCACCTACCGGCGTTGGCGCAGATCGGGATTCGCAGCGAACGACCGGATCTGTGGCTGACTCGGGCACGCGCACTGGGAGTCACCGCGTCCACCGTCTCGATGCCCGGTGTGGCAGACGCGACCGATGCAGTGGTGCGCCTGGCCGTGACCGGTGCGACGTCGCTGGACCTACGTACCCGCGACAGCGCGGGAGCCTGGCAGTCGGCATTCGATCTGGTGCCGAGGGTCGTGGAGGAGAACCGGGCGTGCGTCTCCCACGTGGATCACATCGCCCTCGCCGTGCCCGCCGAGAGCTGGGACGGCGTTATGCTGCTGCTGCGCTCGGTGTTCGGCATGGTGCCACACGAGGGCCAGGACGTCGTCGACGCGATCGGCCTGGTACGTAGCCGAGCACTCACACTCGCCACCGCCAACGGCACGATCAGGCTCTCGCTCAACATGGTTCCCGGCCGTCCGTCCGACTCGGACCCTCTGCCCGCGGCCCGGCGCGGAGGCGTCGGACATGTGGCGTTCGGGTGCGAGGACATCTACGCCGCCGCGCGAGCCACGACCGAACGCGGCCTCACCCCGCTCCGGATTTCACCCAACTACTATCGCGACCTCGACGCGCGATTCGGGCTCGGCTCCGAGACGCTGGAGGCGATGCAGCGTCTCGGGATCCTGTACGACGCGGACGCGACCGGCGGTGAGTTCTTCCACTTCTTCACCGAAACCGTGGGCGACGACCTGTTCTTCGAGGTGGTCCAGCGAGTGGGTGGCTACGAGGGCTACGGGGAGACCAATTCGGCTGTGCGACTGGCGGCGCAACTGCAGTCCTGATCGATCAGCCGATTCGCTCGAACACTGCAGCAAGTCCCTGGCCGCCGCCGATGCACATCGTCTCGAGTCCGTAGCGGACCTCTCGTCGGTCCATTTCGCGCAACAGCGTCGCCAGGATGCGGGCACCGGTGGCACCGACGGGATGGCCGAGCGAGATGCCGGAACCGTGTGGGTTCAGCCGCGGATCGTCGGACTCGATGCCCCACGACCGGGTGACGGCGAGAGCCTGAGCGGCGAACGCTTCGTTGAGTTCGATGACGCCCATGTCGTCGAGACTCAGTCCGAGCCGCCCGAGCGCCTTCTCGCTCGCCGGGACCGGTCCGATACCCATCGTCCGTGGGGCGACACCGGCCACGCCCCAGCCGGCCAATCGCGCCAGCGGCCGAAGGCCGAGCGCGGCAGCTCTTTCCGGGGTGGTGACGATCGCGATCGCGGCGCCGTCGTTCTGTCCGCTGGCGTTGCCTGCGGTGACGGTGGACTCCGGGTCCACCGACGCGCGGATCGCCTTCAGCTTCGCCAGTGACTCCACGGTGGTGTCTGCCCGTGGATGCTCGTCGGTGGTGACGAGCATCGGATCCGATTTGCGTTGGGGGACCGACACTCCCACGATCTCCTCCGCGAACACACCGCTGTTCTGTGCGGCCACTGCACGTCGGTGGGACTGGACTGCGAGTGCGTCCTGATCGGCGCGGCTGATGGAAAATTCTGCGCGCAGGTTCTCTGCGGTCTCGATCATCCCGCCGGGTACCGGAAAGTTCTTGCCGCCCGCGGTCACTCGCGCTCGGGCGAGTCGGTCGGACAGGGCCACCGCCTCGGCCTTGACGCCCCACCGCATGCCGGTGGCGTAGAACTCGGTCTGACTCATACTCTCGACACCGCCGGCCAGAACCAGATCGTTGCCCCCGGATTGCACCTGCATGCACGCCTGCAGTACCGCTTGCAGCCCGGAGCCGCAGCGGCGGTCGACCTGCATCCCGGGGACGTCGATACCCAGATCGGCATCGAGTGCGGCGATGCGTCCGATCGCCGGTGCATCACCGTTGGGGGACGCCTGACCCAGGATGACGTCGTCGATGTCGGCACCGGAGATGCCTGTTCGGGCAACGAGTTCGGAGATGACCGTACTGGCCAGGGCCTGGGCGGAGATGTCTCGGAACTGACCGCCGAAGCGGCCGACCGGTGTTCGAAGGGGTTCGCAGATCACGGCGTCAGGCATGGGTGTTTCCTCGCTTGTCGTTGGGCCCGGTGCTCACCCGGAGCAGGTCGATCTCGATCGCGCGGGTGGCGTCGAGCAGAGCCGGGAGTAGTTCGGTGCGGACTGCATCGGCGGAATGACGCGCAGCTTGAGTCGAGACGTTCGCTGCGGCGACAACCACGCCGTTGTTGTCGTGGATGGGTGCGGCGATCGACCGCAGTCCTTCTTCGAGTTCTTGATCCACCAGACAGAAGCCCTCGCTCCGCACTCGTGCGAGTTCGCGTCCGAGCGCATCGGCAGTGGTGATCGTCTTGCCGGTGAGAGGTGTCAAGCGCACCCGATCGAGGTAGGCCGCGAGTTCCTCGGCAGGCAGTCCGGCCAGCAGCACACGACCCATCGATGTCGCGAACGCGGGGAACCGGGTGCCGATGTTGATGCCGACGGTCATGATGCGGCTGACCGGAACACGGGCGACGTACACCACGTCGTCGCCGTCGAGAATCGAGACCGAGGACGACTCGCGAACTCGTTCGGCGAGAGCCTCGAGGTGCGGCCCCGAGACTTCCGGGAGCGACAGGCTGGACAGATAGCTGTAGCCGAGCTCGAGCACTCGTGGGGTGAGCCAGAACATCGAGCCGTCGGTACGGACGTAGCCGAGTTCGACGAGTGTGAGCAGGAAACGCCGGGCCGTGGCCCGGGTGAGGTCGGTTGCTCGGGCGACATCGGAGAGAGTTCGACGCGGATGCTCGGCGTCGAAGGCTCGGATCACCGCAAGACCACGACCGAGGGACTGGACGTAGTCCGAGGACGGCGGCGGCGATTCCGCGGGGTTCACGAGGTACCCGGTTCGGTCTCGGCGATGGCCGCGTTCGCGAGACCGAATGCGCTGTTGCTGTTCGGAACTCCCGCGTACACCGCGGTGTGCAGGAACACCTCCGCGAGGGTGTCCGGCGCGGTGCCTGCTCGTAGGGCCGCCCGGATGTGCATGTCGAGTTCGTGTTGATTGCCCACGGCCGTCAGGATGGCCAGGGTCAGCAGTCTGCGGGTGTGGTGATCGAGTCCCGGGCGATTCCAGATGTCACCCCATGCGGTGCGGGTGATGAAATCCTGGAACGGTGCGGTGAAATCGGTTCGTGCGGCGATGCTGCGGTCGACGTGCGCATCGCCGAGGATGCTGCGCCGCACCGCCATTCCGGCATCGTGGGCCGCTGCGCGTCCGACGGCATACGCATCCGATCCGATGTGTGCGGCAACGGCCGCGGTGACCGGTCCGGCTTGTTCGACGTTGGCCAGATGTGCGGCCGGGTCGAGTACCCGGAACGTCGATCCGGCGACGCCGTCGGCGATGATCTTCAGGTCCGCGGGGGTGGTCGAGGGATCCTGCAGTCCCGCGATCACCAGGGTCGGAGCGGTGATTCGGCTCAGATCCGAACGAGAATCCCAGTCCGACAACGCCTCACAACATGCTGCGTAGCCCTCGTCCGAGGTATCGACGATCATCCGGCGATGCCGGTCGACGAGATCGGTGTCGCGATCGGCCAGTTCGGGGGTGAACCAGCGCGCGAGTACGGCGTCGGCCACCGACGCCGTTCCCGCCGCTCGGACAGCGGCGGCTCGTTCGAGCCATTGCGCCGGCTCGCCGAACTTCGCCGAGGTGCACAGCAATGTCAGTGTCCGCACGCGCTCCGGGCGATGGATGGCGATCCACTGCGAGACCGCACCGCCGAGGGACAGTCCGACGATGTGCACACGGGCCAGATCGAGTGAATCCAGCAGTGCCACCACGTCTTCGGCGAGTTCGCTCACCGAATAGGGGCCGGGTGGAACCGGAGACCGTCCGTGCCCGCGAAGGTCGACGGAGAGAACGTGAACGGAGGCGGAGAGCGTTCCGATCTGCGGGTTCCACATCGATCGATCCGAGCCGAGCGATCCGATCAGCACGACGGTCTCCGCGTCGGGGCCGGGCCCCTCGGTGCGTTCGTGTGCAAGTGCGACGGTCATCGTGAATCCTTCGATTCTGTGGTGTGTTCGGTGTCGAGGGCATGCTCCGCGAGGATCGCGTCGACCAGTTCGGGTGCGTGGCCGAGATACTCGGCCGGGTCGAGTAGTTCGCGCACCGTCGACGGTGGAAGAAATGCCGTGATGGCAGGGTCGCTGTCCAGCGGGGCTCCCGCCACGCATCGTGCGGTGACTATCTCGCGAGCCTGCTCGGTGTGCGTTGCCAATGCCGCGGTGACACGTTCGGCGAGCAGAGCGCCGCCCGTTGCGTCCAGATTTCGGGCCATCTCTTCGGGATGAACGTGTAACCCGCTCAGGCTCTGCGAGAGTCGATGAGCGGCACCACCGGTGAGGCGCAGCAGATCGGTGATGGTCTCCCATTCGGCATGCCACGCTCCCGCGGCGCGCTGGTGTTCGTGGTCCATGTTCGACAGCACCGTCGCCACCGCACCCGGGACCCGCCGGGCCGCGGCGCGAGCCGTGACGGCCGCAACCGGATTGCGCTTGTGCGGCATCGCCGACGATCCACCCGGCGCGTCCTCCGAGACCTCGCCCAGCTCGGTGGCGGACATCGCCACGATGTCCGCGGCGATCTTGCCGATCGTTCCCGCCGCGATGCCCAAGGAGCACGCGATGTCGGCTATTGCGGTGCGGTCGGTGTGCCAGGGCGCGGTCTGTCGAGCCAAGCCCAGTTCGACGGCAAGCGCCGCGGCAATGACCGGTCCGTGTGGATGCACGGCCGCGAGAGTGCCTGCAGCTCCGCCATACTGGACGGTGCACGCGCGTCGAACGGCAGCAACCCTGGTCCGCGCGCGGCACAGCCCCGAGAACCAGTTCGCAGCCACCAGGCCGAAGGTTGTGGGCAATGCCTGCTGGCCGAGAGTGCGGGCCGCCATCGGGGTGGTCCGGTGGGCCAGGGCGAGACCTCGCGCAGCGGCACTCGCAGCGTCGAGCGAGGCCTCGATGACACCGAGTGCATCGCGGGAGACGAGCATCAGTGCGGTGTCCATGACGTCCTGGCTGGTGGCCCCCGGATGTACTGCGGTGGCAGGAACCCCGGCCTCGGCCACCTCGTTCCGAAGGATCTTCACCAGCGGGATCACCGGATTGCCCCCGGCCGTCGCGTCCACTCCGAGCCTCGCGATGTCCAGTTGCGCCCCGAGTTCGGCCGCAGCAGTGGTGATGACCTCGGCGTGACCGGCGTCGACGAGACCGACCGAGACTGCGGACCGGGAGAGCGCCGCCTCGACGGCGAACATCGCTGTCACCCAGGCCCGGTCGCCCACGAACGGCGCAACCTCGTCGCTACCGAACGTCGGATCGAACAGTGCCCCTCGTTCGGATTCCATCGTCCCCTTTCGCCAATCGTGTGTCACAGCGCGAAGAACGGAGTCTCGTCGCCGTCCGGATCGGTGTTCTGCAGCACGATGTCGAGGTGATATCCGCCGTGCACCGGTGCTGCGACGAGTCTGGCACGCTTGTGCTCCGGCATGGCGGACAACACCGGATCGACCGCATTGGCGTCGGTTTCGTCGGGAAAATACACTCGTGTCACGGCTCGATCGAGCATTCCACGGGCAAAGATTGCGACGTCGATGTGCGGTGCTTCGACGGCACCGTTCTCGGCGGGCAGCGGCCCCGGCTTGATCGTCGTGATCGCCATCGTTCCGGTCTCGTCGGCGAACGCTCGCCCGAAGCCGCGAAAGCCTGTGGTGCGCGACGGCACCGCGCCGCGCGGATCGTCGGGGTGATCGAACCGGCCGTCGCCGTCGGCCTGCCAGGTCTCGATCATGCCGTCGGACATGGGGTTTCGGGCTCCGTCGATCAGGGTGAACGACACGGTGATCTCGCCGTCGGTGCCCTGCGGGACCACGCTCTCACCGTCGGGCCACAGCAATCCGATGTGAACGTACGGGCCCACTGTCTGGGACGGGGTCTGGCCGAACGGTGCGGTACCGAAGTCGGCACCTGCGTTCACCGGGTAGCGCGGGGCGAACTCGGGATCAGTCATCGTGGTCGTCCTCCTCGAAGGGGGTTGCGTTTCGGCCGCGCAGCACGATGTCGAATCGGAATCCCAGGGCCCAATTTTCCTGTGTCGCTTCGTAATCGAACGTGCTTATCATTCGAGCACGCGAGTCCTCGGGCACGGCGTTGAAGATCGGATCCTGGAAGAACATGGGGTCGTCCGGGAAGTACATCTGAGTCACCAGTCGTTGGGTGAACGCCTGGCCGAACAGTGAGAAGTGAATGTGGGCGGGTCGCCACGCGTTGTGGTGGTTGCCCCAGGGGTACGCGCCCGGCTTGATCGTGGTGAATCGATACCTGCCCTCGGCATCGGTGAGTACACGACCGTTGCCGTTGAAGTGCGGATCGAGCGGTGCAGGCCACCGGTCACCGGTGTGACGGTATCGGCCGCCTGCATTGGCCTGCCATACCTCGACGAGTGTGTTCGGAATCGCCTTGCCGTCGCTGTCGAGCACGCGGCCGTGCACGATGATCCGCTGCCCCTGTGCCTCACCGTTGTTCGCCAGGGTGAGGTCCGAGTCGGCGGCGGTGACGCGTCCCTCGCCCAGCACCGGTCCGGTGATCTCGGTGAGTCGCTGGGGGAGCAGGGTCAGCGGCTGCGCGGGATGCCGAAGGGCGGTGGTCCGATACTCGGGGAAGTCGAGCGGGGCATGGACCCCCGATTGATCCCGATACTCGGGCGGGAGATGAAGCATCGAAGGTTCCTCACGATTGTGGTGATCTACGCAACAGCCAGAATAGCGAAATGTTCGCATTGTGGCAACCTGTTCATATTCCGCACAATATGCGGTAACGTGCGTCTCATGTTGGACAAAGTCGTGGCCAGCGCCACCGAAGCCGTAGCGGACATTCCCGACGGATCGTCGATTGCCGTCGGCGGATTCGGATTGGTCGGAGTGCCGGAGATCCTCATCGACGCCGTACTCGCCCAGGGCGCGACCGATCTGGAAACCATCAGCAACAACTGTGGAACGGATGGATTCGGCTTGGGAGTGCTGTTGGCACACCACCGCATTCGCCGGACCATCAGTTCGTACGTCGGCTCGAACAAGGAGTTCGCGCGGCAGTATCTCTCCGGCGAACTCGAAGTCGAATTGACCCCGCAGGGCACCCTCTCCGAACGACTGCGAGCAGGTGGTGCCGGCATACCGGCGTTCTTCACGCCCGCAGGGGTCGGAACTCAGGTCGCAGACGGCGGTTTGCCGCTGCGGTACGACGGCAGCGGCGGGATCGCACTGGCCAGTCCGCCCAAGGAAACCCGTGAATTCGACGGTGTCACCTACGTGATGGAACGCGGAATCGTCGCCGACTACGCGCTCGTGCACGCCTGGAAGGGCGACCGCCACGGCAACCTGGTGTTCCACGCCAGTGCCCGAAACTTCAATCCGCCTGCCGCCGCGTCGGGGCGCATCACCGTCGCGCAGGTCGAGCATCTCGTCGAGCCGGGCGAGATCGGACCCGACGAGGTGCACACCCCGGGTATTCACGTGCAGCGGGTGGTCCATGTCGGACCGGTCGAGGTCGGCATCGAGCAGAGGACGGTACGAGCATGAGCGAGAAGATGACCCGCGAACAGATGGCGGCTCGGGTGGCGCAGGAACTCAGCGACGGTCAGTACGTCAATCTCGGCATCGGCATGCCGACTCTCGTGCCCAACTACATCCCCACCGACGTCTCGGTGATCCTGCATTCGGAGAACGGAGTGCTCGGCGTCGGACCGTATCCCACCGAGGACGAACTCGACGCCGAGATCATCAACGCGGGCAAGGAGACCATCACGGTCCTTCCCGGTGCGTCCTACTTCGATTCCGCACAGTCGTTCGGAATGATCCGTGGCGGTCAGGTCGACGTCGCGGTACTGGGGGCGATGCAGGTCAGCGCCACCGGTGATCTGGCGAACTGGATGATCCCCGGGCACATGGTCAAGGGGATGGGTGGCGCGATGGATCTGGTGCACGGAGCGCGACGCGTCATCGTGATGATGGAGCACGTCTCTCGCAAGGGTGAGCCGAAGATCGTCGAGCGCTGCACCCTGCCGCTCACCGGGAAGGGCTGCGTGCACAGGATCATTTCCGACATGGCCGTTCTCGACGTCACCGCGAACGGGCTGCGTCTCGTCGAGACCGCGCCCGGTGTGTCCGTGGACGAGGTCAGGAACGCGACCGCTGCCGAACTACTGGTCGACGCTGCCCTCTGAGACGAGAACGCGGTCGGCGTGTGAGTAGATGTTCATCGACCGACCGCGGAGGAAGCCGACGACCGTCAGGCCGGATTCGGTCGCGAGGTCGACCGCGAGCGAGGACGGGGCCGAGACCGCCGCGAGAATCGGTATTCCGGACATCACCGCCTTCTGAGCCAATTCGAACGAGGCGCGGCCGCTGACCATCAGCACCGTGCCCTGCAGCGGAATCCGATCGTTGGTCACCGCCCAGCCGACGACCTTGTCGACGGCGTTGTGGCGTCCGACATCCTCACGCAGAACAAGCATCTCGCCGTCTGCGGTGAACAGGGCTGCGGCATGCAGACCGCCGGTGGTGTCGAAGACCTTCTGCGCAGCGCGCAGCGTGTCGGGTAGCCCGGACAGAGTTGCCGACGTCACGACGACGGAATCGGCCACGGGGGAGTGTTCGGTGCGCAAGCGAATTGCGTCCAACGACCCCTTGCCGCACACCCCGCACGAGGACGTCGTGTAGAAGTTCCGTTCGACGCCGGTCTCCGGCGGAGCGACTCCCTCGGCCAGGGTGACATCGAGGACGTTGTAGGTGTTCGCGCCCTCGTCGTCGACTCCGTCGCAGTAACGAGCCGCTGCGATGTCGGCTCCCGAGGCGATCACACCTTCGGTCAGCAGGAAGCCGTGAACGAGCTCGACGTCGTGTCCGGGAGTGCGCATGGTGACGGCCAGCGCTACGCCGTTCACCCGCAACTCGAGCGGCTCCTCCACCACGAGGGTGTCGGGGCGTTCGACGCGGTGCTCACCTCGGAGTCGGACGACGGGCCTGCGGGTGGTGATGCGGCCCATCAGTATCGGCTCGATTCGCGGTGACTTCGGTGACTCATTCTTCGATTGTGGACCCCGGCGTTCTCGGGCCGTCGACTCGGTGGGCCATTGCGCTCACCAACGAGACCATGCGGGGGTGATCGACGAGATCGTCGACGAGCACTCGCTTGCCTTTCGCGTCGGCCAACGGGATCTTCCAGTTCTCGTACTGGGTTTCGTCGGTACCGGGCTGGTTCTGAATGCGGTGTTCTCCGACAGCGTCGACGAGAGCGACACCGATCAGCAGGGATGGACTGCGCTGGACGAGGCGATGCAGAGCTTCCACCGTGTCGTGGTTGTCGGCGTCGGCGCCGAGCAATCCGCGCTCGCGCGCCATGTCGAGAACTGCCTCACGTTTGCGCGCGTCGACCTCCTTCTCGGAATCGATATCGCGCTCGAGCAGGCCGAGACGTGATCGCAGGTCGATGTGTTCGCCGTCGAGATAACCGGCCGTGGGCGGCAGATCGTGCGTGGTCACCGACGTCAGACACAGAGTGCGGTAGTTCTCCGGCGGGATCGGCCCCGATTCGTCGGCCTCGAACCACAGGATCGAGGTGCCGAAGATGCCGCGTTCGGTGAGGTACTCCTGCACCATCGGCTCGAAGACACCGAGGTCCTCACCGACCACCACTGCGCCTGCGCGCTCGGCCTCCAGAGCCAGGATGCCGATCAGAGCCTCGTGGTCGTACTCGACATACGTTCCGCCGCCGGCATTCTCGGCCTCCTGTGGAATCCACCACAGGCGGAACAGGCCCAGGATGTGGTCGACGCGGATGCCGCCGGCATGACGAAGGATGGTGCGCAGCATGTCGCGGTAGGGGACGTACGCGAGTTCGCGGAGCCGGTCCGGATCCCACGGGGGTTGGTTCCAATTCTGGCCCTGCTGGTTGAAGTTGTCCGGCGGCGCGCCCACCGTGACTCCCGACGCCAACACGTCACCCAGAGCCCAGGCATCGGCTCCACCGCGCGCAACGCCCACGGCGAGGTCGTGCATGATGCCGATGTCCATCCCCGCATCGAGTGCCGAGCGTTGCGCGGCTGCCAACTGCTCGTCGCAGATCCACTGCAGCCACATGTGGAAGTCGATGCGCTCGGCGAGCTTGGTGCGCTGCTCGAGCACGAAGTCGGTCCGCGGGTGTGCTGCCTTGTCGGTCCAGGCCGAATTCTCGGGTCCGAACTTCTCCGCCAGGGCGCTCCACACCGCGAAATCACGCAGTCCGGAACCCTCGCGTTCGACGAACGCGCGGAATGCGGATTCGCGCGCCGGGCTCCGTTCGACCTTGTGAACACGTTCCATGGCACGCAGTTTCGCCGTGAAGGTCGAGTCTCTGTTCAGCTTTCCGGTTCGCTTGTTGGCCTTGTCGAACCGCTTCGCCGCTTTCTGGACCTTGCCGAACTGTTCCGGTGACAGCAGCGCGGTTTCACGAATGTTCTCCACTCGGATGTAGAGCGAGTTGAAGAACCGGCGGGTGGTCGGCAGATAGGGCGACGCCTCGACCGGTGTGGTGGGTCGGTCGGCGTGCAGCGGATTGACGAGGAGGTAGTCGAACCCGTGCTCGCGGCCGGCGATGTCGGCCATGTCCTCCAGATCGCCGAGATCACCGATTCCCCACGATCGTCTCGACCTCACCGAGTACAACTGGGTGAGCAAACCCGTCCGCTGCCGGTCTGCCAGTTCTGCATTGGGGGACAACGACTTCGGAGTGACCACCACGACCGCGTCCGATGTTCGGACCGTGTTGTCCTCGCTGATGGTCGTCGCGGTCAGGCTGTGCCAACCGAGCGGTGCATTACCCGGAACGACGAACGTGGCGCGACCCATGAGGCGGCCGTCGACCTCCCGGGGATCGACCCAGACGTCGGCCTGGGCCACCTCGATGGTCTCACCCTCCTCGGAGACCATCGAGACCTCGACCGGATTGCCGTGTGGCACATGCACCCACACCACGGCATCGGTGCCCTGCGTGGCCACCACCACGGGCGGAAGCAAGCGCCGCCACGGCGCGTTCTCGATGTCGGCAAGAGCGCGGTCGACGTCCTCGGTGGATTCGGTTGCGTAGCCGCGTGCGGCGAGCACCTGACGCAGGGTGTCGTCGCTCACTTCGTGTTCGGTGTCGTCCCAGCCTCGGTACGAGGTCGATGTGCCGAGACGTCGGGCGAGAGAGCGAAGTGCCTGCGAGTAGTCCACATCGATGATCGTGCCAGTTCGCTGCGCCCGCGTCATGCCGGCCGGGACGTTGTTCACCTGCCATCGGTGCGAATCGAACGATCGGCGGGCCCGGTTGCTCGACTGCCAGGATTGAAACGCCGTGCGCTGGGTAGTCTGACTCGGCGAACGGTAAGAACACTGCTCGGCGACGATGGGAAGTGCGGATGGCTGGGGTCAGCAAGATCGAAGAACTGGAGCGAGGTTCCGGTGCACCGGTCGAGCTGAGGGTGCGTGCCGAGGCCGACCAACTTCCGGTGGTTCGCGCGGTCGCCGAGACTCTCGCAGTGCTCAGCGACTTCACGCTCGACGACATCGCCGATGTGAAGCTGGTCGTGGACGAGGTGTGTTCGCAGCTGATCAAGGGCTCGGTCACCGATGCGGAGCTCTCCTGCACGTTCGCTGTGAGCGACTCCGGAATCCGGATCGTCGTCACATCCACGTTGACACCCACGTCCGTGCCCAAGAAGGACAGCTTCGGCTGGCACGTGTTGCAGACGTTGACCGACACCATCGAACTGCGCGCCGACGACGCGGTCGAGGGCCAGGCGGGTCGCGCGGTCGCGATCGACGTGGTCAAGCGGAGGAGCAAGGTCTAGTGCCTGTGCCGCACGAACGAAGCACACGGCGAGAGTCCGACGATTACAGCGACGTTGTCGCACTGATCCAGCAGATGCAGGCGCTCGACGAGAACTCTCCGCAGCGCCGAGTACTGCGCGATCGCATCATCACGCGCTGCCTCCCTCTCGCAGAACACATCGCGCGCCGCTTCGGCGGTCGCGGCGAGGCACACGAGGATCTCCTGCAGGTCTCACGTCTCGGTCTGGTGAACGCAGTCGACCGGTTCGACATCGAACGTGGATCGGATTTCGTGTCGTTCGCCGTACCCACGATCATGGGCGAGGCTCGCCGCTACTTCCGCGACGCCGGATGGTCGGTCCGGGTGCCGCGGCGCATGAAGGAACTGAACTCGATGATCTCCCAGGCGGTGGGGTCGTTGTCGCAGAAGCTCGGTCGAGCTCCGACCGCCAGCGAGATCGCCGCCGAACTCGGGATCGACGTCAAGGAAGCCTCGCAGGCATTGCTTGCGCGCAGCGCGTACCAGACCGTCTCGGTCGACTCGGTGGTCAGCGAGGATCGGTTGCCGCTGATGGACACCCTCGGTGCCGACGATCCAGAACTCGAGAAGATGGAGAGCTACCTCGCGGTGCGCCCTGCACTCGAGAAGCTGCCCGAGCGAGAGCGTCGAATCGTCGTCCTCAGATTCTTCGGGTCGATGACCCAGACGCAGATTGCCGAGAAGGTGGGGATTTCGCAGATGCACGTCTCGCGAATTCTGGCTCGCACCCTCGCTCAGTTGCGTGAGGACCTCGGCGAGGACTGAGGGCAGGAGTGGAGCCTGCGGATTGACTCGATCGGTCGACCGGTGAAGCTAGGCTCGCTGGATGAGCATGTACGACGACGTCGACGAGTACATCGGAGCCCGTCGAGTCACGGGCCTGGCGGCATCGCACGATTTTTCGCGGGCGGTGATCGCGATTGCTGCACTGGACGATTCGCGGACCGAGTACCGAACGTCGTTGTGGGAGATCGATGTCGACGGTGGTTCGCCTGCCCGACGCCTCACTCACGGCGAGTGGGGTGAGAGCGCTCCGGTGTTCACCTCGGCGGGCGATCTGTTGTTCTCTCGCCGGTCCAGCAAGGACGATCCGGCCCGGCTGTGGATTCTGCCTGCGTCGGGCGGCGAGGCGCGAGTGCTCGAGACTCGGTCGGCCGGTCTGAGCGAGGTCCGAACCGCCCGATCCGGACTCGGGCTCGTCGGGTTCTCGCCGGTGTTCGGATCGTCGAGCACCGATGAGGACGACGACGCCCTGCGCACCGAGCGCAAGGCGAACAAGGTGGATGCAATTCTGCACACCGGGGTTCCGGTGCGTTTCTGGGATCACGACCTGGGCCCGGCGACCCCACACTTGTTCTCGGGATCGGCGGAGGGTTCCACCGGACTGCGCGATCTCACCCCCGGTGCGGCCGGGGCACTCCACGAAGCGGCATTCGATGTCGTTGCCGACGGTTCTTTCGTCGTGTCCACCTGGGCCGTCCCCGGCGCTCTGGCGACCGTGCGGACCGTGCTGGTGCGCATCGACACCGCGACGGGGGAGCGCACCACGATCGTCGACGACGTCGATGCCGACCTGGGCGCGCCTGCGATCTCGCCCGACGGCGCGTCCGTGGTGTTCGTGCGTGAATCGCTCTCCACTCCCGAGGACGCGCCGCGAATGACGCTGCAGCGCTACGATTTCGAGTCCTCCTCGGTCGTCGACGTCGCGCCCGGCTGGGATCGGTGGCCGATCGACCCGGTGTGGCTGCCGGACGGGTCGGGGGTACTGGTCACCGCAGACGACGACGGCCGGTCCCCGATATTCGTCGTCCGTGACGGCGCGGAGCCGCGTCGGCTGACGAACACCGACGATGCGTACACCCACGTTCACGTGTCCCCGGACGGAACCAGGGTGCTGGCACTCGCCGCGTCCTATCTGGCCGCTCCGCATCCGGTCTCGATCGACCTGTCCGACGGCACCGTCGTCGACCTCGACACCTCCATCGACCGCTGTCCGTTGCCGGGAACTCTCACCGAGATCGACACCGTCGTCGACGACGGTGCCCGGGTGCGCGGCTGGCTGGCACTGCCCGAGGGTGCCTCGGACGCGGCGCCCGCACCACTGCTGCTGTGGGTGCACGGCGGTCCGCTCGGCTCGTGGAACACCTGGTCGTGGCGGTGGAACCCGTGGCTGATGGTGGCCCGCGGATACGCCGTGCTGCTGCCGGATCCGGCCCTGTCCACCGGGTACGGCCAGGAGTTCGTGCAGCGCGGCTGGGGAGCGTGGGGCAAGGCCCCGTTCACCGATCTGATGGCGTTGACCGATGTCGCGGCCGGGCTACCCGAGATCGACGACACCCGCACCGCGGCGATGGGCGGATCCTTCGGCGGCTACATGGCCAACTGGATCGCCGGACACACCGACCGGTTCGACGCCATCGTCACCCATGCGAGCCTGTGGGCGCTCGATCAATTCGGGCCGACCACCGATGCGCCGTACTACTGGGCCCGCGAGATGTCTCCGGAGATGGCGGTGGAGAACTCCCCGCACCTGTTCGTCGCGGACATCGCGACGCCGATGCTGGTCATCCACGGCGACAAGGACTATCGCGTGCCTATCGGCGAGGGCCTGCGGCTGTGGTACGAACTGCTCAGCGAATCCGGTCTGCCCGCCGACGACGAGGGCAACACCGAGCATCGTTTCCTCTATTTCCCGGCCGAGAACCACTGGATTCTGAGTCCCCAGCACGCCAAGGTCTGGTACGAGGTGGTGCTGGCATTCCTGGCGGAGCACGTGCTGGGCGAGAGGGTGTCGATGCCCCGAATCCTCGGCCACTAGAATCGACCGGTGACCAGTTCAGCGCCAGAGCACTCAGAGAACCCCGCCGATTCGATCGACCTGCCCAAGAGCTGGGATCCCAGTGCGGTCGAGGCGGAGCTGTACCGGTCCTGGGTCGACGCCGGGTACTTCGAAGCCGACGCCACCAGCGGCAAGCCGCCCTACTCCATAGTGCTGCCCCCGCCCAACGTCACGGGCAGCCTGCACATGGGTCACGCTCTCGACCACACGTTGATGGACGCGCTGAGTCGTCGCAAGCGGATGCTCGGGTACGAGGTGCTGTGGCTGCCGGGTATGGACCACGCGGGAATCGCCACGCAGACCGTGGTGGAGAAGCAGCTCGCCGCCGAGGGTAAGACCAAGGAAGAGTTCGGCCGCGAGCTGTTCATCGACAAGGTCTGGGACTGGAAGCGTGAATCGGGCGGAACCATCGGTGGGCAGATGCGGCGCATCGGCGACGGTGTCGACTGGAGCCGAGAGCGTTTCACCATGGACGACGGCCTGTCCGAGGCCGTGCAGACCATGTTCAAGCGGATGTTCGACGACGGTTTGATCTACCGCGCCGAGCGACTGGTCAACTGGTCGCCGGTGCTGCAGACCGCCATCTCCGACATCGAGGTCAAGTTCGAGGACGTCGAGGGCGAACTCGTGTCGCTGCGATACGGCTCGCTCGACGACTCCGAACCACATGTCATCGTCGCGACAACCCGCGTCGAAACGATGCTCGGCGACACCGCAGTTGCGGTCCACCCCGACGACGAGCGGTACAAGGCTCTCGTCGGCACCACCCTCGAGCACCCGTTCACCGGACGCCGGATCCCGATCATCGCCGACGACTACGTCGACCCCGAATTCGGCACCGGCGCAGTGAAGATCACCCCGGCTCACGACCCCAACGACTTCGAGATGGGCGTGCGGCACTCGTTGCCGATGCCCTCGATCATGGACAAGGCAGGCCGGATCGCCGAGACCGGAACGCAATTCGACGGTATGGACCGCTTCGAGGCGCGTGTGAAGGTTCGTGAGGCACTGGCCGAGCAGGGCCGCGTCGTCGCCGAGAAGCGCCCCTACCTGCACAGCGTCGGCCACTCCGAGCGCAGCGGTGAGCCGATCGAGCCGCGCCTGTCGCTGCAGTGGTGGGTCAAGGTCGACACCCTGGCGAAGGCGGCCGGTGACGCAGTCCGGAACGGCGACACCGTCATTCATCCCAAGAGTCAGGAACCGCGCTGGTTCGCCTGGGTCGACAACATGCACGACTGGTGCATCTCGCGTCAGCTGTGGTGGGGTCATCGGATTCCGATCTGGTACGGACCCGCCGGCGAGACCGTCTGCCTCGGACCGGGGGAGAGCGCACCGGAGGGCTGGGAGCAGGATCCCGACGTTCTCGACACCTGGTTCTCGTCCGGGCTGTGGCCCTTCTCGACGATGGGGTGGCCCGACGCCACGGCCGATCTCGAGAAGTTCTATC
Organism: Rhodococcus sp. 15-2388-1-1a; assembly: GCF_002259145.1. NCBI lineage: Bacteria > Bacillati > Actinomycetota > Actinomycetes > Mycobacteriales > Nocardiaceae > Rhodococcus > Rhodococcus sp. 15-2388-1-1a. The sequence goes on along the minus strand of NZ_NPFP01000032.1, from coordinate 95,607 downwards.
CCACCGGCGTTCTCGTCACCGGATACGACATCCTGTTCTTCTGGGTCGCCCGCATGATGATGTTCGGCACCTACGTCGGAGCGGACGACGCGATCACCGCAGGTAAGCAGGGGCCGCAGGTTCCGTTCCGAGATGTGTTTCTGCACGGCCTGATTCGTGACCAGTTCGGCAAGAAGATGTCGAAGTCGCGCGGCAACGGAATCGATCCTCTGGACTGGGTCGATCGTTTCGGTGCCGACGCGTTGCGCTTCACGCTCGCTCGCGGTGCGAACCCGGGTGCCGACATGTCCGTCGGCGAAGACCATGCGCAGTCGTCGCGCAACTTCGCCAACAAGTTGTTCAACGCCACCAAGTTCGCCCTGATGAACGGCGCGGCACCGGCAGATCTGCCTGCCCGTGCCGAGCTGACCGACGCCGACCGATGGATCCTCGATCGACTCGAAGAGGTTCGGGCAGAGGTGGATTCGGCGTTCGATCGCTACGAGTTCAGTAAGGCCTGCGAGGCGCTGTATCACTTCGCCTGGGACGAGGTCTGCGACTGGTACCTCGAGATCGCCAAGGTGCAATTCGCCGACGAGACCATCGCCGCCACCACGCGCGGGGTTCTCGGTAACGTCCTCGACGCTCTGCTTCGGCTGCTGCATCCGGTGATCCCGTTCGTCACCGAGACGCTGTGGAAGGTGCTCACCGGCGGCGAGTCGCTGGTGATCGCGGCGTGGCCGAGTCCGGCCGTCGAGTCTCTCGATCCCGTTGCGGCACAACGCATCGAGGATATGCAGCGACTGATCACCGAGATTCGCCGATTCCGCAGCGATCAAGGACTCAAGCCGTCCCAGAAGGTGGCGGCCCGCATCGTCGGAGTGTCCGAATCCGATCTGGACGGGCAGATTTCGGCAGTCACCGCACTGGCTCGACTGACCGAGCCCGCCGAGGACTTCGCCGCGACGGCGTCGGTCGAGGTGCGCCTGAGCAAGGCCACCGTGGTCGTCGAACTCGACACCTCGGGCACCGTCGACCTCGTCGCCGAGCGGGCCCGGCTGGTCAAGGATCTCGCCGCTGCGGAGAAGGAACTCGCGCAGACCACCGGCAAGCTCGGCAACGAAGCGTTTCTCGCGAAGGCACCGGATGCGGTGGTGGACAAGATCAGAACACGCCAGACGATCGCGGGCGAAGAGATCGCACGCATCTCGGCGCGGCTCGAATCGATGGGAAGCTAAGTGACCGAACCCGACGCCGCCCTGCCCCTACCTCCGCCGAGTCCGGTCGATCTGGCCGAGCTCGCTCTCGTGGAGGCCGAGCTCGACAAGCGTTGGCCCGAAACGAAGATCGAACCGTCGACTGCTCGAATCTCGGCGCTGATGGATCTGCTCGGCTCCCCGCAGAAGGCGTACCCGTCGATTCACGTCGCCGGCACGAACGGCAAGACCTCGGTGACCCGCATGATCGATGCGCTCCTCACCGCATTCCATCGGCGTACGGGCCGCACCACCAGTCCGCACCTGCAGATGGCGACCGAGCGGATCAGCATCGACGGGCGGCCCATCTCGCCCCGGCTCTACGTCGACACCTACAACGAGATCGCACCGTTCGTGGACATGATCGACGCGCAGTCCGAGGCTGCGGGTGGACCTCGCATGAGCAAGTTCGAGGTGGTCACGGCCATGGCGTTCGCGGCGTTCGCCGAGGCTCCGGTCGAGGTAGCCGTCATCGAGGTCGGGCTCGGTGGGCGTTGGGACGCCACCAACGTCGTCGACGGTGAGGTTGCCGTCATCACCCCGATCGGCCTCGATCACGTCGAGTTCCTCGGCGACGATCTCGCGGGGATCGCGGGGGAGAAGGCTGGGATCATCAAGAAGGCACCGGAATCGCTCGTGCCGCGTGACACGGTCGCGATTCTGGCGAAGCAGCAACCCGAGGTCTCCGAGGTCCTGCTGCGGGCAGCCGTGCAGGCGGACGCCGCGGTGGCGCGGGCCGGATCGGAATTCACCGTGCTCGGCAGGCAGATCGCCGTGGGTGGCCAACAACTGGAACTGCAGGGGCTCGGTGGGGTGTACACCGACGTCTTCCTTCCGTTGCACGGCGAGCATCAGGCGCACAATGCGTCCCTTGCACTCGCTGCGGTCGAGGCGTTCTTCGGTGCCGGGCCGGATCGCCAGCTCGATCAGGACACCGTGCGCGCTGCGTTCGCCACGATCGTCAACCCCGGTCGACTCGAGCGGGTACGCAACGCCCCGACAGTGTTCCTCGATGCCGCGCACAACCCGCACGGGGCAGCAGCGCTCGCAGCCGCCCTCACCGACGAATTCGACTTCCGCAAACTCGTCGGCGTCGTCAGCGTCATGGCGGACAAGGACGTCGGAGCGATTCTCGAGGCACTGGAACCGGTGTTCGACGACATCGTCGTCACCCACAACGGGTCGGCGCGGGCGATGGACGTGGACGCGTTGGCCGACGTCGCAGTGGCCAAGTTCGGCGACGAACGGGTGGTGGTTGCGTCGACCTTGCCCGATGCCCTGGAGACTGCCATCGGCTTGGCCGAGGAAGTCGCCGAGCCGGGCGAGGCCGTGTCCGGTGCCGGAGTCGTGGTGACCGGATCCGTGGTGACCGTCGGTGCAGCTCGCACTCTGTTCGGAAAGGACCCCGCGTGAGCGAGACAGAGTTCAGACCACCCACGAACGATCCGTGGAAGGGCTTCCGCGGTGTCGCGGCGGGCACTCTCGTGCTCGAAGCCATCGTGACGCTGCTCGCGCTGCCGGTGGTGGCCACCCTCGGTGGCGGTGCGACCTGGTTCTCGACGACGTACATCGTGGCGTTGGCCGTCGTGATGATCCTGGCTGCAGGAAAGCAGGGGGAGCCATGGGCGATGAAGCTCAACCTCGTTCTCCAGGTGTTCGTTCTGGCCGGGGCCGTGTTCCACCTTTCCATCGGAGCCGTCGGCCTGATCTTCATCGCGGTCTGGCTGTATCTGCTGTACCTGCGCCGTGACATCACCGAGCGCATCCGACGAGGAATGCTGCCGGGGCAGCGCGACTGACAGGGAAGCCCGTCGGTTTCGGCGATGCGCCGCGCGCCGCATCGCCGTGTTCCATTAGTGTCGTCGACGTGACCGACCGCACCCTTGTACTGATCAAGCCCGACGGAGTTGCCCGGCGTTACGTAGGAGAGATCCTCGGCCGCGTGGAGAAGAAGGGTCTGAGCATCGTCGCACTCGAGCTCAAGACCGTCTCCCGCGAATTGGCCTCGGCTCACTATGCGGAGCACGAGAGCAAGCCGTTCTTCCCCGAACTCCTCGAGTTCATCACGTCCGGACCGGTGGTGGCCGCGGTACTCGAAGGCCCCCGCGCCATCGCTGCGTTCCGCCAGATCGCAGGCGGCACCGATCCCGTGGCCAAGGCGGTTCCCGGCACCATCCGCGGTGACCTCGCGCTGGACGGTCAGCAGAACCTGGTACACGGATCGGATTCCGTGGAATCGGCCGAGCGCGAGATCGCACTCTGGTTCCCCGGTCTCGCCTGACCGTTCCACCCTCGACAGAAAAAGCAGCGTTCTCGTCGTCACGCCGCATCCGCTCGGAACCCGATCGGTGCGGCGTGGCGAGTACGCATCACAGCGTGTGGGATACTCGACAACAGATCGACTCCACGTCGCCAGTAGGTACAGGTTTCACGCTCCACCCGAAGCCCAGGCTTCACCGAAGTTCGCTAGACCGGTGTCGTGGATTCGATCGGATGACTGTCGTCTATCCGCTGCCCGTCATCGCAGATGCTCGAACGAGAGACAGGCTCGTTCGCGTTCTTGCTTGATGATCAGGCGCTCGGATCGCCGGTACACCACCATCCAGCCAGGCACTGCACACGCTGTCGTCGACCATCGAGAACTATGAAGTGGTCATCGGCTCGGGTGCGGAGCGAGACCGAACAGCTGACGTCCAACCCGACGTGAGTACACAAGGATTGCCCTCGCGTGGCCGCGTCACACCCGAAGTCGGATGGACGCGCCCGGGGGCCCGAGGAGACTACGTGGCCGATCAAAGCCCGCCCGAAGATGTACAGAACGCAAACGCAGATCGTACGGAGCCCTCCGGCGCGGTGTCGTCTGCGGAAACCGACACGGTGTCGTCGGTACAACCCGACACCATCGAGCTGCCGACCAGGCTGCGTGTTCACGCACTGGCCAAGATTCTGGGTGTCACCAGCAAACAGTTGCTGGTCACCCTCGGTGAGCTCGGCATCGAAGCGCGCAGTGCTCAGTCGAGCCTGAGCCGTGACGTTGCGGAGTCCGTTCGCGATTCGGTCAACGCCCCCGCAGCGCCGACGGTCGATTCGTCGATTGCCGAGCCGACTCCGGTGCCCGATGCCGATGAGCCCGCAGGCGAGCTTCCGTGGTCCGAGCCGCAGCTGTTCACCAACGCGCCGGCTCCGGAGCAGCAGGCTGCCGAGCCCGACGCAACGGCCGACCAGCCCACCGCGACGACGTTCGCCACCCCACTGTTTCTGCAGCCCGCCGCCGTGGATGCCCCGGCAACGGAATCGACCGAATCACCGACCGAGCCCCCGGCTCGGCGTCGCCGCAGCCGCAAGGCCGCGCCCAAGGACGAGGTCGCGAACACCGAGAGCAGCGCTGACACCGACAGCAGCGAGTCCGCAGTGACGCCGGAGACCGGTGCGCCGGAGATCTCTGCCGTCTCGACCGACCGGTCCTCCTCTTCCGAGGCCGACGAGTCGGCCGCGGCCGAGAGCTCGACCGACGGTGACGGCGACGACGATCAATCTCAGCCTCGACGCCGTCGTCGTGGCCGCCGTGGCCGCGGCCGTGGTCGCGGCGAGCAGTCCTCGGACGAGAACTCGAACGACGACAACTCGAACGACGAGAACTCGAACGACGATTCCGGAGACGGCTCCGACACCGAAGAGTCGACCGAGGCGGACTCGAACGGCAGCGCAGACTCGGACGAGTCCTCGTCAAGTGACGAGCAGCAGTCGAACTCGGGACGACGTTCGCGTCGATCACGCACTCGCAGCCGTACCTCGGACCGGCAGAACTCGGATTCGTCCGACTCCTCCGACGACAGCCGCACCGCAGACTCCTCGGCCGAGGACGACGACGAGTCCGATTCGGGTGCCCAGGACAACTACGACGACTCCGACAACGGTGGTTCGGACGGGGACGGATCCAGCCGCCGTCGCCGTCGCCGTCGTCGGCGCAAGACCGGAGCCGAGGCCGCTGCCGAGGGCGCGTCGTCCGAGGACGATCCGCCCAACACGGTCGTGCACGAGCGCGAGCCGCGCAACAAGAGTCGGGCACCCCGGGACGAGGTTCAGGGAATCACGGGCTCGACGCGTCTCGAGGCCAAGCGTCAGCGCCGCCGCGACGGGCGCGATGCCGGCCGTCGTCGGCCGCCGATCCTCACCGAGTCCGAGTTCCTGGCGCGCCGCGAATCCGTGGACCGCGTCATGGTCGTGCGCGAGAAGGCGACACCGGATCACCCGCTGACCACACAGGTTGCCGTGCTCGAAGACGGCGTGTTGGTCGAGCATTTCGTCACCAGCAGTGCCACCGCGTCGATGGTCGGCAACGTCTACCTGGGCCGCGTTCAGAACGTGCTGCCCAGCATGGAAGCAGCGTTCATCGACATCGGCCGTGGCCGTAACGGTGTGCTGTACGCAGGCGAGGTCAACTGGGACGCCGCCGGTCTCGGCGGAAGCGCGCGCAAGATCGAGCAGGCCCTCAAGCCTGGCGATCAGGTTCTCGTCCAGGTCAGCAAGGACCCGGTGGGACACAAGGGTGCTCGCCTGACGACGCAGCTGTCGCTCGCCGGTCGCTTCCTCGTCTACGTGCCCGGTGGAAGCTCCACCGGCATCAGCCGCAAGCTGCCCGATACCGAGCGCAAGCGGCTCAAGGAGATCCTCCGCGACATCGTGCCTCCCGAGGCAGGCGTCATCATCCGCACCGCAGCGGAGGGCGTCAGCGAGGAAGAGCTCGCACGTGACGTGACTCGCCTGCAGGCGCAGTGGGCCAGCATCGAAGAACGCTCGGCCAACGCCGAAACCGGCAAGGGCGTGCAACCACAGACGCTGTACGAAGAGCCCGACATGCTGGTCAAGGTCATCCGAGACCTGTTCAACGAGGACTTCTCCAAGCTCGTCATCGAGGGCGACAAGGCATGGACGACGACGTCCAACTACGTCGAGACCGTGGCCCCGGACATGATGGAGCGGCTGCACCGATACGAGGCCGACGGCAGTTCGGTCGACGTCTTCGCTGCGCATCGCATCGACGAGCAGCTGGCCAAGGCTCTCGATCGCAAGGTCTGGCTGCCCTCGGGCGGCACCCTGGTGATCGATCGCACCGAGGCGATGACCGTCGTCGACGTCAACACCGGCAAGTTCACCGGTTCGGGCGGCAACCTCGAAGAGACGGTCACCCGCAACAACATCGAGGCGGCCGAGGAAGTCGTTCGCCAGATGCGTCTGCGAGACATCGGCGGCATGATCGTCGTCGACTTCATCGACATGGTGCTCGAGTCCAACCGCGATCTCGTACTGCGGCGACTCACCGAGTCCCTCGGACGCGACCGGACTCGCCATCAGGTCTCCGAGGTGACCTCGCTCGGACTGGTGCAGATGACCCGCAAGAAGCTCGGTACGGGGCTCGTCGAGGCGTTCTCCACCACGTGCGAGCACTGCCAGGGTCGCGGCATCGTCGTGCACCCGTTCCCCATCGACGCCAAGCCGGACAACGACGGCGGTCGGTCGAACTCGTCGCGTGCGGAGTCCAGCAACTCGGGGACGAGCAGCAGGCGTCGACGTGGCAAGGACAACAAGGCCGACGGCAACGACCGGACGGACGGCAACGATCGGGCTTCCTCGAACGATCGGGCAGACGGACACGATCACCCCGTGGTCGATCCGTCGATCAAACGAGCGCATCCGGTGGCACTGGCCATGGCGGCGCATCACGACGACGTGGTGGCCGACGTCAGCCCCGCCGATGTCGAGACACAGGCACCGGCCGAAGCACCCGACGGCGACGCCGTGGTGACCGTGGTCTCCGCCGATGATGTACAGGTAGCGGCCGCAGCAGTGGCCGACGCGGAGACGAACGTCACGGCAGCCGACGAGGCCACCGAGACTCGGACCGATCAGCCCTCCGACGAGCCGTCGGTGCCGGTGGCACCGAAGGCTCGACGCGGACGGCGGGTGGCACGCAAGGCTGCCGCGCCCACCGGCACTGCGCCCGACGCGGGCATGGTCATCGTCGTACCTGCCACGGAGGATTCGGTGGACACCACGTCTTCCGACCAGCCCGGGGCTGCACCCGACGAGGCGTCGGCACCGCTCACGGCGGCGGCCGATCAGCCCGTGGAGCCGGTGGACGTGCCCGCAGCACGGCCTCGCAGACGGCGCGCAGCAGCGCGGCCTGCAGGTCCTCCGGTGGACATCGATGCCTAGCAGTTCAGGCAGTTTGACCCTGGCCGTCTCTCTGCCGTAACCTTGATAAGTCGCTCCCGGTGACACCGTTCTGCTGTGCCGTAGTGGTCCTGTAGGAAACAACGGTTCTCGAGCGGGTCGAGATGATCATCATCCCGGCCGGCCGATAGGGAGCAAGCAAACACGTTTTACCAGACCAGTCGTGTTGCCATGCGCAACGCGAGCAAGTTCGAAGAAGCAAGGGGTAGCCCTCCGATGGCAACGTACGCGATCGTCAAGACCGGCGGAAAGCAGTACAAGGTCGCTGTTGGTGACCTCGTCAAGGTCGAGAAGATCGAGGGAGCGCCCGGCACTGCTGTCTCGCTTGCTCCGGTCCTCGTCGTAGACGGATCCGACCTGACCACAGATGCAGACAAGCTGGCGAAGATCTCGGTCGCCGGTGAGATCGTCGAGCACACCAAGGGCCCGAAGATCCGCATTCACAAGTTCAAGAACAAGACCGGATACCACAAGCGTCAGGGACACAGGCAGAAGCTCACTGTCCTCAAGGTCACCGGCATCAAGTAACCAGGTCTTTCCAGACCCGCGTTCTTCCAAGCTGATTCACCCCGAGGAGGGTATGCAACATGGCACATAAGAAGGGTGCATCAAGCTCCCGTAACGGTCGCGACTCGAACGCTCAGCGCCTCGGTGTCAAGCGCTTCGGCGGCCAGACCGTAGGCGCAGGCGAGATCCTGGTTCGTCAGCGCGGCACGCACTTCCACCCCGGCGTCAACGTCGGCCGTGGCGGCGACGACACCTTGTTCGCACTGGCCCCGGGCGCAGTCGAATTCGGTGCCAAGCGCGGTCGCAAGACCGTGAACATCGTTCCGGTCGCTGTAGAGGCCTAGTCCTTCTGCAGCGCTCGCGCTCACGATGGCCGACGCGGCCGGGCAACTGCTCGAGTCGACCATCCAGGGCGTACGTTCACAGCTCCCGATAGGGGCGGACCAGGGTCATGAGACCGGTCCGCCCCTATCGTGTTTTTTCCCCGCTTTTTCTTTCAGAAAGGATCGAAGACAGCTATGTCACGATTCATCGACCGCGTGGTGCTGCACGTCAGCGCCGGCAAAGGTGGCAACGGCTGCTCTTCGGTTCACCGCGAAAAGTTCAAGCCTCTCGGTGGCCCGGACGGTGGTAACGGAGGACAGGGCGGCGGAGTCGTCTTCGTCGTCGACAGCAACGTCCACACCTTGCTCGACTTCCACTTCTCCAGCCATGCCAAGGCAGGCAACGGAACTCAGGGCATGGGTGGCAACCGTGAGGGTGCCAACGGCGAGGACCTGATTCTCAAGGTCCCCGACGGCACCGTCGTCCTGGACAAGAAGGGCAACGTGCTCGCCGACATGATCGGCGAGGGAACACGTTTCGATGCCGCTCCGGGCGGACGTGGTGGCCTCGGCAACGCTGCTCTCGCATCGAAGGCTCGGCGGGCACCGGGGTTCGCGCTACTCGGCGAAGAGGGTATCGAGCGCGAGCTCGTCCTCGAACTCAAGTCCGTCGCCGATGTGGGCCTCGTCGGTTTTCCGTCGGCCGGTAAGTCGTCGCTGGTCTCGGTGCTGTCCGCAGCGAAGCCGAAGATCGCCGATTACCCCTTCACCACACTGGTGCCCAACCTCGGAGTGGTCTCCAGCGGAGACACCACCTTCACCGTCGCCGACGTTCCCGGGTTGATCCCCGGAGCGAGCCAGGGCCGAGGTCTCGGTCTCGACTTCCTGCGTCACCTCGAACGCTGTGCCGTTCTCGCACACGTCGTCGACTGCGCCACACTGGATCCCGGCCGTGATCCGATCTCCGACGTCGACGCCCTCGAAGCCGAGTTGGCCGCCTACAAGCCGGCTCTGTCCGGGGATGCCAGCCTCGGCGATCTGGCCGATCGGCCCCGCATCGTGGTGTTGAACAAGGCCGACATTCCGGAGGGTGCCGAGCTCGCCGAGATGGTCACCGCCGAGTTCGAGTCCCGTGGCTGGCCCGTGTACACCATCTCTGCAGTGACGCGTGCCGGTCTCAAGCCGCTGACGTTCGCGTTGGCGAAGCTCGTCGAGGAGTACCGCACTGCGCATCCGGCTCCCGAGCCGCGGCGTCAGGTGCTGCGCCCGGTCGCTCGGAACGACGACAGCTTCAAGGTCGTCAAGGATCCGGACATCCCGGACGGCTTCATCGTTCGCGGAACCCGACCGGAGCGGTGGGTGCGCCAGACGCAGTTCACCAACGACGAGGCCGTCGGCTACCTCGCCGACCGTCTCGCGCGGCTCGGAGTCGAGGATGCGCTGATCAAGGCCGGCGCTCAGCCCGGTGCTTCGGTCACCATCGGCGACGTGTCGTTCGACTGGGAACCGCAGACTCCGGCCGGTGTCGAGATCACGATGACAGGCCGTGGTACCGATGCCCGTCTCGATCAGGTCGAGCGTATCGGCGCATCCGAACGCAAGCATGCCCGCCAGGTACGTCGCGGGCTCGATACCGAACAGGAGTAGACGTGGTGGCGGTGCGTGAATCCGATTCGCTCGCAGAGGCTCTCACCGATACCCGTCGCACGATCGCCGACGCCAAGCGTATCGTGGTCAAGATCGGTTCCTCGGCGCTCACCAGCCTCGACACCGGTCTGGATCTGGGTCGACTCGATCTGCTCGCCGACGCCATCGAATCGCGGATGCGTAGCGGCACCGACGTGGTGGTCGTGTCCTCCGGTGCGATCGGCGCAGGGATGGCACCGCTGGGCCTGACCAAGCGTCCACGAGACCTGGCGACCAAACAGGCCGCAGCGAGCGTGGGTCAGCTCGCTCTCGTTCATGCGTGGAGCTCGTCGTTCCACCGGTACGGGCGCACGGTCGGACAGGTTCTGCTGACAGCCGAGGACATCGCGCGGCGAACCAACCATCGCAATGCTCAGCGCACCCTCGACCGGCTGCGATCGCTCGGTGCCGTGGCCATCGTCAACGAGAACGACACGGTCGCCACCGCGGAGATCCGGTTCGGCGACAACGATCGCCTGGCTGCTCTGGTTGCCCACCTCGTCGGTGCGGATGCACTGTTCCTGCTCTCGGACGTGGACGGGTTGTACGACGGTGATCCCCGCAAGGGGAAGGCGACACTGATCCCGGAGGTGACCAGCCCCGAGGATCTCGACGGCGTCGTCGCCGGTTCGGGAGGAGCACTCGGCACCGGCGGAATGGCGTCCAAGCTGTCCGCTGCGCGTCTCGCGGCGGACGCGGGTGTTCCCGTCCTGCTGGCCGCGGCATCCGATGCTGCTCATGCGCTGACGACGTCCGCGGTGGGTACCGCTTTCGCGGCCCGGCCGACGCGGTTGTCGGCGCGCAAGTTCTGGGTCCGTCATGCCGCCGATGCTGCGGGAGAACTGCACCTCGACGCGGGGGCCGTACGTGCGGTGGTGGAGCGGCGACGATCGTTGTTGTCCGCCGGCATCACCTCGGTGACGGGATCCTTCCACGGCGGCGACGTGGTCTCGTTGGTCGACCACGTCGGCGTGCTGGTGGCTCGCGGAGTCGTCGCGTACGACTCGGGCGAGCTGGCCGGGATGCTCGGGCGGTCGACAGGGGAGTTGGCCGCGGAGCTACAGCGCCCGGTGGTTCACGCCGACGATCTGGTTCCGGCCTGATCGACGTCGTCGGCCAACGCGGTCGCCACCTCCGAGCAGCCGGCATGCACCGTGAGAGAAGCGAATTCGTCGCCGCGGGTGGTACCGCGGTTGACGATGACGATGGGCTTCGAAGTCTTGGACGCGTGCCTGACGAAACGCAAGCCCGACATCACGGTCAGCGAGGATCCGAGTACCAGCAGCGCGTCGCTTCGGTCGACGAGATCGTATGCCTCGGCCACGCGCGGTTTGGGCACGCTCTCACCGAAGTAGACGATATCGGGTTTCAGTATCCCCGAACATGATTCGCAGTCGACCATGCGAAAGTGCTCGGTCGAGGAAATGATCGCGTCGGCATCGGGGGCGATCTCGACGCCGTCCGCAGGCGCAACCGACTCGAGGAAGCCGGGGTTGGCACGATCGAGTCGCCGATCCAGCTCGAAACGCGAGATCAGTCGCTCGCAGCTCAGGCAGCGAACTCGGGCATAGACGCCGTGCAGGTCGATGACGTGTCGGCTGCCTGCCTTGGTGTGCAGCATGTCGACGTTCTGGGTGATGATGCCGGTGACGACGCCCGCCCGTTCGAGTCGGGCGAGTGCTCGGTGGCCCTCGTTGGGCACCGCCGCGTCCATGTGTCGCCACCCGACGTGGTTGCGTGCCCAGTAGTGCCGACGGAATTCGGCGTCACCGATGAACTGTTGGAACGTCATCGGGTTGCGCGGCGGTGACTGCGGACCGCGGTAATCGGGAATCCCGGAGTCGGTGGACATGCCTGCGCCGCTGACGACGGTGACGGTCCTGCCGTCGAGCAGGGAAGTCAGTTGCTCGTACAGGGCCGCGGACACAGGGGACGCATTCACTTCGTCCAGGGTAGCGACCCGTCGCCGGATGAGCACCGTACCGACGTCGACGGCCCGCACGGACGTGGATTACGTCGGTGCGGGCCGTGAGGACGTGCTGGTGTTACGCGGGTACCTCGACGAGGGGGTACACGCCGTTCTCGTCGTGCGTCTCGTTGCCGACGACGGGAGGATTGAACACGCAGAGCATGCGCATCTGAGTACGTGGCTCGACGGTGTGCCGCTCGTGCCCGTTGAGCAGGTACATCGATCCCGCACCGAGCTCGTAGGTCTCGCCGGTCTCACGGTCGGTGAGCGTTCCCTCGCCTTCGATCAGCCAGACGGCCTCGACATGGTTGGCGTAGTGGAAGTTGTTCACCGTGCCCGCTTGGATCGTGGTCTCGTGGAACGAGAATCCGACCTTGTCGCCGCCGAGAATGATTCTCTTGCTACGCCAGTTGCCGTCTTCGCTCGAGATGTCGCGGTCGGTGCCGGTGATCTCCTGCGTGGTACGAACGATCATTCGATGTCCTCCTTCGATATCGGTGCGTGCGAACGGGTCTCTAGGACAGGACCTTCGCAACGGCACTTTCGATGATGTCCAGGCCGCGATCGAGCTCGTCGATCGTTGTGGTCAACGGGGGAAGAAGCTTGACGACCTCGTCCTTCGGTCCTGCGGTTTCGACGAGCAGACGCTCGTCGTAGCACAGCTGAGACACCTTGCCCGCCAACTCGGCATCGTCGAACACCAGGGCTTGAACCATGCCGCGACCGCGGGTCGAGATGCCGTCGAACTCGGCGCACAGCTTGATGAATCGATCCTGGATGTGCTCGCCCTTGGCGAGGGTTTCCTTCTCGAACTTGTCGTCGGACCAGTAGTGGTCGATGGCTGCCTTCGCCGTGACGAACGACGGGTTGAAGCCGCGGAAGGTGCCGTTGTGCTCGCCCGGTGCCCAGACGTCCAGCTCGGGCTTGAACAGTGTCAGCGCCAGCGGCATGCCGTAGCCGCCGATGGACTTGGACAGCGTGACGATGTCCGGGGTGATGCCGGCTTCCTCGAACGAGAAGAACTGGCCGGTGCGTCCGCAGCCCATCTGCACGTCGTCGACGATCAACAGGATCTCACGTCGCGAGCACAGCTCGGCCAACGCGCGCAACCACTCCGGGCGCGCGACGTTGATTCCGCCCTCGCCCTGGATGGTCTCCACGATCACCGCGGCCGGACGGTTGAAGCCACTGCCCGAGTCGTCGAGAACGCGCTCGAACCACTGGAAGTCCTCGGTGACGCCGCCGAAGTAGTTGTCGTACGGCATCGGAGTGGTGTGCACCAATGGGATTCCGGCGCCAGCTCGCTTCATCGAGTTGCCGGTGACCGACAACGCGCCGAGTGTCATGCCGTGGAATGCGTTGGTGAAGTTGATGATCGCCTCGCGCCCGGTGACCTTGCGAGCGAGCTTGAGCGCTGCCTCGACGGTGTTGGTGCCCGTCGGTCCGGGGAACTGAACCTTGTAGTCCAGGCCGCGGGGGTCGAGGATGTTCTTCTTGAACGACTCGAGGAACTCGCGCTTGGCGACGGTGGACATGTCGAGACCGTGGGTGATGCCATCGCTGGTGATGTAATCGACCAGCGCGCTCTTGATCATGTCGTTGTTGTGGCCGTAGTTGAGTGCTCCTGCGCCACCGAAGAAGTCGAGGTAGTCGTTGCCGTTCTCGTCGGTGATGACCGAGTTCTTCGCGGTGGTGAACACGGCGGGCCACTGGCGGCTGTAGCTGCGCACGCCGGACTCGACGGTCTCGAATACATCGGGCTTCTCTGTTGTCACGGTGTTCTTTTCGGTCATGTTCTGCTTGTTCCTTTCGTAATTCCGCGACGCGTCGGGGCCTACTGTGTAGAGCTCCTCGGCTTCGTGGCTATCAGGGAAATCGTTGGGCGCGAACAAATCCGACCTGACGATATCGGTGCCTCGCTTGCGTGCGAGGCTCGTGAAGGTTGCGATCGACGCTTCGTTGTCCGGGCTGATCGTCGTTTCGAGATGCGTGATGCCCTGTGGCTCGAGGCGGTCGAGCAGCTCCATCAGCATGCGACCGGCAAGTCCCTTGCCACGCTGGTCCGCATCCACGGCGACCTGCCACACGAACAGTGTGCGCGGGGCGTCTTGGCGGATGTATCCGGTGACGAAACCGACTGCGCGGCCGTCGATGTCGGATACGACGGTGGTGGCCGCGAAATCACGGCACCACAACACGTACGAGTAGCTGGAATTGAGATCCAGAACTCGCGAATCTCTTGCGATCTCCCAGAGCCGGACTCCGTCGGAGATCTGTGGCTTACGAAACTTCACTGCGTCCGGCGCAGTGAGTGGGGTACCTCTCAGCAATGCGGGCTTCATAGGAAATACAAACGTAACAAGGTCGCCCAGGCATATCGAGTGCGCCGGGAAATCGACCCCGGAATCGGACATGCTTCCCCAGGTTAACCGCCGAATGTGAGGCTGGTCACGTTGTTGTTGCCCGGCAGGCTGTACCCGCAGCCGCGAAATTCAAACCACCCACTTCGGATCGACACCTATTTCGGTGTCGCCAGAGCGAACGGCAGTACCGCCTGGGCACCCGCAGATCTCAGAACCGACGTGGCGCAGGTGAATGTCCACCCGGTATCGGTCACCAGATCGATCAACAGAATCGGCCCTGTCACGGACGATACGTCCGGAACGTCCCACGAGTCCACCAGCCCGGCGACCCGAAACGCCGAATTGGCGGCCGATACCGGCGGGTGACCGGGCCTGACCTGCATCACCCCGAGATCCTGCAATTTGCCGACGGATGCCAAACGCGCGGCGATCGACCGCACCAGGAGCGGATGAGTAGGGGAGTCGAGAGCCAGAACTGCAGTGGGCCTCTGCTTCCAATCCCAGTTGGCGAGCACGTTGATGCACGCCTTCTCGAGCGCGTCCGTGGCCGGAGCATCGGGTGCATCGAGCAAGGTACGCAATCGGCTGCCCCAGCCCAGATCGGTGAGCCGGCCCAGTACGCGCCCGGGTTCGTGGGGATCGGCAATCTTGCCCGAGAGCGAGACGCCCAGCTTCTTCATCCCGCTGGGCCACTGCTTTCTGGGCTGCAGATCTATACCCGGCCGATCCAGTCGTGCCCTCGCCGAGTCGACCGAGGCCGCATCCACCGATGCCGACAAGTGCTCACCCGTGCAGTTGTCGCACCGCCCGCATCTGTCGGACTCGCTACCGGGTGCGCCCAGATCCGGGTCGTCGAGTTGCCTCCGCAGGAACTCCATCCGGCAGCCGTCGGTGCCCTGGTAGTCGATCATGGCCTGCTGTTCGCGGTCTCTGGCCTCTTCGAGACGCTCGTAGCGGGCCGCGTCGTACGTCCATTGCTCGCCGGTCGCCATCCAACCGCCACGAACGCGTCTGACTGCGCCGTCGACGTCGAGAACCTTCAGCACCATCTCGAGCCTGCTGCGACCCAGCTCGACGAGAGGTTCCAGCGCCTGGGTCGACTGGGCCTTGTCGGTGTTCAAGGCATCGATGACCTGCCGCACCAAATGCTCGCGGGGGAATGCGACGGACGCGAAGTAGCTCCAGATCTGCCGATCCTCGTGACCGGGAAGCAGCACCACATCGGCTCGCTCGGTTGCGCGTCCGGCTCGGCCGACCTGCTGGTAGTACGAAATAGGAGACGACGGTGCCCCCATGTGCACGACGAAGCCGAGATCTGGCTTGTCGAAGCCCATGCCCAGTGCGGACGTCGCGACCAGGGCCTTGACGCGGTTGGCCAGCAGGTCACCCTCGAGCGATTCGCGCTCGGTCGGGTCCGTCTGCCCGGTGTACGACGCCACGACGTGGCCCTGGTCGGTGAGCAGCGCCGCGAGGTCCTTGGCCGCCGAGACGGTCAGCGTGTAGATGATCCCCGACCCGGGCAGCGTCTTCAGGTGATCGCCGAGCCACGCCGCCCGTTCGGTGGCGTTGTCGATCTTCACCACCGCCATGCGCAGAGAGTCGCGTGCGAGCCCACCGCGCAGTACGAGCGTGTCGCCGCCGCCGACACCCAGCTGCGCCGCGACATCGTCCACCACGCGGTCGTTCGCCGTCGCCGTGGTCGCGAGTACCGGGATACCGTCGCGCAGCTCGGCGATCAGGGTTCTGATACGTCGGTAGTCGGGTCGAAAGTCGTGGCCCCAGTCGGAGACACAGTGAGCTTCGTCGACCACGACGAGGCCGGCGTCCCCGGCCAGGGACGGCAACACCTGATCGCGGAAATCGGGATTGTTCAATCGCTCCGGACTGACCAGCAGCACGTCGAGTTCACCGGAGTTGACCTGCTGATGAATGTCGTCCCATTCGGTCATGTTTCCGGAGTTGATGGTGGCCGCTCGGACACCTGCCCGCTCGGCGGAGGCAACCTGGTTGCGCATCAGCGCCAACAGTGGCGAGACGATCACGGTCGGACCCAGGCCCTGCGCGCGCAGCAGCTTCGCCGCGATGAAGTAGACCGCCGACTTGCCCCAACCGGTCCGCTGGACCACCAGCGCCCGCCGCCGGTGCACCACGAGGGCCTCGATGGCCGTCCACTGGTCTTCCCGCAGCACCGCATCGGGGCCGGCGAGTTCGCGCAACAACTCCTCGGCGCTCTCGCGCAAGTTCCCGGTCGTGGGCTCCGTGGTCGTTGTCATAGGCTCCATCGTGCAGCAAGCATCCGACATCAACCGCGGCCCGGTCGGAAACGGTCGGGCCCTGCAGCCCGAGAGGATCAGCGTTGGTCGATCCCGATTCCGATTCGATGCCGGCCGACCAGGGACCCGTGCACCGTCACCTGTGGGCACTGGCAGTGGTGTTCGCAGGCGGAGCGGTGGGTACGGCGGTCCGCTACGTGATCGAGGAGCAACTGCCGCATTCTGCATCGCAGTGGCCGACGGCGACCTTCGGGATCAACATCGCAGGCGCATTCGTGCTGGGCCTGCTGCTCGAGTCGCTGGTTCGCGGCGGGCCCGATGCAGGAGTCAGGCGCAGGCTGCGGTTGCTGCTCGGTACCGGTTTCTGCGGCGCGTTCACCACGTACAGCACCTTCGCCCTCGAGACCGTGGACGGGATTCGGGGTGGGTTCACCGGGCTCGCAATGGCCTACGCCGTGGTCAGCGTGATTCTCGGAATACTTGCGGCCTGGGCTGGAATCGCTTTGGCGGGCAAGGTGATTCGATGATCGCGCTGTGGCTTGCGGCGGCCGGCGGGTTGGGATCAGTCTTTCGCTTCTTCGTCGATGCGGAAGTGAAGTCACGTCTCGCGGCACGGACGAGCTTTCCCTGGGCGACGGTCGGCATCAACGTGTCCGGCTCGTTCCTGCTGGGCGTGCTGGCCGGATGGGTGATGTTCCGAGCCGGCTCCACCGATGTTCAAGCCGTCATCGGCACCGGGTTCTGCGGCGGGTACACCACCTTCAGCACGGCGAGTGTCGAGACCGTGCGGTTGCTACAGCAGGGGCGTCGACGCGATGCCGCCGTGAACGTGACAGTCACCGTGCTCGCGTCCGTACTCGCGTGCGCAGGCGGCCTGGCGCTCGCGTCGTCGATGTAGGACGGTCGATTCGAGGACGAGTTCACGCCTGACTGACGCGCACCATGTTGCCGGCGGGGTCACGGAATGCGGCGTCGCGCGCACCCCACGGCTGACTCGTCGGCTCCTGCAGAACCTCGGCGGTGCCCGACGCGCGGATTCTCTCGAAGGCCGCGTCGAGGTCGTCGGCACGAAACAACAGGCCCGGAAGCTCACCCTTGGCGAGCAGGGCTGCGATCTGATCGCCGAGTTCCTGCGAACGGCCCGCGTGGGGCTGCGACAGTACGATCTCGATCTCGGGTTGATCGTCGGGAGACAGAGTGATCCAGCGGTAGCCGTCGTTGGCGACTTCGCTCTTGACCTCCAATCCCAGGGCATCGCGGTAGAACGCCAACGAGGCATCGGGGTCGGCGGTGTAGACGTGTACGTGGCTCAGTGAAAGATTCATGGGGAAAGGCTAGGACGCCCCGGCCGTCGACGCTTCTTCGATTCTGCTCGGTTCGGTGGCGGTGACGCTGCTGCCCCGCATCGGACGCCCCAGAATCATGGCCGTACACGTCGGGACCGCCTGACTGTCACGGTGGTCGCGGGCGCGGTACGCGCTCGGTGTCTCGCCGACGATCTCGGTGAACCGGGAACTGAACGATCCGAGACTGGTACAGCCCACCGCGAAGCACGCCTCGGTGACTGTCACATCGCCGCGGCGCAGCAGGGCCTTGGCGCGTTCGATCCGTCGAGTCATCAGATGTGCGTAGGGCGTCTCACCGTAGGCCTCGCGGAAGCGGCGACCGAAGTGGGCGGTGGACATCAGTGCCGTGCGGGCCAGAGTCGGGACGTCGAGTGGCTCGGCGAACTCGCGATCCATCCGGTCGCGCGCACGGCGCAGAAGTCGGAGCTCCTCGAGGTCGGGGGCGTTCATCCTGCGGCCGCATCTCGCAGTGCATCGATGTCGTCGCGAGTACCCGAGGACGTGCTCGCACCCGGTCTCGTCGCGGCGAAAGAGCCCGCAACGCAGGCCCATTCGACGGCCTCACGCGGGCCGTCGAACCAGGATGCGGCCAGTGCTCCGGCAAATGCGTCGCCGGCCCCGGTGGTGTCGACGGCGTCGACGCGCGGAGCGGGGACCTCGAACGACTCCGGGCCGCGGTATCGAGCGCCTCTGGCTCCGAGTGTGGTGATCACGTGCGTCACGTCGTTCACGCTGTGTCCGAGACGGGTTTCCTCGGCTTCGTTGACCACGAGCACGTCGGTGGCCGCCACCAGGGCGTCGGGCAGATCCTGAACCGGTGACGGGTTCAGCATCGTCACCACGCCCCGAGAGCGTGCGTACTCGAATGCGGTCACCACGGTGTCGAGCGGAATTTCCAACTGACACAACAGGATATCGGCGTCGGAGATGAGGGCGAGATCGTCGTCGGTGAGGTTTCGGACGCGTTCGTTGGCCCCGGGGACGACGACGATGCTGTTCTCGGCGTGATCGTCGACGGTGATGGCGGCGATTCCGCTCGAACCTGCCGCCGTGCGCAGCGCGCGGTCGTCCACGCCCGCGCTCGACAGTGTCCGTCGCAGTGTCACACCGAATTCGTCGTCGCCGACCGCTCCGATGAACGACACCGACACGCCGGCTTTGGCGGCGGCGATGGCCTGATTGGAGCCCTTGCCGCCCGGTGAGGTGGTGAACGATGTGCCCAGCACTGTTTCGCCGGGATCGGGCAGGGAGGGCGTCCGGGTGATCAGGTCCATGTTGATGCTGCCGAGAACGACGATGCGGGGGTTCGGTGCGGACACCGACGAACTGTATCGCTCCGACGGTTGCACCCGACTCGAACTGCCAATTGCAGATTGTTGACAATCTAAATTCGGTGAGTGACGATGACAGGCATGACAGCGTCGACTCGCACTCACCTCAGCCCGGCACTCAAGCAGGCGACCCCGATCGTCGTCGATCACGGAAAGGGCAGCTGGATCATCGGCACGGACGGGCGCAAGTACCTCGACTTCACCACCGGTATCGGCGTCACCAGTACCGGGCACTGCCATCCCCGTGTGGTCGAGGCCGCCCGCGAGCAGGTGGGCAAGATCATCCACGCGCAGTACACGACCGTCATGCATCAGCCACTTCTGGCGCTGACCGACAAGCTCGGCGAGGTGCTGCCCGCGGGGCTGGACAGCGTGTTCTATGCCAATTCCGGCTCGGAGGCCGTCGAGGCATCGATTCGGTTGGCGCGCATGGCGACCGGACGGCCGAACATCATCGCGTTCCACGGGGGATTCCACGGACGCACGGTGGCGGCCGCGTCGTTGACCACCGCGGGCACCAAGTTTCGCTCCGGATTCTCACCGATCATGGGCGGTGTGCACATCGCGCCGTTCCCGTACGCCTTCCGGTACGGCTGGGACATGGACACCGCAGTCGCTTTCGCGCTCAAGGAACTCGACTACCTGCTGATGACGATGTCCAGTCCCGCCGATACCGCTGCGTTCATCATCGAACCGGTACTCGGTGACGGTGGTTACCTGCCCACGCCTCCGGCTTTCCTCGAGGGACTCCGCGAACGGGCGGACACCCACGGGATCGTCCTCATCGTCGACGAGGTTCAGGCCGGCGTCGGACGCACCGGGAAGTTCTGGGGCCACCAGCATTCGACGATCACGCCCGACATCGTCATCACCGCAAAGGGCCTTGCCAGTGGTTTTCCGATCTCGGCTATCGCGGCATCGACCGAGCTGATGGGAAAGGCGTGGCCCGGATCGCAGGGCGGCACGTACGGCGGCAATGCCGTCGCCGCTGCGGCGGGTGTCGCGACGCTCGACGTCGTGCGTGAGGAAGGTCTGGTCGACAACGCTGCCGCGCAGGGCCGAGTTCTGCTCGACGGCCTGCTGGCACTGAAGTCCGAGCACTCTGCCATCGGTGATGCACGTGGACTCGGCTTGATGCAGGCACTCGAATTCGTCGACAGCGCAGGCAATCCCGATGCTGCGGCGGCCCTGCGCGTGCAACAGGGTGCGATCGACGAGGGGTTGTTGCTGCTCACCTGCGGCGCGCTCGGCAACGTGGTCCGGATCATTCCCGCGCTGATCGTGAACGACGACGAGATGCGGCAGGGCCTCGACGCGTTGTCGCGCACGCTGAAGAACGTGCTGTGACGTCTGCTTCCGTTCGGTCTCCCGTCTCCGCACTCGTGCAGCGAGTGCAGGAGTTGGGCATCGAGATCGACGACTCGTCCCGGCGGCTCGCCGAGTACTCCTACGACGCCTCGAACTACCGAATTCCGCCTGCGGCCGTGGTCTTCCCACGCAGCGCCGACGACGTCGTCGCAGTGATGTCGCTGTGCGGGGCCGCTGGAGTCGCAGTCATCGGCCGCGGCGGCGGAACGTCCATGGCGGGCAACGCGATCGGCCGTGGAATCGTGCTCGACTTCTCCCGCCACATGAATCGCGTGATCTCGGTGGACACCGACTCGCGGACGGCGGTGGTGGAACCGGGAATCGTGATCTCGGAGTTGCAACGTGAGCTGGTGGCCCGGACGTCGGGGTCGTTCACATTCGCGCCCGACCCGTCCAGCAAGACACGCGCGACGGTAGGCGGGGCTGTCGGCAACGACGCGTGCGGCAATCACTCGGTGCGCTACGGACGAACAGCCGACCACACGGTGGCCATGGACGTGGTCACCGCCGACGGGCACCTTCTTCGCGTGACCCGTAGCGGTGTGGAGGCAGTGCATTCGGATGATTCGGCAGCAACCGATGCCGCCGAACGTATCTCGCGCGAATTGCACTCGCTTGCGGCGGACAACCTCGCTCTCTTCAGAGTCGAACTGGGCCGCATACCGCGACAGGTGTCCGGTTTTCACCTGTCGCATCTGTTGCCCGAGAACGGATTCGACGTCGCCCGTGCACTCGTCGGAAGCGAGGGCACGTGCGCGGTGATCGTCTCGGTCACCGTTGCCGTCGTGCCCGTTCCGTCGGCTGCACTGTTGCTCTGCCTCGGCTACGACGACGTGGTCGCTGCGGCGGCCGACGTGACGGCCATACTCGAGTTCTCGCCTGCTGCGGTGGAGGGTATCGACGACAACATCGCCCAGACGATGGAGTATCGGCGCGGACCGGACTCCGTCCGCGGGCTGCCGGCCGGGAACGCGTGGCTCTACGTCGACCTCGACGGAGCCGATACCGCCGAGGTGGAGAACAAGGCCGCCCGTCTGCTCGAGGCGCTCGGTCGTCTCGGACGCGTGAAGGAAGGCCGTATCGTCACCGACCCGGCCGATCGAACAGCGCTGTGGCGAGTACGCGAAGACGGTGCAGGCCTGGCGACCCGCCTGTCGAGCGGGGTGGAGTCCTGGGGTGGCTGGGAGGACGCGGCGGTCGCACCCGAGAACCTGTCCGCCTATCTCGCCGACCTCAACGTGCTTCTGGCCGAACATGATCTGACCGGCGTGATGTACGGACACTTCGGTGCCGGCTGCATGCACGTGCGCATCACGTTCGATCAGCGTACGGACGCCGGGCGACGGGTGATGTACGACTTCCTGCGCGCCGCCGCGCGTGTGGTCGTCAAGCACGGCGGCAGCCTGTCCGGCGAGCACGGCGACGGCAGGGCTCGTTCGGAACTGCTGCCGGTGATGTACTCACCCCGCATGCTCGACGCGTTCGCGCGGTTCAAGCGCATCTGGGATCCCCGCGGGATTCTCAACCCGGGGTCGATCACCGATCCGGAACCGATGATGGACAACCTCATGCTGCAGGGCATCCCGCAGCGGGAATGGAAGACGACCTTCGATCTGCACCAGATCGGAACCCGGGCGGATCTGGATCCGTTCGTGCACGCGACTCAGTCGTGTGTCGGCGTCGGCAAGTGCCGCACAGCGTCGGGAGGCGTCATGTGCCCCAGTTTCCGCGCGACCGGCGACGAGAAGGATTCGACGCGGGGCCGGGCGCGAGTGCTGCAGGAGATGGTGCGCAGCTCGCCGACCGTTGCCGACGGATGGGCCTCGAAAGACGTGGCCGAATCGCTCGATCTGTGCCTGTCCTGCAAGGCCTGTTCGTCGGATTGTCCGGTCGGAGTTGACATGGCGACGTACAAGTCCGAATTCCTCGATCATCACTATGCGGGGCGACTGCGACCGCTCTCGCACTATTCGCTCGGCTGGTTGCCCCGCTGGCTGAAGGTGACGCAGCGAACGGCACCGCTGCTCAACCGTCTGCTCACCCCGCGCATCGCGGCACTGGCGGCTCGACTCGGTGGGCTGACCACCGAGCGGCCGTTGCCGCGCTTCGCGTCGGCGAAGGAACTGGCTCACGAAATCAGGATCGGCGGAGGCCGCGCCGCCGACGTGGTGTTGGTCGTCGACACGTTCACTCAGGGCTTTCGCCCCGAGGTCGCGGGCGCGGCGCAACGCGTGCTCGAGGATTCCGGCCGCAGCACCGAATGCCGGACCGACGTGTGCTGTGGTCTGACCTGGATTTCGACGGGCCAGCTGAAGGCCGCCCGCAAGCACCTCACGAAAGCCGTTGCCGCACTGGACGACGGCACCGACCGACCGATCGTGGTCACCGAACCGAGCTGCGCGGCGGCGTTCCGCAAGGACATGCCGGAGCTGGTTCCCACTGCGGCCGCGAGACGGGTCGCCGCGCGGGTACAGAGTTTCGCCGGCGCGGTGATCGATCAGGCCGCCGCCGGGTGGGTGCCCTCGGCCGAGGTTCCCGATTCGGTGACAGTACAGACCCACTGCCACGAATACGCGGTGTTCGGCAACGCCACCCAACGCACGGCATTGGCGGCCGTCGGTATCGAGGCGGTGCGCGAGGCCACCGGGTGCTGCGGCGTGGCAGGCAATTTCGGCTTCGAGTCTCGGCACTACGAGCTCAGCATGGCCGTCGCAGAACAGGCCCTGGCGCCTGCACTGCGTGATGCCGAGCCAGACAGTCCGATTCTGACCGACGGATTCTCCTGCCACATGCAGGTGCGTCAACTCACCGGTGACCTGACCAGCGATGCGTCCGTACACCTGGCGCAGATACTCGATCCACGTTCGACGAAAGGACCGCGGACATGACCGCCAGTTCGACCACCGGCCTCACTCGCCCCACCATCACTGCTCCGACCGAACTGTTCATCGGAGGCGAGTGGACAGCCGCAGCATCCGATGCCCGGTTCGATGTCATCGATCCCGCCAGCGGCGAGGTCATCGCCGGCGTCGCCGACGGCAGCATCGACGATGCCGAGAAGGCCATGGCCGCAGCGGTCGACGCCGCCGCCGACTGGGCCGCGATGCCGCCGCGTGCGCGCAGCGAAATCCTCCGCACAGCATACGAATTGATCATGGCGCGGTCGGAGGAGCTCGCTGCGATCATCACCGCGGAAATGGGAAAGCCGCTGGCCGACGCTCGTGGTGAGGTGGCGTACGGAGCCGAGTTCTTTCGCTGGTTCTCCGAGGAGGCGGTCCGCATCTCGGGCGATCACACCCTCACCGGAGACGGGAAGAACCGGATCGTGGTCACCCGCGCACCGGTGGGACCGTGCATCCTCGTCACTCCGTGGAACTTCCCGCTGGCCATGGGAACTCGCAAGATCGGCCCGGCACTGGCCGCAGGCTGCACCGTGGTGTTCAAGCCGGCCGAGCAGACGCCGCTGACAGCACTGGCTCTGGCGGGAATCCTGCACGACGCGGGGGTCCCGGCGGGAGTGGTCAATGTCGTGACCACCACCGATGCGTCGGGTGTCGTGGGCTCGTGGATGAGCAGCGGGGCGGCCCGCAAGATCAGCTTCACCGGATCGACTGCGGTGGGCAAGATTCTGCTGGAACAGGCTGCATCGACGGTGATGCGTACCTCGATGGAGCTCGGCGGCAACGCACCCTTCATCGTCATGGACGATGCAGATCTCGCACGCGCCGTGGACGGTGCGATGGTCGCCAAGATGCGCAACATGGGTGAGGCATGCACCGCCGCCAACCGATTCTTCGTACATCGAAGTGTGACAGCGCAGTTCGCGGACAAGCTCGCCGAGCGCATGGGTGCGTTGTCGGTGGGGGCCGGTAGTGCGCACGGTACCGAGGTGGGTCCGCTGATCGACGACGCAGGCCGCACCAAGGTGCAGACACTCGTCGACGACGCCCTGGGGCGCGGTGCGCGTGCGATCGTCGGGGGAGTGGCCCCGGACGGACCCGGATACTTCTACCCGCCGACGGTCCTCACGGACGTCGATTCGGCGTCGGATCTGATGTCACAGGAAATCTTCGGACCGGTGGCAGCAATCGTCCCGTTCGATACCGAGGACGAGGTGATCGCCCTCGCGAACGACACCGAATGGGGACTCGTCGGATATGTCTTCACCCAGGACATCGACCGGGCTCTGCGGATGGGGGAGCGCCTCGAGGTGGGCATGGTCGGCCTCAACACGGGTCTGGTGTCCAATCCGGCTGCGCCGTTCGGTGGCGTCAAACAGTCCGGACTGGGCCGTGAGGGCGGAAAAGTCGGCATAGACGAGTTTCTGGAGTACAAATACTTCGCCATTCCCCGAGGCTGAGAGAGGTTTTCGATCATGCCCAGTTCGAGACGACTGACGCCCATCGACGCACGCAACACGTCGATGGTCATTGCCGACCAGATTCGCGACCGCATCATCGACGGGTCCTACGCCCCCGGTGAGCAGATCAACGAGGCCAACGTCGCCGCGGAACTCGAGATCTCGCGGGGACCGGTGCGGGAGGCGCTGCAGCGCCTCAATCAAGAGGGGCTGCTCGTCAGCTACCGAAACAGAGGCGTGTTCGTCGTCGAGCTGAGCAGTGAGGATGTCACCGAGATCTACGAATCCCGCGCGGCGATCGAGGTCGGTGCCGCATGGACTCTGGTGCACGGTGATCGTGCGCGCCTGGTGTCGGCCGCCGACGAGCTCTCGGCCATCGTGATGCAGATGCAGCCGTTCATCGATCGGGCGGATTGGCGAGGTCTTGCCGAACGGGATCTGGCGTTTCACACCGCACTGGTCGCGGCGACGCGCAACAGCCGAATGTCGCGGATGTACGCCACACTCGCTGCGGAGGCGCGTATCTGCATGGCCAACCTCGAAACCGCGTACTACCGGCCGGAGGCGTTGGTGGAGGAACACCAGCTGATCGTCGACCTGTTGCTCGGTTCGGATTGGGACGCACTGGAAAAGGGTGTACACGAGCACATGGACACCGCCATCCACGACCTGACTCGTGCCATGGACGAGGAGCAGGCCGAACACTCGGCACTGGCCACTCCGGGATAGTCGCCGGTCTGCAACACAGCATTTACATCCGAAGTCTTGCGAACCTCTCACGCCAGCGCCTAGCCTGATTGTCAACAATCTACTAAACCGACCTCATTGAAGGGGGTGCCCGTGAACGACTCACCCGACGCCGCCTACGTCACCGCACTCGGACCCGACGAAACCGCAGGACGGGCCGCTCCCGGCCTGGCTCGATACCCCGATGTCCCGAACAGCACGCCGATCACGTTCACCGACGAGGAGTACGCAGCCCGGCTCGCTGCCGTCCGAGAGCGGATGGCAGCGCAGAACCTCACCGCACTCATCGTCACCGATCCCGCGAACCTCTACTACCTGCTCGGGTACAACGCACTCTCGTTCTACACCCCGCAGATGCTGTACGTCCCGCTCGAGGGAGAGATGTACTTCTTCGCCCGCGAGATGGACGCCAACGGTGCGTTTCGCACATCGTGGCTGCCGCAGGATCGGACGTTCGGCTACCCCGAAACGTTCGTGCAGCGCAAGGACACTCACCCATTCGTCTGGGTCGCCGCGAAGCTGCGCGAACTGGGGCTGGTGAACAACTTCGAGCACGGCCAGGTGGGTCTGGAGATGGACTCGTACTACTTCAGCCCCAAGGCATTCGAGGCTCTGGTGAAGTCGCTGCCCGAATACCGATTCACCGACTCCTACGAGCTCATCAACTGGGTCCGAGTGGTCAAGTCGCCCGCGGAGATCGCCCTGATGCGCGGTGCCGCGAAAGTCTGCGAGTCGGCCATGTCGGCTGCGTATCAGTCGATCTCGGTCGGTGAGCGGCAGTGCGACGCGGCCGCAGCCATCATGAACGCACAGGTGCGCGGCACCGAGGACTTCGGCGGCGACCATCCGGCCATCGTCCCGATGCTGCCCACCGGTGCCGGAGCCGACACCCCACACCTGACCTGGTCGCATCAACCCTTCGTGCGGGGCGAGACCACCGTCGTCGAACTGGCCGGAGTGTTTCGCCGCTACCACATCCCGATGGCACGCACGATCGTGCTCGGAAAGCCCAGTCCGCGTTTGGATTACCTCGCCAAGTCCACCGGGGAAGCATTGAACGACGTGCTCGCAACCGTACGGGCAGGCGTCACCGCCACCGAGCTGGCGCAGGTGTGGAACACGAGCCTGGCCAAGCACGGACTGCACAAGCCGTCACGCATCGGATACTCGATCGGCATCGCCTACGCACCCGACTGGGGTGAGCGCACCGTGAGCCTGCGCACCGACGACGAGACGGTGCTCGCCGAGAACATGACCTTCCACATCATCGGCGGAATGTGGATGGACGACTACGGATACGAGGTATCCGAGGCCGTTCGCGTCACCGACAACGGCCTCGAAACCTTCACCGCATACCCCCGAGAACTACTGACGAAGGAGTGAGCATGACCGCATCAACGAAGGGTCGTTCCGCAGGCTCCACTCCTGCCACCCAAAGTCGTTCCGCAGGCTCCACTCCTGCCACACCGAGTCGTTCCGCAGGCTCCACTCCTGCCACCCAAAGTCGTTCCGCAGGCTCCACTCCTGCCATTCCCTGGGCCCTGCGGACCGACAAACTGGTGGGATCGGTGATCGATTCCTCGACATCGCTGCTCGCTGCACAGAAGCACGACATCGTTCGATTCGCAATGGGATCTCCTGCCGCCGAGACGGTTCCGGCCGCTGCGTTCACCGACATCGCCGGCAGCGTGCTCACCGCGGACGCATTCGATTACGGTGCCACCGAGGGCGATCCGGGCTTGCTCGACGCGTTGCTCACCTATCTCGATTCGGTGGGTGAACCCACGACGGAGGAGCGGGTGGTGATCACCTCCGGCGGGATGCAGGGTCTCGACATCGCATGCAAGCTGTTCATCGATCCGGGTGACCTGGTGATCGTCGAAAGTCCCACGTACACCAACGGAACCGCCACCGTGCTCAGCTACGGAGGCGACATTCTCGAGGCCCCGATGGACAGTGACGGCCTCATCGTCGAGGCGTTGCCCGAGCTCGTCGAGCGTGCGGGTCGAGTGCCGAAGATGATCTACGTGATCCCCAACTTCCAGAACCCGTCCGGGGTCACCCTGTCGCTCGAGCGTCGTCGGCTGCTCATCGAGCTGGCGCACACGTGGGGATCGGTGATTCTGGACGACGATCCGTACGGTCTGCTCCGCTTCTCGGGTGATCCGATTCCCAGTTTCGGCACGCTCAGTCCCAACGACCCGTTGATCTTCTCGGTGCGGACCTTCTCCAAGATGATCGCCCCTGGCCTGCGAGTGGGGTGGGTGGACGCTGCCCCCGAGGCACGGCAGTTGATCGTCAACGCCAAACAGGCCATGGACACGTGTACCAATCTGCCCGGTCAGCGGATGGTGGCCGAGTACATTCGGCGCGGCCTCCTCGACGAGCATCTTCGATCGTTGGCCTCGGTGTACCTGCCCCGCAAGGTCGCGATGCAGAACAGCATCGAAAAATACTTCGGCGAGTCGATGTCGACAACGGATCCCGAGGGAGGGTTCTTTCTCTGGGCCACGTTGCGCGGCAACGACGTCGACTTCTCGACGCAGGACCTGTTCGAGACGGCGCTGGCCGAGGGCGTTGCGTACATACCCGGGCCGGCGTTGTCGGTGGGTGGGAAGTTCCACGATTCGTTGCGGCTGTGCTTCGCCTCGTCGACGCCCGAACGCATCGACGAGGGAATCCGACGACTGGCGGCCGCGGTGGAGAAGTCCAAGCACCTGCTCGCCTCCGATCCCACCCGATGACCGTTTCGACTTCCGAACGCGCTCTTCTCGGTTCGATCGACGAGCACGAGATCGTCTCTCTGACTGCGGCATTGATCGACGCCGGCGGCGAGAACCCAGGAGACACGGAGGAAAATACTGCGAAGGTGCTCGCCGAGCACTGTCGGGCACTGGGATTCGACGTTCGGACCGTCGAGGTGGCTCCGGGCCGGCCCAACGTCATCGTGTCCATCGGATCCGACGAGCGGCCGGGAGTTCTGTTCGTCGGTCACTCCGACGTGGTTCCGGCGGGGTCGGGCTGGACCACCGATCCCTTCTCCGCCGTGGTTCGAGACGGCCGGATCATCGGCCGCGGGGCCTGTGACATGAAAGGCGGCCTGGCCGCAGTGGTTGCGGCGATGACCGCAGTTCACCGTGCCGGTCTCGCGGACGAGTATCCGATGACCTTGGCGTGTCTGGTCGACGAGGAGGACACCGGTCTCGGTATCCGAGCGTTCGTCGCCGTGTCGTCGCAACGGAATTACAGCTGTTGCGTGGTGGCAGAGCCGACGGACCTGGTCACCATCATCGGATGCCGAGGCGCGACGAACCTCGAGATCGAGGTTCGTGGCCGATCCGCGCATGCGGGTCAGCCACGCAACGGAGCGAACGCCATCTCTGCTGCAGCACGCATCATCGGAATCATCGAGGGCTCCCAGGCCGAGCTGGACGCGAACCCGGACCCCGAACTGGGTCCGGCCACCTGGAATGTGGGGACGATAGCGGGAGGAACGGGCACTTCGATGGTCGCCGATCGGTGTGTCGTCACCGTCGACCGCCGTTTGTTACCCGGCGAAAGTGCCGCCGGCGTCGTCGGCGATCTGCGGGCACGCATCGAATCTGCGGAACTCACCGGGTCCGGTATCGACGTCGACATCGGTATCGCGATGGAAATGCCGGGCTTTCTGACCAGCGTGAACAACGGATTGGTCACTACCGCAGTGCAATCGGTTATCGACAGCGGATTTGGCCGTTCCACTGACATCTGGACGGCATCGTGCGATGGTGGTTTTGTGGCACAGCAGATGGGAATACCCACCGTCGTGCTCGGTCCGGGGGAGATCGAAGAACAAGCACATCGGCCGGACGAGTCCGTCGCCGTGCGGCAATTGACCGACAGCGCAAGGACGTACGCATTGATCGCCACCAGAATTGCTGCACTACCAGGACTTTAGCGCTGCCCGAGGGGGTTGGCCGAAACCCATGTTCTGCATCGCCGTAATGTCGAACGCTGCGAAGTACCACACCGACGCTCCACTTTGTCCACAAAAGCGAGAGGTATTTCGACCGTGACCGAAAAATCAGGGTCGGCAGCATCGCCGACCGGATATCCCCCGAGCACCGACACTCTGAGCCCGGACGAGACCAAGGTTCTGCATCGCGCCATCGGCGGATCCGCTCTCGGTAACGCCGTGGAGTGGTTCGACTACGCGGTGTACGGCTACCTGGCCGTGTACATCGCCGCAAACTTCTTCCCGTCCGAGGACGGGGGAGCGAGCCTGCTCTCCACCTTCGCCGTGCTGGCCGCGTCGTTCATCATTCGTCCCATCGGCGGCATCGTGCTCGGCCCACTCGGCGACCGCATCGGGCGTCAGAAGGTCCTAGTACTGACCGTCTCGATGATGACGTTGGCCACGGCGACGATCGGTGTGCTGCCCACATTCGACACCATCGGCATCGCCGCACCGTTACTGCTGCTCGTCTGCCGATTGGTGCAGGGCTTCTCCACCGGTGGTGAGTACGGTGGCGCAGCAGTGTTCATGGCCGAATACGCGCCCGACAAACGCCGCGGATTCTTCGGATCGTTCCTCGAATTCGGCACCCTCGCAGGAACCGTGGGCGGTGCCACCCTGTGCACCCTGCTCAACGTCGGGCTCGGCGACGAGACCATGGAGGCCTGGGGCTGGCGAATCCCGTTCCTGGTGACGCTCCCGTTGGGCATCGTTGCACTGTGGCTGCGGACCCGGCTCGAGGATTCACCGGTATTCGCCGAGGCCAAGGAAGACGGCGGCACGGTCGAAGAGGGTGCAGGCGGAGCCGTCACCTCACTCAAGGCCACCATGACGTACTGGCAGCGGATCCTGATCCTGATGGGATTCGTGTTGCTGCTCAACATCGCGTACTACACCGTGCTGACGTTCCTGCCGTCGTATCTCAGCGACACGTTGGGGCACAGCACGACTCAGTCCAACTTCACCCTCGTGGCCATCATGATCATCATGATGGCGATCATCAACCCGATCGGCGCTCTGTCCGACCGGGTGGGCCGAAAGCCGTTGCTGCTGGCTGCCTGTGTCGGGTACTTCGTGTTCAGCGTTCCGCTGTTCCTGCTGATCATCAACACCGGATTGATCGGCCAGAGCATCGGCCTCCTCGGTCTCGGAGTGTTGCTGGTCATCATGTGCTCCTGTGTGTCGTCGACCCTGCCCGCGCTGTTCCCCACTCAGGTGCGCTACGGAGCGTTCGCCATCGGATACAACGTCTCGACGGCGCTCTTCGGCGGTACTGCTCCGCTGATCCTCACGTTCCTCATCGATCGAACCGGATCGAACCTGATTCCGGGTTGGTACATGATGATCGCGGCTGCCATCGCCTTCGTGCCGATTCTGCTGATGCCGGAAACGGCTGGGCGCTCGTTGCGCGGAACCCAGTGCCCAGGCGACAACGACGACGAGGTTGCGGCGTCCGGCGTCGAGCTCGTCGGATACAAGAAGAAGTAGCAGTGACACCGGTTCTCGTCGTTCTGCACGCCGGCGATCTTCCCGACGGACTAGACTCCGTCGCGGAGGTCGCCGACGTCCGGTACGCCACCGCCGATACCCTCGGCGATGCGGTCGACGGTGCCGACGCGTTGCTGCTGTGGGATTTCTTCTCTCCCGCAGTCGAATCGGCGTGGCCGCGCTGCGGCTCGCTGAAGTGGATCCACATCGCCGCCGCAGGCGTCGACTCGTTGATGTTCGACGACCTGGTCGATTCCGATGTGATCGTGACCAATTCGCGGGGAGTGTTCGACCGACCGATCGCGGAGTTCGTGCTGGCCCAGATTCTGGCGTTCGCCAAGGACTCCGAACGTTCGCGCGCACTGCAACATTCGAAGGTCTGGCAGCACCGCGAGACCCAGCGCATCGACGGTGCCCACGCGATGATCGTGGGTACCGGTGCAATCGGCCGCGCCATCGCGAGCCTGCTGACAGCGGTGGGAATGTCCGTCTCTGGTGTGGGCCGGACGGCACGAGAGGGCGACCGAGATTTCGGCACCGTTCATGCCAGTGCCGATCTGGCGTCCGAGGTATCTCGGGCCGACTACCTGGTGCTGGTCGCCCCGCTGACCGATCTGACGAGGGGACTGGTCGACGATTCGGTGCTGGCCGCGATGAAACCCGGTTCACGCGTCGTGAACGTGGGCCGCGGTGAGTTGCTCGACACCGAGGCACTGCTGGCACACCTGGCAACCGGGCACATCGCAGGTGCCGCGCTCGATGTGTTCGAGACAGAACCGCTCTCGGCCGACCATCCGTTGTGGACGGCCGAGAACGTGATCGTCACACCGCACATGAGCGGCGATGCCTCGGGGTGGAAGCAACGGCTCGCAGAGCTGTTCGTGGACAACGCACTTCGGCATTTCCGAGGCGAACCGCTGCGCAATGTCGTGGACAAGAAACTCGGCTTCGTGCCGACCTGAGCGGAGCCTCAGTAGGCCCGCTCGTACTGCGGTGCCACGGCCGGGCGCATCTCGACACCGAGTTCGCGGGCGGCGCGCCGTGGCCAGTACGGATCACGCAGCAGCTCGCGTGCCAGCAGCACGGCCGTTGCCTCGCCCTGTGAGACGATCTCCTCGGCCTGCTTGGGTTCGGTGATCATGCCGACCGCAGCGGCGGGCATCGCGGTCTCGTTCTGGATTCGCCGTGCGAACGGAACCTGGTAACCGGGACCGACCGGAATCTTGGCGTGCACGTTACCTCCGGTCGAGGTATCGACCAGATCCACTCCGTGTTCGGTGAGGATCTGCGACAACGCAACAGTCTGATCCGACGTCCAGCTCGGGGCCTCCAATTCGGCTGTGTACCCGGCGTTCTCGCTGTTCTCGGGCTCGTCGAGCCAATCCGTCGCCGACAGTCGTACGAAGACCGGCAGCTCTGCAGGCCACACCTCACGCACGGCGTCGACGACCTCGATCAGCAGACGTGTGCGGCCCGCGAAATCCCCGCCGTACGAGTCGGTACGGGTGTTGCTGGCAGGAGACAGGAATTGGTGCAACAGGTAGCCGTGCGCACCGTGGATCTCGGCTACCTGGAACCCTGCTTTCACTGCGCGCTGCGCGGCAGTACGGAAGTCCTCGACGATCTTCGCGATGTCCTCGGCCGTCGCCTCTCGTGGGGTTGCGTAGTCACCGAATGCCACTGCCGACGGGCCGACGGTCTCCCAGCTTCGGGAGTCATCGGCAGGCAAGGACTTGCCACCCAACCAGGGAGCAGCGGTCGAGGCTTTGCGCCCCGCGTGAGCGAGCTGGATGCCCGGGACGGTTCCGAAGGACGAGATCTCGGCGACGATCTTCGCCAATGCATCGGCCTGGGTGTCGTTCCAGATGCCCAGGTCCGACGGGCTGATGCGGCCCTCGGGGCTCACTGCGGTGGCTTCGGTGATGATCAGTCCGGCACCGCCGATCGCCCGGCTCACCAGGTGGGTGCGGTGCCAGTCGCCCGCGACGCCGACATCGTCGCCCGCCTCGTCGGCCGAGTACTGGCACATCGGTGCCATCCACACCCGGTTGGGGAAGGTGACAGTGCGCAGGGTCAGAGGCTCGAACAGGACACTCACAAGTGGTTCCTCCGGTCTTCGGGCAGCATCGACGGTCGGTCGACGATCTTCACGCTGTGCTGCAACGACGCGGCGATGCCGCTCATTCCCGGCCCCTATTAGTGTGTAGTTCATGACAGCTTCCGTCTCGGCCGAACCGGTGACCACGACTGCGGACGAGCGCGAGAACGTGCACGCCGCAGCGCGCCGAGCGCGCACCGCATCACGGGCGCTCGCACTGCTGACGACCGCAGAGAAGGACGCTGCGCTGCATGCCGCGGCAGACGCTGTGGTCGCTGCGGCGGAGTCGGTACTCGCCGCGAACGCAGTCGACATCGAGAACGCGCGAGCGGCCGGTACCGATGAGGGGCTGCTGGACCGTCTACGGCTGACTGCGTCGCGCATCGACGGCATCGCGGCCGGGTTGCGGCAGGTGGCCGGGTTGCCCGATCCGATCGGCGAGATCATTCGCGGTTCGACGTTGCCCAACGGGCTCGAGATTCGGCAACTGAGAGTTCCGCTCGGAGTCGTCGGCATGGTCTACGAGGCTCGGCCCAACGTCACCGTCGACGCGTTCGGCCTCGCGTTCAAGTCCGGCAACGCGGTGCTCCTTCGCGGTTCGTCGTCGGCGGCACAGTCCAATGCGGCGTTGGTCGAGGCACTGCAGGGAGCGTTGCGCGAACACGGTCTGCCCGAGGCGGCGGTGCAGCTTCTGGGGAGTGCCGACCGTGCCACGGTCACCCACCTCATTCAGGCCCGCGGACTGGTGGACGTGGTGATCCCGCGCGGTGGAGCGGGTCTGATCGCTGCGGTCGTGCGCGACGCCACGGTCCCGACCATCGAGACCGGCGTCGGAAACTGCCACGTGTACATCCATTCCTCTGCCGATCCGGACACGGCCGAGAAGATCGTGCTCAACGCCAAGACCCGTCGAGTCAGCGTCTGCAACGCCGCCGAGACCGTGCTGGTCGACGCTGCGATCGCCGAGACCATGGTTCCGCGGTTGCTCCAGGCATTCCAGATGCACAGCGTCACGGTGCACGGGGACCTGCCCGGGCTCGTGCCTGCACACGACGAGGACTGGTCGCAGGAGTACCTCTCACTCGACATCGCGCTGAAGGTGGTGGACGGCATCGACGAGGCGATCGACCACATCGACCGATACGGCACCGGCCACACCGAGGCGATCGTCGCCGCCGACATCCGTGCCGCGCGTGAGTTCACCCAGCGGGTCGACGCGTCCGCGGTCATGGTCAACGCCTCCACGGCGTTCACCGACGGCGAGCAGTTCGGCTTCGGAGCCGAGATCGGCATCTCGACTCAGAAGCTGCATGCGCGTGGACCCATGGGCTTGCCCGAATTGACCTCGACCAAGTGGACCGTGTGGGGCGACGGACACGTCCGAGACTGACACCCCTCGCAGTACCCGGCCAGACCCGATCATCAGGAGCTGTGACATGGATCGTGCCCTACCGACGACACCCCCGCTGTTCGCCAGCGTGGACGACGTCCAGAGGCGCCTGGCCGAGACGGGCTATCTGGCCGACAAAGCCACCGCCACCTCGGTGTTTCTCGCCGATCGCCTCGGCAAGCCGCTGCTGATCGAAGGTCCGGCGGGAGTCGGCAAGACCGAGCTGGCCCGCGCCGTCGCGCAGACGACCGGGGCCGAGCTGGTGCGTCTGCAGTGCTACGAGGGTGTCGACGAGGCCCGCGCGCTGTACGAGTGGAACCACGCCAAGCAGATCCTGCGCATCCAGTCCGGCACCGCTGCCGATTGGGACTCGACCAAGCTGGACGTGTTCTCCGAGGAGTTCCTGCTGGCGCGCCCGCTGCTGCAGGCCATTCGCCGGACCGATCCGACGGTTCTGCTCATCGACGAGACCGACAAGGCCGACGTCGAGATCGAAGGACTGCTGCTCGAGGTACTCAGCGACTTCGCGATCACCATTCCAGAACTCGGCACGATCGTGGCCGAGCGGACGCCGTTCGTGGTGCTCACCTCCAACGCCACTCGTGAACTGTCCGAGGCCCTCAAGCGCCGCTGCCTGTTCCTGCACCTCGATTTTCCCGACGCCGATCTCGAGCGCCGGATTCTCGCCAGCAGGGTTCCCGAACTGCCCGAGGCCATCGCCGAGCAGATGATCAAGACCGTGCGGGTACTGCGCGCGATGCAGCTCAAGAAGTTGCCCTCGGTGGCCGAGACCATCGACTGGGGACGCACTCTGTTGGCGCTCGGTATGGACACCCTCGACGACGATGCGGTTCGCTCCACACTCGGTGTGGTGCTCAAGCATCAGTCGGACCAGGTCCGTGCAGCAGCCGAACTCCGGCTCAACTGACATGCAGGCCCCGCACGGAATTCCCGGTCACCTCATCGGTTTCGTCGACGCACTGCGTCGGCGTGGAATTTCGGTGGGGCCGTCGGAGACGGTCGATGCCGGACGCGTCCTGTCGGTTCTCGATCTGCTCGATCGAGAAGCCGTTCGCGAGGGTCTGGCCTGTGCGCTGCTGCGCCGTCCGACGCATCGCGGGGTGTTCGACGCCCTGTTCGACCTGTGGTTTCCGGTGGCATCGGGCACCAGGGACTCGGGGCAGATCGATACCGCGCTGCCCCGCACCGACGCCGGCGACGTCGACATCGATGCGCTCCGCGAGCTGTTGGTGGATCTGCTCTCGGACGATTCGGCCGAGGCCGCGGAGTTGACCCAGATGCTGGCGGCGCAGATGGTCGAGGAGCTCGGACAGTACAAGTCCTCCAACGGGCCGTCGTTCTCGGCATATCAGGCGCTGCGCGACGTTGCGCCCGAAACGTTGCTGCGCAAGATTCTCGACGGATTGCTCGGGCGCAGCGACGACGCACCCGATCGTCCCACCGACGACTACGAGTCCGAGGTTGCCAAACGCACTGCAGCGCAACGTATCGCGGACCTGCGCAAGATGATCGAGAGCGAGACGAGGCGTCGGTCGGCAGAAAAGCTGGGCCGTGAGCGAGTAGCGAGCTACGGGGTGCCCAAGCTCGCGGAGGAAGTCGATTTCCTGCGGGCCTCGGACACGGAGATGGCGGCGCTGCGACGCAACGTCACACCTCTCGCCCGATTGTTGGCATCGCGACTCGCGGTGCGGCGCAGCCGAAGCAGGCACGGCTCCATCGACCTGCGTCGGACGTTGCGCAAGTCGATGTCCACCGGCGGCATCCCGATCGATCTGGTCGAACGCAAGCCTCGGCGAGCACGCCCCGAACTGGTTGTGCTGTGCGATGTATCAGGGTCGGTGGCAGGATTCAGCAATTTCACTCTGCTGTTGGTGCACGCACTGCGAGAGCAGTTCTCGCGCGTACGCATCTTCGCGTTCATCGATTCCACCGACGAGGTCACCCAATTCTTCGATTCCGGTTCCGACCTCGGAGCCGCGATGAGCCGCATCATCCGCGAGTCCGATCTCGTGACGTACGACGGACACTCGGACTACGGCCATGCATTGACGACGTTCGACGAGAAGTACGCGCATGCGGTCACCAGTCGCAGCTCGGTGCTGATTCTCGGTGACGCCCGCACCAATTACCGCGAACCGAAGCTGCCGGCGTTGGCGCACATCGTGTCGGTGGCCAAGCATGCGTACTGGCTCAATCCCGAACCGAAATCGCAGTGGGGTTCCGGCGATTCGGCGGCCAAGGTGTACTCCGACGTGATCGCGATGCACGAGTGCCGATCGGCTCAGCAGCTCGCCACCGTGGTCTCGCGTTTGCTGCCGGTGTGAGGCGTGTGACGCCCAGCGGCACCTCGGACGTAGAATCGGCGGTTGTGCAGCGCGAATCCGACTCCGGCGACGACACCGGTGGGCAGCCCGTCCGCCGTTTGGGCGTGATGGGTGGCACCTTCGACCCGATTCACCACGGGCACCTCGTCGCAGCCAGCGAAGTGGCGAACAAGTTCGGCCTGGACGAGGTCATCTTCGTTCCCACCGGAAACCCGTGGCAGAAGGAAGGCAAGTCGGTCAGTCCGGCAGAGGATCGCTACCTGATGACCGTCATCGCGACGGCGTCCAATCCGCGTTTCTCGGTCAGCCGAGTCGATGTGGATCGGGAGAAGTCGACCTACACGGTCGACACACTGCGTGATCTGCGATCGCAGCATCCCAATGCCGAGCTGTACTTCATCACCGGGGCGGACGCGCTCGAGTCGATCCTCACGTGGCAGAACTGGGAGGAGCTGTTCGAGCTCGCCAAGTTCGTCGGTGTCTCGCGTCCCGGGTTCGAGCTCGGCGTCGAACATCTGGCCAACCACCTTCGATCGTTGCCCGCGGACACTCTCACATTGATGGAAATCCCGGCACTCGCGATATCGTCGACGGACTGTCGACTTCGAGCCGGTGAGAATCGGCCGGTCTGGTACCTCGTACCGGATGGCGTCGTGCAATACATCTCGAAGAGGAATCTCTACAGACCACGAGGCGCTCAGCGTCTCGACGGATCCGTCACCATGTCGGAACCAGCGCCCCAGAAGAAGCAACCGGCAGGGTCGGTCACCAGCGCAATGACCGCGAACCCGAGCCATACGAGTGGGAGTACACCGAAGTGACTGCAACAGCCGAAGCCGCCGAGATGGCGCGGATCGCCGCGCTCGCAGCCGACGACAAACTGGCCGGCGACGTGGTGATTCTCGACGTGTCCGATCAGCTCTACATCACCGATTGCTTCGTCATCGCCTCTGCGCCCAACGAGCGTCAGGTCAACGCGATCGTGGAGAACATCGAGGATCAGCTGCGTGAGGCCGGACACAAGCCGGTCCGCCGCGAGGGCACCAGAGAAGGCCGTTGGGCGCTGTTGGACTACTCCGACATCGTCGTGCACGTTCAGCACAACGAAGAGCGGAACTTCTACGCACTCGAGCGGTTGTGGAAGGACTGCCCGACCATCGAGGTTCCCGGTCTCGGCCAGCATCCGGCGGCTCCGGAATCGGAGCAATGATCAGACGGCTCATCCTGCTTCGGCACGGTCAGACGGAATACAACGCCACCGACCGCATGCAGGGTCAGCTCGACACCGATCTGTCCGAGCTCGGCCGCAGTCAGGCGAAGACGGCCGCCGCCGAACTGGCGACGCGTGAGCCGATCAAGATCGTCTCGTCGGATCTGCGGCGCGCGCTGGACACCGCGAACGCGCTCGGAGATGCAGCCGGCGTGGCGGTGTCGGTGGACGAGCGTCTGCGCGAGACCCATCTCGGTCAGTGGCAGGGACTCACCCACACCGAGGTCGACGACATCGCCCCCGGTGCACGGCCGGCCTGGCGCGCCGACGCCACCATCGCCCCACCCGGTGGGGAGAGTCGCATCGACGTCGCCCGACGCAGTGTGCCGCTGGTTCGTGAACTCGCGGCAGGCGTCCCCGAGTGGGGTGCCGACGGCAACGAGCGCCCGCTCGTCCTCGTCGCACACGGAGGTCTGATCGCGGCACTGACCGCCGCGCTGCTCGATCTGCCGACCGATCGCTGGCCGGTGCTCGGAGGCCTCGCGAACACCAGCTGGGTTCAGCTCGGTGCGCACGGACCCGGCGAGAACCCGTCCTGGCGACTGGACGTGTGGAACGCCTCGGCGCGGGTGGCCAGTGACGTCCTCTGAGACGGCGCGACCCGCGCTGCTCGTGCTCGCGGACTCGTTGAGCTACTACGGACCCGAGGGCGGCCTACCCGTCGACGACCCGCGGCTCTGGCCCAATCTCGTTGCGGCGGAACTCGGTTGGACGGTCGAGTTGGTTGCGCGGATCGGCTGGACGAGTCGGGACGCGTGGTGGGCTCTGACCCAGGACCCGCGAGTGTGGGCAGTCATTCCCCGTGCCGGTGCCGTCGTGCTCGGAATCGGCGGCATGGATTCACTCCCGTCGCCGTTGCCGACTGCGCTCCGGGAGCAGATCAGATACGTCCGACCGCCTGCCCTCCGGCGCGTGGTTCGCGCGGGATACCAAGCGGTACAACCTGTTCTGTCGCATCTCGGTTGGCCCGTGGCACTGCCGCCACGGCTCAGCGTCGAGTATCTGGAACAGACCCGCGCGGCACTGGCGTACGTGCGTCCCGAACTTCCCGTCATCGGTACCTATCCGTCCGTGCACCGCTGCGATGCCTACGGCAAGGTGCACTCGGGTCGCGAACCAGCCGTTCGCGCGCTGCGTGCCTGGAGCGCGGACAGGAACGTCCCGATGGTCGACCTCGCCGACGCCGTACGACCGAACATCGAGTCCGAGAACGCGAACCCCGACGGCATCCACTGGGGATGGGACGCCCACATCGCGGTCGCCGACGCGATGCTTGAGGTCCTGCGACCCGTCGCCGCCGGAACGTCGACCGAATTGCCATGACCGTCGCCGTCGTCACCGACTCCTCGTCCTGCCTGCCGGCCACACTCGCCGCCGAGCGAGGCATCGCGATGGTGCCACTGCATGTGCTGGTCGACGGGATCGACCATCGCGAGGGCGTCGACGACATTCCCGAGCAGTCCACCTCGGGCAAGCCGGTGACCACCGCGGGGGCCTCTCCGGGCGAGCTGACCGAGGTCTATGCCGCGGCGCTCGAACGCAGCCGAGGTGCCGGTGTGGTGGCCTTGCACATCTCCCGGGGACTGTCGAGCACGTGGGAGGCAGCACGCCAGGCCGCAGAGCACGTGGGCTCGGCCGTCCGAGTCGTAGATTCCGCCTCGGCCGGAATGGGACTCGGCTTCGCGGTGCTGGCCGCGGCGGACACGGCCGCCGGGGGAGCAGAGCTGGACGAGGTGTACCGCGACGCCGTCGCCGCGTCGACGGCGTCGAGATGCTTCATCGTCGTCGACCGACTCGACCACCTGCGACGGGGAGGCCGAATCGGCGCGGCCGCGGCCTTGCTCGGCACTGCGCTGGCCATGAAGCCGGTGCTGCACATCAGCGACGGCAAACTGGTGCTGAAGGAGAAGGCGCGGACCTCGTCCAAGGCGCTGAACAAGCTGGTCGACGCCGCCGTCGTTGCCGCGACCGAGGTCGGTGAC
The DNA here is from genome assembly GCF_002259145.1 of Rhodococcus sp. 15-2388-1-1a. Classification (NCBI taxonomy): domain Bacteria; kingdom Bacillati; phylum Actinomycetota; class Actinomycetes; order Mycobacteriales; family Nocardiaceae; genus Rhodococcus; species Rhodococcus sp. 15-2388-1-1a. The sequence continues at coordinate 55,298 of NZ_NPFP01000032.1, read as the reverse complement.
GAATCGGGGGTTGCGCTCGCGGTGCACCACATGCAGTGCCCGGAGCGAGCCGAGGACGTAGCCGCGATGCTGGCCTCCCGAATTCCGCACTCGACCAGCATCGACGTCTACCCCTTCGGTGCCGTTCTCGGCGCTCATGTCGGACCCGGCGCGGTCGGTGTCGTCGTGGCTCCGGGACGCCGATAATCGGGTCGAGCCCTCGGTCGATCCACAGCCTCAGGGTTTGTACACAGAGCAATCGGCGACCTGCGTTCGTCGGTGAGTGAACCGATCGCGGGCACTAGCGTCCTCGAGCATGGGCGGCAACGACGATCGGGCGCACACGGTGGCGCGATTGAACTCCGTGCGCAGACAACACGATTCCGCCCACGATCGCGACGGGCCCGAGGATTCGCGATCCGACGCCGGGTCCACAGAACCGGATTGGCTGCTGCCGGAAGCACAACGAACCGGCACCCCGTGGTCGACCCTGCTGCCATCGCGGTGGCGATCTGCCCGCGTCGACCCGGGGAAACAGGGGGCAGTGGCGATGGCGGCGGCCGGGGTCTTCGTCGTGCTGGTGGCGGGATTCGCGGTGTTTCGAGACGCACCGACTCCGGCACCTGCGCCGCCGCTCGCTGTGGTCGCGACCGACACGGTGGATACCGATGGAACGGTGGATACCGATGGAACGGTGGATACCGACGACGCAGTCGATCCTGTGCCGAGCGCCGAGGCCGAACTCGTGGTGAGCGTCGTCGGACTCGTGACGCGCCCCGGATTGGTTCGGCTGCAACCGGGTTCGCGAGTCGCCGACGCCGTGGCCGCGGCAGGTGGCGCAGTCGAGGGTGCCGACTTGCTGGCGCTGAACATGGCCGCGCGAGTCGCCGACGGTGATCAGATCGTCGTCGGAGTCGTGCCGCCGGAGGCAGCTCCACCGGTGAGCAGTACGACATCCGAAGTCGGCACATCGACAGGCGGTAGCGACGGCGCACCGGCCGGTGTCGGAGGTTCCGCGCCCGGCGGGACGGTGGACCTCAATGCCGCGACCGTCGCGGAACTGGACGCGTTGCCCGGGGTCGGGCCGGTCACCGCAACCTCGATCGTCGGTTGGCGAGAGATCAATGGCCGCTTCTCAACTGTGGATCAGCTGTCCGAGGTGGACGGTATCGGGCCCGGCAGACTGGCGAAGATCCGAGACCTGGTGCATGTCGGGTGACCACCGATACCGCGTCGGCCGGTGCGCCGCAGACCGAGGATCGTCTGCCGTTCGATGTGCGTCTGGTTCCGGCCGCTGCGGTGTGCTGGTCGATCACCGCGATCGGAATTCGCGGAGGACCCGGTGCTGCCCTCGCTGCCACCGCGTCGGCGGTTGCGGTAGTGCTGGTGGTCGCAGTAGCACTGCACGGGTTGGCGATTCGGCACGCCTGGCCGGGGCCGAGTCGGTCCGGTGCGGTCGCGGTGATCGTGCTGGCGCTGTGCTTCGGGGGAGCGACCTGGCTCCAGATGCGCTCGTTGGCAGAACATCCCGTCGCTGCGGCGGCGGAGAACCGGGCGTGGGTGACCGCGTCGGTGCGGCTGGAGGAGGACCCACGCCTGCTGTTGTCGGCCGGGCCCTCGACGGTGATGACGAAGGCCGAGATGACTCGCGTGGACGTCGGCGGTGAGGCGCTGTACGTCGGCGGACGGGTGTCGATCATCGCCCCGGAATCGAGTTGGTCGGCATTGCTGCCGGGCCAGGAGGTCACCGTGCGGGGCAGGCTCGGTGTGCCGCTTCGACCGGACATGAGCGTGGCCGTCATCCGCACTTCGGGTCCGCCCGTCACCGTGAACGAGCCCGGGGCGATCTCTGCTACCGCCGGCACCTTCCGGTCGAATCTCGCTGCGGTTGCGCAGAATTCGATGCCACCGGATCGTGCAGGTCTGCTACCCGGTCTCGTGGTCGGGGACGTTTCCCGGTTGGACGAGACGGTCACCGAGAACTTCCGGGCGGCCGGGCTGACGCATTTGACAGCTGTGTCGGGCGCAAATTTCTCCATCGTGATCGGGGCGGTTCTGTTGGTGCTGCGAGGAATCGGAATCGGTCCCCGCGCAACGGTCGCGGTGGCGTTCGTCGTACTCGTGGCCTTCGTGATCGTGGCCCGGCCGTCGCCGAGTGTGGTGCGGGCGGCAGTGATGGGGTCGATCGGTCTGGTGGCGTTGGTCACCGGCCGACGAAGGCAGGCGGTTCCGGCGCTGTGCGGCGCGGTGTTGGGTCTGCTCGCGTGGTGGCCGAGGCTGGCGGTGGATGTCGGATTCGTACTGTCGGTGTTCGCCACCGCGGGGCTCGTGCTCGTCGCTCCGATCTGGGTCGACTGGCTTCGCGCACGTGGGTGGCCGAGGGCGGCAGCGGAGGTGGTGGCGGTCGCAGCGGCAGCACACGCGGTGACGGCACCGGTGGTCGCGGCCATGACCGGAACGTTCAGCGTGGTGGGCGTCGCAGCGAATGTGCTGGCGGCACCGGTCGTCGCTCCGATCACGGTGGTGGGGATCGTCACAGCAGTGATCGCCACCGTCAGCGGGTCGCTCGCGGAACTGGTGGCGCAGCTGGCGTCCGCACCACTGTGGTGGTTGATCGCGGTGGCGGAGGACGCTGCGTCGGTGCCGGTAGCGGGCGTTGTGGTCCCCGACGGCGTCCGGGGCGCAGCGTTGGCAGCGTTGTCGACTGCCGCCCTGCTGACGGCCCTGCGTTTCATCGTGTTCCGGTGGGTGGCCGCGGCGGTGGCCCTGGCGGCACTCGCATTGTGGACGGCGCACGTTCTGTGGTGAGTGCTCGGACTTCGAGCGGATGGTCGCAGTGTCGGCCACGCATGGCACGATCATGGTCGTGACTTCGAGTGTGGCTCCTCTGCATCTGGTTCTCGGCGACGAGGAACTTCTGATGGACCGCGCGGTAGCCGCGATCGTGGCTCAGGTGCGTGCGAATGCTGCGATTCCGGGGGAGGATCTGCCGGTCACGCGGTTGCGCACCGGTGATGCCAGTGCCCCGGAACTCGCCGAACTGCTCAGCCCGTCGCTGTTCGCCGAGGACCGTGTTCTCGTGCTCGAGGCCGCAGCCGAGGCAGGCAAGGACGCTGCCGCACTGGTACTCGACGCTGCTACCGATCCGCCCGAGGGTGCTGTGGTGGTGGTCATGCACTCCGGCGGCGGCCGGGCCAAGGCGATGGTCGGTGCACTGCAGAAATGCGGAGCACAGGTGCACGAGTGCGCCAAGCTCACCAAGCCCGCCGAACGCATCGACTTCGTCCGCGGAGAATTTCGTACCGCAGACGTCCGGGTGAGCGGCGACGTCATCGAGGCGGTCGTCGAGTCCGTCGGCAACGAACTTCGTGAACTTGCCTCGGCGTGTTCGCAATTGGTCTCCGACACCGGCGGCAAGGTAGACCTCGCCGCGGTGCGTCGCTACTACTCCGGCAAGGCCGAGGTCTCCGGATTCGACGTCGCGGACAAAGCAGTGATCGGTGACCGTGCCGGCGCTCTGGAGGCTCTACGTTGGGCGATGCACCGGGGCGTGGCGCACGTGCTGCTCGCCGACGCGTTGGCCGATGCCGTTCGCACCATTGCGCTGGTGGGCTCGGCGGGCCGCGGCGACCCCTTCCGAATGGCAGGGGAGCTGGGTATGCCGCCGTGGAAGATCAAGAAGGCGCAGGGTCAGGCGCGCGGCTGGAACGGCCGATCGATCGCACAGGCGCTGCGCGTTGTCGCGCAGCTCAATGCCGACGTCAAAGGTCAAGCAGCGGATGCGGACTACGCGGTGGAGAGAGCAGTGGCCGAGGTCGCATCACTGGGTAGGTGACGTCGGCAGAGTGCAGAGAGCACGAAAAAGCCCGCCGCATCCTGGTCGGATGCGGCGGGCTCGATCGAGCTCAGTGATGTATCAGAGCTTGTTGACTGCGAGAGCCAGTGCCGACTTCTTGTTGGCTGCCTGGTTCTTGTGGATGACGCCCTTGCTGGCTGCCTTGTCGAGCTTGCGGCCTGCATCGAGAAGAATCTCGGAAGCCTTGTCCTTGTCGCCCGCAGCCTGTGCCTCGCGGAACGAGCGGATGACGGTACGAAGCGAGGACTTCACCGACTGGTTGCGCAGGCGTGCACGCTCGTTGGTGAGAATCCGCTTCTTCTGGGACTTGATATTGGCCACGCGTAAAATCCTTGTCGTCTTCGTCGGTATTCCGGTCAGGGCGATCCATGCTGGAATGCCCGAAGTCTGCTGCTGAGCGTTGGAGCCCTGCGCCGAAGATCGAGAATACCAGCACGGTCGGCCAGAACCCAATCCGGAGTGGGGTGACGATGCGTTTCAAGAAATTAACGCTTCTACCGCGCCTAACTCCTGTCTCTGTAGCAACATGGCCAGAATGAGTCCGCGATCGGCAACGCCTGCCACCACCAAGGCCAAAGCGACCAAAACCAAGACAGCGGATCGTGTCGAACCCGAAGCCGACGGAGTGTTCGGAGGGTATTCCGACGTCGGAAAGTACAGTCTCGCCTTCGACGAGATGTTCGACGCGGACGGGCGCACCCGAACTCCGTACAAGGGCATCCACACCGCACTCGCCCCGGCGAACGCGGTGGACCTGGACGCGAGATCCGACGCGCTGGGACGAGCCTTCATCGACCAGGGCATCACGTTCTCCCTGTCCGGTCAGGAACGCCCCTTCCCGCTCGACCAGGTTCCCCGCGTCATCGCAGCAGGGGAATGGTCACGACTCGAGCGCGGCATCAAGCAGCGTGTCAAAGCCCTCGAGATGTTCCTCGCCGACATCTACGGCGACCAGGAAATTCTGCGCGACGGCGTGGTACCCAAGCGGCTGGTGACCTCCTGCGAGCATTTCCACCGCGAAGCGGTCGGCATCACGCCACCCAACGGTGTGCGCATCCACGTCGCCGGCATCGACCTCGTCCGTGACGCTCAGGGCACCTTCCGAGTGCTGGAGGACAACCTGCGGTCGCCGTCGGGCGTGTCCTACGTGATGGAGAACCGGCGCACCATGGCCCGGGTGTTCCCCGACCTGTTCGCCAGCCACCGCGTCCGCGCCGTCGGCGATTACGCCTCGCACCTGCTGCGAGCACTGCGCGCATCCGCCGCCCTCAACGAGGCCGACCCGACTGTGGTGGTTCTCACTCCAGGCGTGGCCAACTCGGCGTACTTCGAGCACTCGTTGCTCGCGCGACTGATGGGTGTCGAACTCGTCGAAGGACGAGACCTGTTCTGCCGAGACAACATCGTCTACATGCGCACCACCGAGGGCGAGCGTCAGGTCGACGTCATCTACCGACGTATCGACGACGACTACCTCGACCCCATGCAGTTCCGTCCCGACTCGGTGCTGGGAGTGGCAGGTCTGGTCAACGCCGCCCGCGCAGGCAACGTCGTCATCTCGAGTGCCGTCGGAAACGGCGTCGGCGACGACAAGCTCGTCTACACCTACGTTCCGACGATCATCGATTACTACATGGGCGAGAAGCCGTTGCTGGCCAACGTCGACACGTTCCGGTGCTGGCTCGACGACGAGTGCGAGGAAGTTCTCGACCGCATCGACGAACTGGTCATCAAGCCGGTGGAAGGCTCGGGCGGCTACGGCATCGTCTTCGGACCCGACGCCTCACCGAAGGAACTCGCGACCATCAGCAAGAAGGTTCGCGCGGATCCGCGCGGCTGGATCGCGCAGCCCGTCGTGCAGCTCTCGACGGTGCCGACCAAGATCGGCGACCGTTTGGTACCCCGCCACGTCGACCTACGGCCGTTCGCTGTCAACGACGGCGACGACGTCTGGGTGTTGCCCGGCGGTCTCACTCGGGTGGCGTTGCCGGAGGGTTCTCTGGTGGTCAACTCGAGCCAGGGCGGCGGCAGCAAGGACACCTGGGTTCTGGCCACCCGAACGTCGCAGGAGGAGCAGGAGCTCGCAGGCGAGGAGATCGTCAGCGTTCCGCCGGAGTCACCGATGGCCGAACAAGGCCCCGAGCTGACGATGGACCAGCAGATGAATCAGCAACAGCAACAGCAACAGCAGCAAGCAACGAACTCGGACTCGAACGGCGGTGGACAGTAAATGCTCGCGCGCAACGCAGAGTCGCTCTACTGGATCGGGCGGTACGTCGAGAGAGCGGACGACACGGCCCGCATTCTCGACGTCACCGTCCACCAGCTTCTCGAAGACGCCACGGTCGATCCCGACCACACCTCGCGAGTGTTGTTGCGAGTGCTCGGGTTCAAGCACGAGCCGGACGTCTCGCTCGACGTGTGGTCGCTCACCGAGGTCGTCGCCTTCAGCCGAGACGGATTGGGTTCGATCGTGGACTCACTGTCGAGCGCGCGCGAGAACGCCCGCGGTGCGCGTGAAGTCACGTCCAGTGAGATGTGGGAGTGCTTGAACACCACGTACAACGGGTTGAACGAGCGCATCAGGGCGTCCAAGCGCACCGGCCCGGCCGAGTTCTTCAGCTACATCGAAGAGCGCGCAGCGATGTTCGCCGGTCTCGCGGACTCCACCCTCAGTCACGACGACGGCTACCGCTTCCTCCTGCTCGGTCGCTCGGTCGAGCGCATCGACATGATCGTTCGGTTGTTGCTCTCGCGAGCCGGCGACCGGCCGTCGTCGCCGGCGTGGGTCACTGTGCTTCGCTCCGCCGGTGCCCACGACACCTACCTGCGCACCTACCGCGGCGCGCTCGACGCCCAACGAGTTCTCGAATTCATGTTGTTGGACAGGCTCTTTCCGCGATCGGTGTTCTACGCACTCAACGAGGCGGAACGTTCGCTGGATCAGCTCGACCATCAGCCCAACAGTCGAGTCGGTGCGCGCGCCGAAGCGCAGCGCCTACTCGGTCGCGCTCGTAGCGAACTCGAATTCCTCCGTCCCGGGGAAATTCTCGACGATCTGCAGGAGCGCCTGCTCTCTCTGCAGGAAACCTGTCGTGAGCTCGGTGATGCGATCTCCAAGCAGTATTTCCACGCCGCTCCGTGGGTTGCGTGGACGGACGCCGGCTCCGGAACATTCGAAGATCAATTGGAAGGTGAACTGTGAGCTGGCGTATGCGTGTCGTGCACACCACGGGCTATCAGTACGACGCACCGGTGACGTCGTCGTACAACGAGGCTCGGTTGACGCCGCGAAGTGACAATCGGCAGAACGTGATTCTGAACCGAGTCGAGACCAACCCGGTGACGCGTTCCTATCGCTACACCGACTACTGGGGCACTGCGGTGACGGCGTTCGACCTGCACGCACCGCACACGGAGCTCGAGGTCACCGGATCGTCGGTGGTCGAGACCGATCCCTTCGTCTACCCGGACGAGAACGCCTCCTGGGAAGAACTCGCGAGCGATCCGGTCATCGACCGTTTCAACGAGGTCCTCGACAACACCGAGTACGTGCCGAAGAACAGGCAACTCGCGTCGGTGGCGAAGAAGCTGTCGAAGGGCCTACCGCCGCAGGAATCTGTGGTCGAGATCTCCAACTGGGTCAACCAGGAGATGTCCTACGTGCCGGGAACCACCGGCGTGCACACCTCGGCCGTGGAAGCGTGGTCGGAGAAGAAGGGCGTCTGCCAGGACTACGCCCACCTGACGCTGCTGATGCTGCGCAGCGTCGGCATCCCCAGCCGGTACGTCTCGGGCTACCTGCACCCGAAGAAACAGGCCGCGATCGGTGCGACGGTGGAAGGCCAGAGCCACGCCTGGATCGAGGCCTGGACCGGTGCGTGGTGGGGCTACGACCCGACCAACGCCATCGCCGTCAACGAGCAGCACGTGTCGGTCGGACTCGGCCGCGACTACGCCGACGTCCCCCCGCTCAAGGGCATCTTCTCCGGCGGCGGTTCGACGGCTCTCGACGTGGTCGTGGAAATCACGCGGTTGGCTTGAGCTCGGTGCGCGTTGTGCGCCCTTTCATGGGCGCACAACGCGCACACATCAGTTCCAGCCGAAGTCGCGGCGCAGTCTGTTTGCCACGGAATCGAATTGGGGCTTGCTCAGAATTGCGCCCTCGCGTCGGATACCGTCCTCGGGCACGTCGAGAACCCGATCCAGGCGAATCCAGCTCGGTCGGCCCTCGGCGTCCCAGGCCCCGGACCCGATCGACTGCCAGTCACGGTCTCCGTCGCGGCTGCTCTGGCTCGACAACATCAGGCCGAGCAGATCGTTGCCCTCGCGTCCGATGACCAACACCGGGCGGTCCTTGCCCTGGCTGGCATCCTCCTCGTACGTGACCCAGGTCCAGACGACTTCGCCGGGATCGGCTTTGCCGTCCAGGTCGGGGGAGTACTCGATGGTGCGGGCTCGTTGTGCCGTAGGCCTGGTCTGCGACGCCACCGGACGCCCCGGACGAGGAGTCGGGGCGGATGTGCGCGTGGCCGTCCCGCTGATCGCGTCCTTGCCCTTCTGCACGGCACCGGACTTCTGCAATTGACGCAGTAGCCGAGGGCCCTCGCGCATCGCGATCTTGCCCAGTTCCTTGCCGAATCTGCTCCAGTTGCCAGCCATGCGGCGAGTGTAGCGATGCAGACGCTGCTGCTCATCGCCCGAACCGCGGCGACGTGAACACCCGAGTCGGACAGCCGGGGACGGCGCACCGTTCTCGGCGTGGGACGATAGAGAAACCCGTTCGCTCATTTCGAACACGCCAGCCGAAGGATACGAGTGCCCAGCTTCGCCGACACGACGTTCACCGATCCGTCCAGGATCAGGAACTTCTGCATCATCGCCCACATCGACCACGGTAAGTCGACGCTGGCCGACCGGATGTTGCAGCTCACGGGCGTCGTCGACGACCGGTCGATGCGCGCGCAGTACTTGGACCGGATGGATATCGAGCGCGAGCGCGGCATCACCATCAAGGCGCAGAACGTGCGACTTCCGTGGGTCGTCGACGGTGACGAATTTGTCCTGCACCTCATCGACACGCCCGGCCACGTCGACTTCACCTACGAGGTATCGCGTGCACTCGAGGCCTGCGAAGGGGCAGTGCTGCTGGTCGACGCTGCGCAGGGCATCGAGGCGCAGACGCTCGCGAACCTGTACCTCGCTCTCGACAAAGAGCTCACCATCATCCCGGTGCTCAACAAGATCGACCTGCCGGCCGCCGACCCGGACCGCTACGCCGCCGAGATCGCCCACATCATCGGGTGCGAGGCCGACGACGTTCTGCGCGTGTCCGGCAAGACCGGTGTCGGCGTCGAGGAATTGCTCAACGAGGTCGTCAAGCTGGTTCCGGCCCCGGTCGGCAACCCGGACGGCCCGGCCCGCGCGATGATCTTCGACTCGGTCTACGACACCTACCGCGGCGTCGTCACGTACGTGCGAGTGGTCGACGGCGCGCTCAACCCGCGCGAGAAGGTCACGATGATGTCGACCGGCTCGACACACGAGCTGCTCGAGGTCGGCATCGTCTCGCCCGATCCCAAGGCCACCAAGGGCCTGGGCGTCGGCGAAGTGGGATACCTGATCACCGGAGTGAAGGACGTCCGTCAGTCCAAGGTCGGCGATACCGTCACCACCTTCCGCAAGGGCGCGACCGAGCCGCTGACCGGCTACCGTGAGCCCCGTCCCATGGTGTACTCGGGCCTCTACCCGCTCGACGGTTCGGATTACCCCGACCTGCGCGACGCTTTGGAGAAGCTGCAGCTCAACGATGCTGCACTGACGTACGAGCCCGAGACTTCGGTGGCGCTCGGATTCGGCTTCCGCTGCGGCTTCCTCGGGCTGCTGCACATGGAGATCACCCGCGAGCGGCTCGAGCGAGAGTTCAACCTGGACCTGATCTCGACCTCGCCGAACGTCGTCTACCGCGTCGAGATGGAAGACGGTGCCGAGCACATCGTCACCAATCCGTCGTACTGGCCCGAGGGCAAAGCGCGCGAGGTGTTCGAGCCGATGGTCAAGTGCACCATCATCTCGCCGAGCGAGTTCATCGGTTCCATCATGGAACTGTGCCAGGGACGACGTGGCGAACTCGGCGGCATGGACTACCTGTCCGAGACCCGCGTGGAACTGCGCTACACCATTCCGATGGCCGAGATCATCTTCGACTTCTTCGACATCCTGAAGTCGCGGACACGCGGATACGCCAGCCTCGACTACGAGGAGATCGGCGAGCAGAGCGGAGCGCTCGTGAAGGTCGACATCCTGCTGCAGGGTGAGGCCGTCGACGCGTTCTCGGCGATCGTGCACAAGGACGCTGCTGCTGCCTACGGCAACAAGATGACGACCAAGCTCAAGGAACTGATTCCGCGTCAGCAGTTCGAGGTACCGATCCAGGCCGCCATTGGATCTCGCATCATCGCCCGCGAGAACATCCGCGCGATCCGCAAGGACGTTCTGGCCAAGTGCTACGGCGGCGACATCAGCCGTAAGCGCAAGCTGCTCGAGAAGCAGAAAGAGGGTAAGAAGCGGATGAAGACGATCGGTCGCGTCGAGGTGCCGCAGGAAGCCTTCGTCGCCGCGTTGTCCTCGGAATCTTCCTCGGACAAGCCGAAGAAGTAGGGCAGCAGTTCCGGGTCGCAGGAATTGACCTCACACCCTTTCTACCGACTGCGCGCCCCCGCTCGCCACAGAACAGGGGCGCGCAGTCGTCAGTAGGGGCGCGCGGTCCCACCGAACCCTGTCGGAAATGGCGGGCGAGTACATTTCGAACCTGTGACGACGCCGATTCTGAAGCAGCTGCGTGTTCCCGTTGTCGGTGCGCCGATGGCAGGTGGTCCGAGTACTCCTGAACTCGCCCGTGCGGTGTCGGAGGCAGGTGGACTCGGCATGATTGCCGGTGCGCTGTTGACGCCCGAAGCCTTTGCGGCGCAGATCGATTCGATGCGCGGTCTGCTGTTCGGTGTCAATCTCTTCCTGCCGGAGGAGCCATCGGGTGCGGATGTGGAGTCCTATGCCGAGCACCTGGCACCCTGGTTCGAGCGTTTCGACGCAGAGCCGGGAGAGTTGATTCGACGTGACGACTTCTACGCCGAGAAGTTCGCCTGGCTGCTGGCGCACCCGGTACCGCTGGTGTCGAGTACGTTCGCGACGTTCGACGCGGACGAGGTCGCCCAGTTGCACGCCGTGGGAACCGAGGTGTGGGCCACCGTCGCCACCGCGTCGGACGCATCGGTGGCCACCGCCAACGGGGTTGACGCGCTGGTGGTGCAGGGACCCGAAGCGGGCGGTCATCGAGGTACCTTCGACGGCTCGGCCCCGGACGAGCCTCTGACCGAACTGCTGATCGCAGTGCGTGAGATATCCGATCTACCGCGGATCGCCGCGGGCGGACTGATGGATGGCAACGACATTGCGCCACTGCTGGATTCGGGTGCCGCGCATGCCGCGCAGCTCGGTACGGCGTTTCTGAACACGCCGGAAGCCGGGACCAAGCCCGTGCACCGAGAGCAACTGACCGTCGCTCCCGACACCGCGGTGACGAAAGCGTTCTCCGGTCGCCCTGCGCGGGGGCTGGTCAACGAGTTCATGCGTGAGAACTCCGACGCAGCACCGCTGGCGTATCCCGATCTGCACTACCTGACGGCGCCGATGCGCGCCAAGGCCGCAGCGGCAGGGGATCCGTCGGGACTGTCGATGTGGGCCGGCACCGGTTTTCGCCGTACACAGGCGGCACCCGCAGCCGAGTTGATCGCCGAATGGGCGAAGCAACTCGGCCGCTGAGCCCGCACTCTCAGGGGTTGGCGTGGGCAGGCTGGAAGTGCCCCGACACCTGGGCTTCCTCGGCGCGGATGACGTGCACCACCGCGTTGATGAGTGCGAGGTGCGTGAAAGCCTGCGGGAAGTTGCCGAGGTGACGGCCGGTGCGGTGGTCGATCTCCTCGGCGTAGAGCTTGAGCGGGCTCGCGTAACCCAACAGGCGCTCGCAGAGATGCTTGGCGCGCGGGAGTTCGCCGATCTCGACCAGCGCCGATACGAGCCAGAAGGAGCAGATCGTGAATGTCCCTTCCTCGCCCGCCAGACCGTCGTCGGTGGTATCGGTTCGGTAGCGCAGGACCAGGCCGTCCTCGGTCAGCTCGTCGGCGATGGCCAGCACCGTCGCACGGATGCGTTCGTCCTCGGCAGGCAGGAATCGAAGCAGCGGTGCGAGCAGCAGTGACGCATCGAGCGACGGGTCACCGTAGCGCTGAGTGAGGACACCCCGAGAATCGGTGCCGTTCTCGAGAATGTCCGCCTTGATCTCGTCGGCGATCTCGTTCCACTTGGCCGAGTACTCCTTCTCGCCGTGGATGTCGGCGAGCTTGGCTCCGCGGTCGAGCGCGACCCAACACATGAGCTTCGAGGAGGTGAAGTGCTGCGGTTCACCGCGCACCTCCCAGATGCCGCGATCGGGCTTGCGCCAATTGGCGATCGCCTCCTCCACCTGTCGCTTGAGCAGGGGCCACAGGAATTCGGGGACGTGCTCGCGCGATTTGACATGCAGATACACCGAGTCGAGCATCGTGCCCCAGATGTCGTGCTGCTCTTGGTCGTAGGCTCCGTTGCCGATACGCACCGGACGTGCGCCGTCGTATCCGGACAGGTGTGGCAGCTCGCTCTCGTCGAGCGTCTTCTCGCCGCCGATGCCGTACATGACCTGTAGCGGATTGACCTCGCCGTTGGCAGTGGTCGCCACATCGGACATGAACGCGAAGAAGTCGTTGGCCTCACGGTCGAGTCCGAGTGTGTAGAGGCCCCACAGTGCGAACGTCGAGTCTCGTACCCACGTGTAGCGGTAGTCCCAGTTACGTTCTCCACCAGGAGTTTCTGGAAGCGATGTGGTCGACGCCGCCAGCAGTGCACCGGTGGGGGCGTAGGTCAGACCCTTGAGTGTCAGGGCGCTGCGCTGCAGGTAACCCCGCCACGGGTGATCGGGGAACCGGCCGATCGTGATCCACTGCCGCCAGCACTCGGACGTGCGCCACATCTTGTCCGCGGCTTCCTCGAACGTCTGCGGCGCAGGCAGATCCGACCACGACAGCGCGACGAACACGTTGTCGCCCTCCGTCATTCGGGTGCGGGCGCGGGCTTCACGTCCTTCGATGCCGATGCGGAGGTTGGTGGTCAGCTTCAACGTGGGCTGATCACCGCCCGCACTGGCCTCGCAGGTTGCGGTGGTTTCCTCGTACACCTTGCCGGTGTACTCCCACTTCGCCGGCGCACGGTGGTAGTCGAAGGCCGGCTCGCAGCTCATCTCGAGTTCGACCGTGCCGCTGACGCACTTGATGGTGCGCAGCAGGATGTGTTCGGCGTCCCAGTCGCTCGGTGCGCGCTTGTGGGTGCGAGAGCGCTGATCGGTGTTGTGCCACGGTCCCATGACGAGTGCGTCGCGGACCACGAGCCAACCGGTTTCGGTCTGCCACGTCGTTTCGACGATCAGTCCACCGGGCAGATACCGCCGTGCCGCCGGCACCGATTGACCGTACGGGCCGACACGGAAATGGCCCGCGCTCCGATCGAGAACCGCTCCGAAGATGCTGGGGGAGTCCGGACGAGGCACGCACATCCACTCGACCGATCCGTTGCGAGCGATCAGGCAGGTCGTCTCGCAGTCCGAGAGGAAGGCGTAGTCGTCGATCGGCGGAAAGGCACTTCGATAGGACGTCAGGGTGGACACCGGTGCGTCGGTACTGCCCAACGCTCCCTGAACCTCGACCCCGCCCAAACCTGGATGCCCCGACCCCATGGCGGGCTCGTCGGCCACCGGGGGCACTGGCGAAACATCTTCGTATGCCGTCATGGCGTAATCATCGACCGATCCACGGCACGCGTCCACTGCTGGTCGTCGATCGGCGTGGCGTGAGAGCGGAACGAGCTGGTTTAAGCTGCGAGGGTGGAATCGATCGCACGCTGGTGGGACGGCGTCGAACTGTGGGTGACGGGTTTGCCGTTCGTGCCACAGTCGGTAGTCGTGCTGCTGGTCATCGTGCCTACCGCGTTCCTGCTGGCACGTGTCTTCGATCGCGTGCTGGCGGTAGTTCTGCACTTGCTCGGGCGTGATGCCCGGGCTGCTCGCGACGCGGAGCCCTCGGGTGCGGCCACCACTACGACGAAGGATGGACAGTAATGCCACGGTCTCGGGTCACGCTGGCGCTCATCGCGCTGCTGGTGCTGGTTGTCATCGCCTGGTTGCTCACTCGATAGCCGATTAGAGTCGGTCCGGAACCTCTGCTAGATTTCTGACCGTGTCTTCTGCCGCCGAGTACCGCGTCCGCCATCAGTTGGCGTTGATTGCTGTCGGCATGCTGGCAGTCGCCGATATCGACTGTTGTTGATTCTTTCCTTCGTCGAATCGGTTCCGTCGATCCGTTGCCCACGCGCCTACATCTCGCGGTCGGGCGGTTCACGACGTACTTTCTGCCACTCACGGTGATCTCGCGATGACACGCGGCCACGGTGGTGCTCCGGTTCGACCTCGGGAATGTCGACTCTGCCCAGCTCGCACTCACTGAACACCATCATGAAAGGCCTTTTCTCGATGAGGCATAACTCTCGCTACCTGCTGACCACGTTCGCGGCCGTGGGAACCCTTCTACTCACTGCCTGCGGCGGTGGATCGAGTGACGTCGTCGGCGGTGAGCCGGACACCGCGAGCGGCCCCGCGCTGACCCTCGTGGGTTACGCAGTCCCCAAGAATGGTTGGGACGCAATCGGTCCGGCCTTCGCGGCAACCGAGGACGGCGACGGAACGGCGATCAACGCGGACTACGGCGCATCGGGCAATCAGTCGCGCAAGGTGGCCGACGGCGCACCCGCCGATATCGTCAACTTCTCTGTCGAACCCGACATCACCCGTCTGGTGCAGGCAGGCAAGGTCGACGAGGACTGGAATCAGAATGCTTATGGCGGAGTGCCGTTCGGCTCCGTGGTGACCATCGTCGTACGCGAGGGCAACCCCAAGAACATCCGTACCTGGGACGATCTGATCAAGCCGGACGTTCAGGTCATCAGCCCCAGCCCGCTCAGCTCGGGCTCGGCCAAGTGGAACCTGCTCGCTCCCTACGCGGCGAAGAGCAACGGCGGCCAGGACAAGCAGGCCGGTCTCGACTTCGTGCGCACACTCGTCGCCGATCACTTCCCGGTTCAGCCCGAATCCGGCCGCGCCGCAACCGAAGCCTTTCTGCAGGGCCAGGGTGATGCGTTGCTCAGCTACGAGAACGAAGCACTCCTGATCGAGGAACAGGGACAGAACGTGGAGCACGTCGACGTTCCCGTCACGTTCCGCATCGACAATCCCGTGGCCGTGATCAACGACAGCGCCAATCTCGATCGCGCCAATGCTCTGAACGATTTCATCTACACCGACGAGGGCCAGAAGATCTGGGCGGAGGCCGGTTTCCGACCGACGAACCCCGACATCGCGTCGGAGTACTCCGACAAGTTCTTCACCCCCGAAAAGCTGTACACCATCGATGATCTCGGTGGCTGGACCCAGGTGGACGCAGATCTGTTCGGCGACAACGGTGCGATCACGACGATCTATCAGGAAAGTACTCGGTAGAGATCGATGTCATCTTCGACCACCGAAGCCGCAGCTGCGGCTTCGACCCTCTCGCCCGGCACGAGACCACGGTTTCGTGCCGGGCGGGAAGGCCGAAAGTTCAGGGGTCCGGGATCGGTCGGTCCACTCGGCCTCGGCGTCGCAGTGTTGTGGCTCAGCGTCATCGTGCTGCTTCCGTTGGCGGCGTTGACGGTTCAGTCGTTCGACGACGGCTTGACCGGTTTCTGGAACGCGGTCACCGAGCAACGCGCCTTGGCCACGTTCAAGGTGACGCTCCAGGTGTCGGTGGCCGCGGCCGTGGTCAACCTGTTTCTCGGAACCCTCATCGCCTGGGTACTGGTGCGGGACGAGTTCCCGGGCAAGCGTTTCGTCAATGCCCTGATCGATCTGCCGTTCGCGTTGCCGACCATTGTGGCCAGCCTGGTTCTGCTGTCGCTGTACGGTCCGGCGAGCCCGATCGGGTTGGTGTTCAACGCAACCAAGCCGGCGGTGATCGTCGCGCTGCTGTTCGTCACATTGCCGTTCGTGGTACGAGCGGTGCAACCGGTGCTGATCGAACTCGACAAGGATGTCGAGGAGGCCGCGGCCTCGCTCGGCGCGAACAACTGGACCATCTTCCGCCGCATCGTCCTGCCGGTACTGCTGCCGGCGATCCTCAGCGGCGGCGGCCTCGCCTTCGCGCGCGCCATCGGCGAATTCGGGTCGGTGGTGCTCATCGGCGGGAACATCCCCAACGACACGCAGGTGGCGTCCCAGTACATCCGTGAGCTCATCGAGTACGACCGCCCCACCGACGCGGCCGCGATCTCCGTTGTGCTGCTGGCGATCGCGTTCGCAGTGCTGTTCGTCCTTCGCGTGGTGGGCAATCGCCTGGCCCGACGTGAGGAGCAGATCTCGTGAAAATCGGTCTGCCGATCAAACTGACGCTCCGCACCGTAGCTCTGCTGTACCTCGCCGTTCTGGTGCTCTTTCCCCTCGGCACCATCCTGTTCCGCACCTTCGAGGACGGCGTCGTCACGTTCTGGGAGCAGATCACCACGCCGGCCGCGCAGTCGGCGTTGCAGCTGTCGTTGTTGATCGTCGCCATAGTTGTTCCGATCAACATCGTGTTCGGTGTGGTCACCGCCCTGGCGCTCGTGCGAGGACGGTTCCGTGGCAAGGGTGTCCTGGAAGCCATCGTCGATCTGCCGTTCGCGGTGTCGCCCATCATCACCGGCGTTGCGCTGATCCTGCTGTGGGGTGCCAACGGCTGGTTCGGTGGCGTCGAAAGCCTCGGCTTCAAGGTCATCTTCGCGCTTCCCGGCATGGTCATCGCCACGATCTTCGTCACGCTGCCGTTCGTCGTGCGCGAGGTCGAACCCGTGCTGTACGAAATCGGTGAGGAGCAGGAGGAGGCCGCTTCGACGCTCGGCGCGTCGTCGTGGCAGACGTTCTGGCGCATCACTCTTCCGGCGATCCGGTGGGGCCTGACCTACGGCGTCGTACTCACCGTCGCGCGCTCGCTCGGCGAGTTCGGTGCCGTCATCATGGTCTCGACCAACCTGCCGGGAATCTCTCAAACACTGACGTTGCTGGTCAACTCACGATACGAGGACTTCAATCAACAGGGCGCGTACGCCGCGTCCACATTGCTCATGGCGATCGCCGTCATCGTGCTGATGTTGATGACTGCTCTCGACAAGAAGAGGACGAAACAATGACCGAGACATCCCCCGAGATCGAGATCTCCGTCGTTGGCGGCAACAAGCACTACGGCGACTTCGCCGCGCTCGACAATGTCAGCATCGACATTCCCAAGGGGTCGCTGACGGCACTGCTCGGCCCCAGTGGCTCGGGCAAGTCGACGCTGCTGCGCTCCATCGCCGGGCTCGAACAACTCGACTCCGGTCGGGTGGTGCTCGCAGGCCAGGATGTGACGTGGGTGAGCCCGCAGCGCCGCGAGATCGGATTCGTCTTCCAGCACTACGCGGCGTTCAAACACCTCACGGTGCGAGACAACGTCGCGTTCGGCCTGCAGATTCGCAAGCGGCCCAAGGCCGAGATCGCCAAGAAGGTCGACGAGTTGCTCGAGATCGTCGGGCTGGCCGGTTTCCAGAGCCGCTACCCGGCGCAGCTGTCCGGTGGACAGCGCCAGCGCATGGCGTTGGCTCGCGCTCTCGCCGTCGACCCGCAGGTGCTGCTGCTCGACGAGCCCTTCGGCGCGCTCGACGCCAAGGTGCGCGCCGATCTCCGTACGTGGCTGCGTCGACTGCACGACGAGGTGCACGTCACCACCGTGCTGGTGACCCACGATCAGGAGGAGGCGCTCGACGTCGCCGATCGGATCGCGGTGCTCAACAAGGGTCGCATCGAGCAGGTGGGCAGCCCGGAAGATCTTTACGATCGCCCGGCCAACAACTTCGTGATGTCGTTCCTCGGTCAGGTCGCCAAGCTGAACGGACTGCTCGTGCGACCGCACGACATTCGCGTCGGACGCGACCCGTCGTTGGCGCAGGCCCAGGCCAGCGGGACGGCCGAATCGGCCGGTGTCACGCGTGCCGTCGTCGAGCGGGTGGTGCACCTCGGCTTCGAGGTGAAGGTCGAATTGAAGAACGCGGCCACCGGTGAACTGTTCGCGGCCCAGATCACCCGCGGTGACAGTGAGGCTCTCGGTCTTCGCGAGGGCGAGACGGTGTACGCGCGAGCGACTCGGGTGCCGAAGATTGCAGACGCTAGCGGTGCAGACGCGATCGACGGTGCACCGGTTCGCTGAACGGGTGCGGTCGAGCGTTCGGCTCCGGTGTCGCAACGGCTCGTGCCGCAGGAGTGGAGCCTGCGGAACGACCCATTGAGACTGCGGAGTCGTAGCGCCGCGACACCAGATCTGCCAGCGCCGGATGGGCTCCGATCACTTCGGCATGCACCACATTCGGTATGCTTGCCACCGACTCTTCGATCCTGTCGGTGAGCAGCCCCGGGGCCAGGAACCAGGGTGCAACGACGATGCGGTCGGCTCCCAGTGTGCGCAGCTGTGTGATCGCATCGGTGGGGGACGGGGAGACCGACGTCGCGAAGCAGGTCACAGCTCCGGCCCAGTCTGTTCCGGCGAGCAGTTTCTGCGCGATGACTCGGGTGCGCTGATTCGCCGGTGCCACCGATGAGCCGACAGCTGCCAGGGCGATTCCGACCGTCGAATCGGATGCTGCGACACCGGTATCGGCGATACGGTCTCGGACTGCCTCGATGAGGAGTCGGTCGTCTCCCAGAACGTCGGCCTGCGTTATCGAGACGTGCGGGTGTCGCGTTCTCGCCGCTTGTAAGAGCTCGGGCAGATCGACTTTCGCATGAAAAGCCTTGCCCAGCAACATCGGAACGGCGACGATGCGTCCGTGTCCGGCATCGGCCAGGTCGTCGACCACCTGATCGACGCCGGGCTCGGAGAGATCGAGAAACGCGACGCGGACGTCCAGATCCGGGCGCCGTCGACGCAGGGCGTCGACGGCGCGGTGAATCGTGGCGCTCGAGCGCGGGTCACGGCTGCCGTGGGCAACCGCGATCAGTGCGCTCACGCCGGAACTGCCGACCCCAGCTCGACGGCAGCCAGAGCGTTGCCCACGAGCCCGGCAGCCAACGTGTTGCCACCGGCCGGATCGATCAGCAGGAAGCTGCCCGTGTGCCGGTTGACGGCGTAGTCGTCTGCCACGATGGGCTCGGCGACGCGCACCGAGATTCGGCCGATTTCGTTGAGCTCCAACGACTCCGGGCCTTCTTGTGCGGTGAGCTCCTGCTCGTCGAAGCGCTCGATCAGCGTCCCGACGATGGCCTGGGTGGTGCGAGTGCCGTGCTTGAGCAACAGGCGAGCGCCCGGGCGAAGCGGCTTCTCGGCGAGCCAGCACACCGTGGCCTCGAAGTCGCCGATCGGCTCGGGTGCGTCCTGCGGTGAGGCGATGGTGTCGCCGCGCGAGACGTCGACATCGTCGGCGAGGACGAGGGTGACGCTGCGTCCGGCGTGAGCGGTACGCAATTCGCCGTCGGCGGTGTCGATGCGCTCGACTGTCGTTCGGGTGCCGGAGGGCAGGATGACGACCTCGTCGCCGACGTCGACGGAGCCCGCTGCGACCTGGCCGGCGTATCCGCGATAGTCCGGGAATTCCGCTGTGCGGGGCCGGATCACGTACTGCACGGGGAATCGCAGACCGACCCGGTGCGGTTCGGCGTCGACCGGGACCGACTCGAGGTGCTCGATGAGGGTCGGACCGTCGTAGTACGGGGTCTTCTCGGACTTCACCGCGACGTTGTCGCCGTGCAGTGCGGACACCGGGATCTCGATGACGTCCTCGCTGGACCAGCCGAGGGAGGAGGTCAGCGAGTTGAACTCGGCCGAGATCTCGGCGAACACCGTTGCGGGGTCCTCGACCAGATCGATCTTGTTGACCGCGAGTACCAGGCGCGGAACGCCGAGCAGGGCGAGAACGGCTGCGTGCCTGCGGGTCTGAGTGATGACACCCTTGCGGGCGTCGACCAGCAGGATGACCAGCTGAGCCGTCGACGCACCGGAGACGGTGTTGCGGGTGTACTGCACGTGGCCGGGGGTGTCGGCCAGTACGAACGAGCGGTGCGGCGTCGCGAAGTAGCGGTACGCGACGTCGATGGTGATGCCCTGTTCACGCTCGGCGCGTAGGCCGTCGACCAGCAGGGACAGATCCGGTGTCGCCAGTCCCTTGTCCACCGACGCCCGAGTGACGGCATCGATCTGATCGGCCAGAACGGATTTGGTGTCGTACAACAGCCGACCGACGAGGGTCGACTTACCGTCGTCGACGCTACCTGCGGTGGCGAGGCGAAGAAGCTGAGTTCCTGTGCTGCTCATCAGAAGTATCCTTCTCGTTTGCGATCTTCCATGGCAGCCTCGGAGACGCGGTCGTCGCCGCGGGTGGCTCCGCGTTCGGTCAGTCGAGATGCGGCTACCTCGGCGAGGATTGCCTGGTTGTCGGCGGCCTCGGACAGCACGGCACCGGTGGTGGATCCGTCGCCGACGGTGCGGTAGCGCACCGACAGGGTCTGCAGCTCTTCGTTCTCGGCCGGTCCGCCCCATACGCCGGGCGTCATCCACATGCCGTCGCGCTGGTAGACGGGGCGCTGGTGGGCGTAGTAGATGCTCGCCAGTTCCACGTCGTCACGGGCGATGTAGCGCCAGATGTCGAGTTCGGTGAAGTTGCTGAGCGGGAACACCCGCACCTGCTCGCCGGGGGAATGCTTGCCGTTGTACAGGTTCCACAGTTCGGGGCGCTGCTTCTTGGGCTCCCACTGGCCGAACGCGTTGCGCAGCGAGAAGATTCGCTCCTTCGCTCGGGCGCGTTCCTCGTCGCGTCGGGCACCGCCGAAGACGGCGTCGAACCGATTCTCGGAGATCGCGTCGAGGAGGGGCACGGTCTGCAGCGGGTTGCGGATGCCGTCGGGGCGCTCGGTGAGGCGTCCGTCGGCGAGGTACTCCTCGACGCTGGCCACGTGCAGGCGCAGGTTGTACTTGGCGACGACGTGGTCGCGGAAGTCCAGCACCTCCTGCAGGTTGTGGCCGGTGTCGACGTGGAGCAGTGCGAACGGCAGGGGAGCGGGCCAGAACGCCTTGATCGCCAGGTGGAGCAGGACTGTCGAGTCCTTGCCGCCGGAGAACAGGATGACGGGGCGCTCGAACTCGCCCGCCACCTCGCGGAAGATGTGGATGGCCTCGGATTCGAGTGCGTCGAGCGTGTCGAACCGATCTGCGTCGAGATGGGTTCGACCGACGGTGGCCGAGGTGAGGTCGAGTGTCATGAGGCGTGCAACCCACATTCGGTCTTGGCCTTGCCGGCCCAACGACCGCTACGCGGGTCGGCTCCGGGGGCAGGTTTGACGGTGCACGGTGCGCACCCGATGGATGGATAGCCTTCGTCGACGAGGGGATTGACCAGAATCGAATGTTCGTCGATGTAGGCCTGCATCTCCTCGTCGGACCACGGTGCGATCGGGTTGATCTTGACCAGGCCGAAGGCGTCGTCGAACGAAATGAGCGGGGCGTTGGCACGGGTGGGTGCTTCGACCCGCCGGATGCCGGTGACCCAGGCGCTGTAGTTCGCCAGTTCCTTCTTCAGAGGGGCGACCTTGCGCATCGCGCAGCACCGGTTGGGCTCGCGGGCGAACAGGTCCTTGCCCTCGATCGAATCCTGTTCCGCAACAGTCTTCTCGGCGCGGGCGTTGACGACGTGCACGCCGTAGACCGCCTCGACGGCGTCGCGCGTCCCGATGGTCTCGGCGAAGTGGTAGCCGGTGTCGAGGAACAACACGTCCACGCCCGGATGGACCTGTGCAGCGAGGTGAACGAGAACCCCGTCCTGCATGTTGGACGCAACGATGAAGTCGTTACCGAAGTTGTCCTCGGTCCACTGCAGCAGCTCCAGTGGGCTCGCCCCGTCGAGCTCGCGGGCACCGCGCTCGGCGATGTCCTTCAATTCCTCCACCGTCAAATTCAGCCTGGTACTCATCGCAAATCCGCCTCGTCTGCTCGTACGGCCCACTGAGCGAACCGTTCGCCGTCCTCGCGGTGCTTGTCGAAATTGCGCACCACTCTGTCGATGTAATCTCCCAGCTCGGAGCTGTTGACCTTGTGCTGGCGCAACTTTCGGCCGAACGCACTGTCGAGTCCGAGGCTGCCTCCGAGATGAACCTGGAAACCCTCGATCTGATTCCCGGCTCCGTCGTCGACCAGAAGGCCCTTGAACCCGATGTCGGCGATCTGCGACCGCGCGCAGGAGTTGGGGCAGCCATTGATGTTGATCGTGATCGGCACGTCGAGCTTGCTGTTGATGTCGGCCAGGCGCTCTTCGAGCTCCGGTACGAGAACCTGTGAACGCTTGCGGGTTTCGGCGAACGAGAGCTTGCAGAACTCGATGCCGCTGCACGCCATCAGATTCTTGCGCCAGTGCGAGGGCCGGGCAGGGAGGCCCAACGCATCGAGATCGGAGATCAGCTGCTCGAGCGTCTCGTCCGGAACGTCGAGGACGATCAGCTTCTGGTACGGCGTGAATCGCACGCGATCGGACCCGGCCTTCTCGGCGGCGTCGGCGACGGCGGCGAGGATGGTGCCGGAGACGCGGCCCGCGATGGGGGCAACACCGACGGCGTTGAGTCCGTTCTTGAGCTTCTGGATACCGACGTGATCGCGGGGCCGAGCGGGCTTCTCGGGAGCCGGGCCGTCGATGAGCTTGCGGTGCAGGTACTCATCCTCGAGGACCTGACGGAACTTCTCGATGCCCCAGTCCTTGATGAGGAACTTCAGGCGCGCCTTGGTGCGCAGTCGGCGGTAGCCGTAATCGCGGAAGATCGAGACGACGCCTTCCCACACGTCGGGAACGTCCTCGAGCGGAACCCAGACGCCGACTCGCTGCGCGAGCATGGGGTTGGTGGACAGGCCGCCGCCGACCCACAGGTCGAGTCCGGGCCCGTGCTCGGGATGCACGACGCCGACGAATGCGCAGTCGTTGATCTCGTGCACCACGTCCTGCAGGCCCGAGATCGCCGTCTTGAACTTGCGCGGCAGGTTGGAGTACTCCGGCTTGCCGATGTAGCGCTCGACGATCTCGTCGATGGCGGCGGTGGGGTCGAGGACCTCGTCGACGGCCTCGCCCGCGAGCGGGGAACCGAGCACCACGCGTGGGCAGTCGCCGCACGCCTCGGTGGTCTTCAGGCCGACCGCTTCGATCCGACGCCAGATCTCGGGGACGTTCTCGACCTCGACCCAGTGGAACTGAACGTTCTCCCGGTCGGACAGATCGGCGGTGTCGCGACCGAACTCCTGGGAGATGCCGGCGAGGACACGCAGCTGCTCCAGGTTCAACGCGCCCGCGTCGCAGCGGATACGCATCATGAAGTACTTGGCCTCGAGCAGGTCGATGTTGTCGTCACCGGTGAAGGTGCCGTCGTATCCCTGCTCGCGCTGGGTGTAGAGGCCCCACCAGCGGAAACGTCCGCGAAGGTCGCCCTTGTCGATGCTGTCGAAACCCTGCTTGGAATAGATGTTCTCGATGCGGGCACGCACGTTGAGCGGGTTGTCGTCCTTCTTGGACTGCTCGTTGGCGTTCAGTGGCTCCCGGTACCCCAGTGCCCACTGTCCCTCGGCTCGACGCTTGGTCGGCCGCGGCGTGCGCTCCCGTGGTGTGACGGAGGCAGCGTCGGTGGTCGCGTCGCTGGTCGACGACATGCATTGCTCCTGCATCTTTGTGCTGGCCGGTACCCGGGACGAGGGCGCAGGCAATTGCGCTTTCGACGACAGTGGGAAACCGGTGGATCGAATGGACGTGCTCGAAGGAGGCTGGTCAGCAGCCGGTCGTGTGTCGACACGACGCGCTGCAGACACGGCCGAGATCGACATGGCGGCGCGCCACGAGTCGAATTCCTGAGTCGGTCACGGGTGCCATTGTGCCACGTCATCGGGGCGACGGACGACCGCGGCGGCTATTTACCCAAATTTCGGGGTAAATAGGCTGGCAGGGCTGTTGCAGTCACGATTGCGAACGGTGGGCTGGAGCGATCGTGAACTCTGGGACACTGGGGGGCGTGAATACCGTCGTACCCGCCCCGTCCACCTTCGAGCTGCCGGTCGAGGCATTCGACGGGGTGGGGGATCGCGCGTTCGGGATCTACGTGCACGTTCCGTTCTGCGCCACGCGGTGTGGGTACTGCGACTTCAACACCTACACGGCGGGAGAGCTGGGCTCATCGGCGTCGCCGCAGTCCTGGTTGGAGGGCTTGCGACGAGAGTTGGACACCGCGGCAGGTCTGATACAGGCCGGTACGGGCCGCGTTCCGACGGCCGACACCGTCTTCGTCGGCGGTGGCACGCCGTCACTGCTCGGGGGCGACGGTCTGGCCGACGTCCTGGGTGCGGTCAGGTCCAGTTTCGGTCTGACCGACGGCGGCGAGGTCACCACGGAATCCAACCCGGAATCGACGTCGCCGGAATTCTTCGACCGGCTCCGCGACTCGGGCTTCACCCGCATCTCGCTCGGAATGCAGTCCGCCGCACCGCATGTGCTCGCCGTGCTCGATCGCACACATACGCCGGGTCGCGCGGTCGCCGCGGCCAAGGAAGCACGAGCGGCGGGATTCGAGCACGTCAATCTCGACCTCATCTACGGCACGCCCGGTGAGCGAGACGGCGATCTGGATCAATCCCTCGCCGCGGTTCTCGAGGCTGGCGTCGACCATGTGTCGGCGTACGCACTGATCGTCGAGGACGGAACGGCCATGGCTCGTAAGGTCCGCCGCGGTGAGCTGCCTGCACCCGACGACGACGTGCTGGCATCCAGGTACGAGCGCATCGACACGGCGTTGAACGCTGCAGGCCTGTCCTGGTACGAGGTGTCGAACTGGGCCACCGACGCCGACGCACAGTGCCGCCACAACATCGGCTACTGGGACGGCGGCGACTGGTGGGGCGCGGGGCCCGGCGCACACAGTCACATCGGCGGCACCCGGTTCTGGAACGTCAAACACCCGGCGGCATACGCCGATCGCCTGGCCACCGGGGTTCTGCCGGTGCACGGCAGCGAGTTACTCAGCGCCGAGGATCGACACCTCGAGGAACTGATGTTGACCGTCCGACTCCGAACGGGAGTGCCGATGAGTGTGCTCGGGCCTGCCGAGCGCGCCGCTGCCGAACAGACGGTCGCGGACGGGTTGATGGCGGCGCAGGGTGATCGTCTCGTACTGACCGACCGGGGGCGTTTGCTCGCCGACGCGGTGGTGCGCACCATCGCAGCCGCCTGAACAATCTGTTTCAGGCGCTCAGTGCGTCGTAGTCGAACACCCTGGCGTGCAACACAGTTCGATTTCGCAGAGCCGCACGCACTGCGCGATGCAAGCCGTCCTCCAGATAGATGACACCACGGAACTGGACCGCGTGGGGGAACAGATCGCCGTAGAAGGTGGAGTCCTCGGACAGCAACCTGTCCAGCTCGAGCACCTTGGTGGTGGTGACGATCTCGTCCAGACGGAGCTGGCGCGGCGGGATTCTCGACCAGTCTCTGATGGACAGACCGTGCTCGGGGTACGGCTTTCCGTCACGAACACCTTTGAAGATCATCGCGAGCCTCGAGCCGCTGGACCGAATCGAAAGAACGTTTCCACTCGGACCACAGTAAGGCCTTGCACGAGCATGCGTTCGCCGGCTACTAGACTCGAGCGACGATTGGAAACGAGAACGGAGGTGGGCACCGGATGTCGAGCACCGACGACAGGCGGTTCGAGGTTCTACGAGCGATCGTGGCGGACTACGTGTCCACCCAGGAACCCGTCGGTTCACGTGCCCTGGTCGAGCGCCACAACCTGGGAGTGTCCAGTGCAACGGTGCGTAACGACATGGCCGTGCTCGAGGCCGAGGGCTACATCGCCCAGCCGCACACCAGCTCCGGTCGGGTTCCGACCGACAAGGGCTATCGACAGTTCGTCGACCGAATAGCCGACGTCAAGCCGCTGTCGGCGGCCGAACGCCGCGCCATCCTGGAGTTCCTCGAGAACGGCGTCGACCTGGACGACGTGTTGCGACGCGGCGTCCGCTTGCTGGCTCAGTTGACCCGTCAGGTCGCCGTGGTGCAGTACCCCACGCTGTCGGCTTCGTCGGTTCGCCACCTCGAAGTGGTGGCGCTCACCCCGGCCCGGCTGCTGCTGGTGCTCATCACCGACTCCGGGCGAGTCGATCAGCGCATCGTCGAGCTCGGCGACGTGATCGACGAAGAGAACTTGGCCCGGCTGCGGCGTCTTCTCGGTGGTGCGCTGGAAGGCAAGCGGCTGGCGGCGGCGTCGGCTGCGGTGGCCGAACTCGCGGAGAACGCTCCGCCCGCGCTGCGCGACGCGATGATCCGATCGGCAACGGTGCTGGTGGAATCACTCGTGGAGCATCCCGAGGAACGCCTGGTTCTCGGCGGAACGGCCAACCTGACGCGCAACGCCGCGGATTTCGCCGGCGACGCGGGGTTTCCCGGATCGCTCAGGGCGGTACTCGAGGCGCTGGAAGAGCAAGTGGTGGTCCTCAAGCTGCTCGCCGTGACGCAGGACACTCGCACCGTCACGGTGCGCATCGGCGAGGAGACGCAGGTCGAGGAGATGCGCGGGACATCGGTGATTTCCACCGGGTACGGGTCGGCTGGCATGGTCCTCGGAGGAATGGGTGTTCTCGGGCCGACCCGAATGGACTACCCAGGAACAATTGCGTCGGTTGCCGCGGTTGCCAGGTACATCGGCGAGGTCCTGGCCGAACGCTGAGACCAGCGAGAACCGATCGAACGCAGGCGGCGGGGGCACGGGCGGCCGGCACACAGCTTCATCGAACGAGATTCATCTTCTAGGACGAAAGAGACGACGTGGCACGGGATTATTACGGGACTTTGGGCGTCGGCCAGCAGGCGACGGACCAGGAGATCAAGCGCGCCTACCGCAAGCTGGCGCGAGAACTGCACCCGGACGTCAACCCGGACGAGGCCGCGCAGGCTCGGTTCAAGGACATCTCCACCGCATACGAGGTGCTCTCCGATCCAGAGAAGCGTCGCATCGTCGACCTGGGCGGCGACCCGCTGCAGCAGGGCGGCGGAGGCGGCGGCGGGGGATTCGGTGGAGCCGGATTCGGCGGCGGCCTGGGAGATGTGTTCGAGGCGTTCTTCGGTGGCGGCGCGGGCGGATCCCAGCGCGGTCCGAAGGGGCGCGTCCAGCCGGGCGCCGATTCACTGCTGCGTACCAAGCTCACCCTCGACGAGTGCGCCACAGGCGTGACCAAGCACATCACCGTCGACACGGCGATTCTCTGCGACCTGTGCACTGGCTCGGGCACCAACGGCGATTCCAAGCCGGTTCGCTGCGAAACCTGCGGCGGTGCCGGTGAAGTGCAGTCGGTGCAGCGCTCGTTCCTCGGCCAGGTCATGACCAGCCGCCCGTGCCCCACCTGCCGCGGCGCAGGCGAGACCATCCCCGACCCCTGCCGCAAGTGCGGCGGCGATGGTCGCGTCCGGTCGCGTCGCGACATCTCGGTCAAGGTGCCAGTCGGCGTGAGCAACGGCATGCGGATCCGGCTGGCCTTGCAGGGCGAGGTCGGTCCCGGCGGCGGTCCCGCTGGAGACCTGTACGTGGAGATCGTCGAACAGCAGCACGAGGTGTTCGTGCGCGACGGTGACGACCTGCACTGCACCGTCCGCGTCCCGATGGTCGACGCCGCGCTCGGCACCTCGGTCAACATCGACGCGATCATCGACGGACCCACCGAGATCTCGATCGAGCAAGGGACACAACCGAATTCGACGACGGTACTGCGTGGTCACGGTATGCCCAAGCTGCGCTCCGGCATTCGAGGAGATCTGCACGCGCACCTCGAGGTCATCGTGCCGACCAAGCTCGACAGCAAGCAGACCCATCTGCTCGAACAGCTCAGGTCGATGCGCGACCGCGACTCGGCGGAGGTCGTCACCACCGGTTCGGCGCACAGCGGCGGGCTGTTCTCGCGGTTGCGGGAAGCATTCAGCGGTCGCTGATCGATGGCCCCCACGGTCTTCTACCTCTCGCCCCTGCCGAACGTCGGCGAGCTCGCGGTGCTCGACGGCAAGGAAGGGCACCACGCCGCGACGGTTCGACGCATCCGCGTCGGCGAGCGGGTGCTCCTCGGTGACGGAGCAGGCGGCTTGGCCGACGCGATCGTCGCCGCAGCGGAGAAGAACCGACTGGAACTGACCGTGCAGTCGCGCAGCGAGATGCCGCGTCCCACTCCGGTGGTGACGCTCGTACAGGCGCTGCCGAAGGCGGACCGATCGGAACTCGCCGTCGAGCTGGCCACCGAAGCGGGCGTCGACGCGGTCGTACCCTGGCAGTCCGCGCGATGCGTCGCACGGTGGGAGGGCCCGAAGGCAGCCAAGGGCGTCGCGAAGTGGCGGAGCACCGCGGCGGAGGCAGCCAAGCAGTCGCGTCGGGCATTCGTCCCCGAGGTCTCCGAGCTGCACGATTCGCGGGAGGTCAGCGCCTTCGTGCGCGGCGTCGTGGAGCGCGGCGGAATCGTCGCCGTGTTGCACGAGGCTGCCACCTCGGCGTTCCGGGATCTGCCGTTCGACTCGGTGCCCGAGGTCGTGATCGTCGTCGGACCCGAGGGCGGGCTCGACGACAGGGAGGTCACCGCTCTGACCGAGGCGGGTGCGACGCCGGTGGTGCTGGGCCCGACGGTACTGCGCACCTCGACGGCAGGAGCTGTGGCTCTCGGCGCGCTGGGTGTCCTGACCTCGCGCTGGACCCAACTACCGCCCGACTTCCAGAACTCGTGAGCGCACGGATCAAGATCGAGTACGGCGATCACCCGGAGCAGTTCGGCCACCTCTACCTGCCTGCCGAGCCGATGGATCACCGGACGCCGGTCGTCGTGGTGGTGCACGGTGGCTTCTGGAGCGGACAGTACGGGTCCACTCTGGGTACCCAGTTCGCCCGCGCAGTCGCCGGAGCCGGAGCGGTCGCGTGGAACATCGAGTACCGACGCGTCGGCGCAGGTGGGCACTGGCAGGAGATGCAGTCCGATGTGACCGCAGCACTCGAGGTGGTCGCCGGGGAACTGCAGCACCATGCCCCGGTCGGGATCGACGACGTCCGCGTCATCGGCCACTCGGCAGGCGGACACCTGGCTGTGTGGCTCGGCGGCGAGACCGGCACGAAGGTCCGCCCGTCGCGCATCGTCTCGCAGGCCGGTGTCCTCGACCTGGAACCTCGCGGTGCTGCGGGACGCACCAACCCAGCAGTCGAGGCGCTGTTGCAGGCCCGGTACGAGGACGATCCCGACCTGTACCGGTCGGCCTCACCCGCGGCCCGCGCGCCAATCGGCATCCCGACGATCGCCCTGCACGGATCCGAGGACATCCAGGTACCCGCGGCGCAGAGCGAGCGGTACGTAGCGCTGGCGCGCGCTGCCGGAGACGACGCGCGACTGACGATCGTGCCGGGGGAGGACCACTTCGCTTTCCTGAATCCCGATTCGCGGTGTTGGGCGCTCTCTCTCGATGCGGTGATCGGTGCCACCAGCGAGTAATGGGAATGCGCATCGTTGCTGCGGCGTTAAACTCGATCCATACCAAGTGCGCGTCCGATAAGCCGACACCAGAGAGCAGGCCATAGCCACCACGTGAGCGAACACAGCGAATTTCCCGCCGAGCGTGACGTTCGGTCCACCTTGGAACTCGCCCCCGAAGCAGTGATGCCACTGCTGGGACAGTCCGACGAGAACCTGCGGGCGCTCGAACAGATGCTGACGGCAGATATCCACGTACGAGGAAACGCCGTAACGCTCACCGGAAAAGTGGCCGATGTGGCGCTGGCCGAACGGGTGATCTCCGAGTTGGCCGCGTTGGCCAAGCGCGCTCAGCCATTGACTCCCGATGCGGTGCGCCGATCGATCGCCATGCTCACCGAGGGTGTGTCGGATTCACCGGCCGAGGTGCTGAGCCTGGACATCCTCTCGCGCCGCGGCAAGACGATCCGCCCCAAGACGCTGAATCAGAAGCGGTACGTGGATGCGATCGACGCCAACACCATCGTGTTCGGTATCGGTCCCGCGGGTACCGGCAAGACGTACCTGGCCATGGCGAAAGCCGTGCAGGCACTGCAGACCAAGCAGGTCAGCCGCATCATCCTGACGCGTCCGGCAGTGGAGGCAGGGGAGCGGCTCGGCTTCCTTCCCGGAACGCTGCACGAGAAGATCGACCCGTACCTGCGTCCGTTGCACGATGCGTTGCACGACATGATGGACGACGAGGCGATCCCCAAGCTGATGCAGGCCGGGGTCATCGAAGTCGCCCCGCTCGCCTACATGCGCGGCCGCACGCTCAACGACGCATTCATCATTCTCGACGAGGCGCAGAACACCACCGCCGAGCAGATGAAGATGTTCCTGACCCGACTCGGATTCGGGTCGAAGATCGTCGTGACCGGCGACGTGACTCAGGTCGACCTTCCTGGTGGCGCGCGATCCGGGCTGCGTGCGGCGTCGGAGATCCTCACCGACGTCGACGACATCCATTTCGCGCAGCTCACCAGCAGCGACGTGGTGCGACACCGATTGGTCTCGGAGATCGTCGACGCGTACGAGCGGTTCGAGTCGACATCGGAAGGCGTCATTCCCAACAGGGCGCAACGCCGCACCGGTGGACCGCGTTCGGCGAGAAGATGATTCGGATGTACGAAAACGACAGGCAACGAGAGCGTGGGTAGTGGCTAGATGAGTATCGAAGTGTCCAACGAGTCGGGGATGGACATCTCCGAACCCGAGCTGGTCTCGGTCGCACGGTTCGCGATCGCCGGCATGGACGTGCATCCCGCCGCGGAACTGTCGATGGTGCTGGTGGATTCGGCAACGATGGCAGATCTGCACATGCGGTGGATGGATCTGCCCGGCCCCACCGACGTGATGTCGTTTCCGATGGACGAGCTCGAGCCGGGCGGTCGTCCCGACGCCCCCGAACCCGGACCGGCGATGCTCGGCGACATCGTGCTGTGCCCGTCGTTCGCCGCCGATCAGGCTGCTGCAGCTGGTCATTCGCTCGAGCACGAGCTGGCGTTGCTGACCGTGCACGGTGTACTGCACCTGCTCGGCTACGACCACGCCGAGCCGGACGAAGAGAAGGAAATGTTCGAGCTGCAGAACCGGCTGCTGGCCGAATGGTACGAAGACGCCAGGCGGGCAGAGCAGGCAGCCGAACAGGCCGCCCGCGATGCCCGGCTCCTCGGCAAGGCCGGTTTCGTCGACGGACTCGATCGATGACCTGCGTGGTCGAACAGCTGGAAGTGTGGGGTCGTAGCGCGTGAGCAGTGCTGTTGCGCTCATCGTGTTCGCAGTCCTTCTCGTGCCTCTCGGAGGCCTGTTCGCCGCCGTCGATTCCGCGCTGAACACGGTCTCGCGTGCGCGAATCGACGACATGGTCAAGGACGAGCGCCCCGGTGCCACCGGCCTCGTCGTCGTGGTCGGTGACCGCCCGCGATACGTCAACCTGATGGTGCTGCTGCGCATTCTGTGCGAAATCGGCGGCACCGTCTTGCTCGCGGGTGGCCTGACGCAGTTGATCGACTCCACCATGGCGTTGGTGATCACCGCGGTGGCCATGGTGTTGGTCAGTTACGTCGTGATCGGTGTCGGTCCGCGAACCCTCGGTCGGCAGAACGCGTACTCGATCGCGTTGGCGGCCGCACTTCCGTTGCGTGCCCTCGGGTGGCTCCTCGGACCGATCAGCAGACTTCTCATCCTCATCGGTAACGCGATCACGCCCGGTAAGGGATTTCGCAACGGCCCCTTCGCCTCCGAGATCGAGCTTCGAGAACTGGTGGACATGGCCCGCGAGCGCGGCGTCGTGGCCGACGACGAACGGCGGATGATCCAGTCGGTGTTCGAGCTGGGTGACACCTCGGCCCGTGAGGTCATGGTCCCGCGCCCCGAGATGGTGTGGATCGAGTCCGACAAATCAGCAGGACAGGCCACCTCGTTGGCCGTGCGCAGCGGACACTCCCGCATCCCGGTGATCGGCGAGAACGTGGACGACGTGGTGGGTGTCGTCTACCTCAAAGATCTTGTGCAGCAGACGTATTACTCCACCGACGGTGGCCGCGGAGTGCAGGTGTCCGAGCTGATGCGTCCGGCCGTCTTCGTTCCCGACTCCAAGGCACTCGACAGTCTGCTCGCCGAGATGCAGCGCGATCGCAACCACATGGCCCTGCTCGTCGACGAGTACGGGGGCATCGCCGGGCTGGTGACCATCGAGGACGTGATCGAGGAAATCGTCGGCGAGATCGCCGACGAATACGATTCCGACGAGGTTGCGCCCATCGAGGAACTCGACGACGGACGCTATCGACTCTCCTCGCGGGTGCCGCTCGAGGACCTCGGCGAGATCTTCGGTATCGACATCGAATCGGAGGAAGTCGACACCGTCGGCGGACTCCTCGGCTACGAGCTCGGTCGAGTACCGTTGCCCGGTTCGCAGGTGATCACTCATGGCCTGCTGCTGCGCGGAGAAGGTGGAGCCGACCCCAAGGGCCGCGTCCGTATCGCCACGGTCCTGGTCGAGAAGCTCGAACCCGAAGAAGACTCCACCGAGGACGACGACTCGTCCGACGCCACTCGCCAACACTGAAATCTGGAGGTGCTCTTGTGTCCGAGCAGAACAACGGTGAGTTCCGATCCGGATTCGTCTGTTTCGTGGGCCGACCCAACACCGGCAAATCAACACTGACCAACGCGTTGGTGGGATCGAAGATCGCCATCACGTCCTCGCGTCCCCAGACGACGCGGCACACCATTCGCGGCATCGTGCACCGCGAGCACGCCCAGCTGATCCTGGTCGACACTCCCGGCCTGCACCGACCGAGAACGCTGCTGGGGCAACGTCTCAACGACCTCGTGCAGGACACCTACTCCGAGGTCGACGTCATCGGACTCTGCATCCCCGCGGACGAGAAGATCGGGCCCGGCGACCGATGGATTCTCGAACAGGTGCGGCACATCGCCCCCAAGACGACGCTCATCGGCATCGTGACCAAGATCGACAAGGTCAAGAAGGAACGCGTCGTACAGCAGCTGATGTCGTTGTCGAAGCTGCTCGGCGAGAATTCGCACGTCATTCCGGTGTCGGCCGAATCGGGCGAGCAGATCGAGAAGCTCGTCGATCTGCTGGCCTCCGAACTGCCACCGGGGCCGGCGTTCTACCCCGACGGTGAGCTGACCGACGAGCCCGAGGAAATCCTCATGGCCGAACTCATCCGTGAGGCCGCGCTCGAAGGTGTCCGCGACGAGCTGCCTCACTCGCTTGCCGTCGTCATCGACGAGGTCGTGCCCCGTGAAGGCCACGACAACATGCTCGACGTGCACGCGATCCTCTACGTCGAGCGATCGAGCCAGAAGGCGATCATCATCGGCAAGGGCGGTTCGCGACTCAAAGAGGTCGGCACGGCGTCGCGGCTGCAGATCGAGAAGCTGCTCGGCACCAGGATCTACCTGGACCTGCACGTCAAGATCGCCAAGGACTGGCAAACCGACCCGAAGCAGATGGGCAAGCTCGGCTTCTGACGTCACTGTGATCGCTCATCCGTGAGCGCGGTTGCAACCTCGGTTTAACACGATCGAAAGCGTCGTGCTGTTCACTGGAGTTCGTCCTCGACCTGCCGTGCGCAGGAGAACTCCAGCGGAAGGACGTGATTCATGTCTTTCGATATTGCGTCCATGGCGGCGGATCTGTCGTCACCGGTGGCAAAGCGACGAATGGACGGCGCGATCGACTTCCTGAGATTCGAGGGCAAGTGCGACGGTTTTCTGTTCGCCTACAAGGATGACATCGCAGGTAGATTCGTCACCGTCGGACAGCGTGGATATGGAGACACCGTTGCTGATTTCCTGACCGGCAGCATCGATACGCGACCCGAATTCGAGAAGCAGTTCTCGAACCACGAGTTCATCTTCGATTGGACCGAGGTTCCGGGGTTCGCCACTTCCTACAGCGGGAGCCAAGTGCTGCGGCCTCACGGCTTCAACAACGGCGTACTGATGTTGTTGCACGACAACGCCGGTGAGATCATCGGGATGTGCCATGGAAACGTGGAGAAGCAGAACTTCCCCGGCACCGGCAAGGAACTGCTCGAACGGATGCGGCCGGCATTCACCGGGTACGCACTCGACCGTCGTTCCGCAGCGCGCTTTCGGCTCACTCGTCGCGAGTTGCAGATTTTGGACTGCGTCCGACGAGGGATGTCCAACTCCGAGATCGGCGAGCAACTCTTTCTGTCGCCGCGCACTGTCACCACTCACGTAGAGAAGATCCTGCGCAAACTGGGCGTTCCCAATCGTGTCCTCGCTGCGGTGTACGCCACGGAACTAGGTCTGGGTTCCGAGGATCGGTCCGTCGACTCACAGCGTGCCGCCCTGCGCTGATCCGCAACACTACGCAACTCGCATTGCCATGACGGCGTCGGTGACACCGACGCCGTCTTTTCGTGTGGTCGATCGACTTCGCCACGTAACAGCATCGAAATATGTTGTGCTGCAACGGTAAATTCTGTGACTCAGCGCATGAAGGATACGTATTTCGACGTATATGAACTGCGCACTCCACTGTTTACCGTTGATTATCCGCACAGTTCGACGGCGCACTACGCGGAATCCTCGACCCGTACTTCGCTTTCGGAGCCCGAATACGCGTCCCCACAGGCCGGTCAATCCTCAGATCGAAGGAACATGTCCCATGAAACTGGCTGTCAGAACGGCCACCGCATGAGCCCGCGCACGCCGTACCGGCGACGTCCGAGATCGATCGTCGCCGCCACCGCCGTCCTGGCTCTCGCGCTGAGCGCGCTCACGGCGTGTGGAGCCACCAGTGCCGCGGACGTCGAGACCGGCAATACGTTCGTGGTGGCCATCGAATCCGAGGCCGACGTCCTCGACCCCCAAGTTGCAGGCGGCTGGGTCAGCTGGCGAATAAATCAGCAGATGTTCGAGCCGCTGGTGACCGAAGATCTCCGCACGCCGTCGTCGGAGGCGGCGGTACCTGCTCTCGATCCCGGGTTGGCCGAGTCCTGGGACGTGTCGGAGGACGGACTCACCTACACGTTCCACATCCGTCAGGGCGTCTCGTTCCACGATGGAACGCCGCTCGATGCGGCGGCGGTGGAGTACAACTTTCGCCGCATGTGGGACAAGAGTGCCCCGCAGTACTCCGCCAAGGCTGCAGGGCAAACGAACTTCATCTGGCAGAACACGGCCGATGTCCAGGCCGTCGATCAGTACACGCTCGTCGTGACCGAGTCCCAACCGTTCTCGCCGTTCCTTCGCATGCTTGCGCAGGGCGGAAACGGGTCGACGGCGATCATGAGCCCGGCATCGATCGAGACATACGGCGACGACGTCGGCGACCATCCTGTCGGTACCGGGCCGTTCGTCTTCGACGAGCGAATTCGCGGTGAGCGAATCAGCCTGCTGCGCAACGACAATTATTGGGGCACGAAGCCCTCGATCTCAGGCGTGGTGTTCCGGCCACTTCCCGACGCGTCGGCGCGGGTAGCTGCATTGCGCAGTGGTGACGTCGACATGATTGCGGTACCGAGCCCGGACAGTATCGACAACTTGGTGAGTGAGGGCTATCAGCTGTCGGAGGGGACACCGCCGCACGTGTGGTACCTCTCGTTCAACATGCAGGACCCGAACATGGCGATCAAAGAAGTGCGGCAAGCGATCAATCTGGCCATCGATCGGGACGGGATGGCAGATGATCTTCTTCGCGGAAGTGTCAACCCCGCCTACGGTGTTCAAGCGCCGGCGAACGGCGCGTACGTCGAGAGGACCGATGCCTACACGCGGGACATCGCCAAGGCGAAGGAGTTGCTGGCCTCGGTCGGCCTTCAGGGCGGCTTCACCACGACCTTGATCACCTCCGTCGACGGCTCGGGTCAGATCATTCCGACGCAGATGGCGGAATATCTGCAGCAGAATCTCGCCGAGATCGGGATAGACATGCAAATCCAGACGCAGGAATGGATTTCGTACCTCGGTACGTGGGCGCAGGGAATGAAGCCCGGTGTGGGTATGGCCCAGATGTCGTGGGGTATGACGACGCCGTACTGGCTGTACATCGTCACGTCCTCGAAGTTGCAGTCCCCCAACGGAGTCAACGTGGGGTACTACTCCAACCCCGAGCTCGACTCGGTGATGGATCAGGCGATCCGAGCGACGGACGAAGACGTCGCGAACGACTACTGGCGTCAGGCGAACGACATCGTCACCGAGGACGCTGCGCTGGCACCTGTGGTGAACGACAAGGCTCCTTACGTGTTGGCCCCGTACGTATCCGGATTCGTCTCGCCCAGCGAGGAATGGTACGACCTGAAAGAAGTGAGGCTCGAACAATGACGCGAACGGTGGCACATCGCCTGCTGTCCACGATCCTGGTTCTGTTCGGAGTCAGCCTGATCGTCTTCCTGTTGCTTCAGTTGGTCCCCGGAGATCCGGCGCTGACCATTCTCGGGTCTGGTGCAACCGCCGAGTCGATCGCCGCAGTACGGACCGAGCTCGGTCTCGATCGCTCGCTGCCGATTCAGTACCTCGACTACATGGGCGGCTTGCTGCAGGGCGATTTCGGTCGGTCGTTGACGGTGAACAAGCCGGTGTCGGAGATCATGTTGCCTCGGCTGTGGAACACGATGATTCTCACGTTCGCCGCACTGCTGCTGTGTGTGATCGTCGGCGTTCCGCTCGGAATCGCGGCGGCCCGCAAGCAGAACAGTGTGTTCGACCGGATCGCCATGTTCGCCGCTCTCGCCGGAGCAAGTGTGCCCGTCTACTGGTTCGGACTCGTGCTGATCGGTTTCTTCTCGATACGTCTCGGGGTGTTTCCGACCTCGGGCATGTACAACAGTCGGAGCCCCGGAGGACTGGGGGACATGCTCACCCACCTGGTACTTCCGGCGATCGCGGCGGCGCTGGTGCCGTTGGCGGTGATCGCTCGCATGTCGCGCTCGGTGATGGTGGATGTGTTGCAGCAGGACTACATTCGCACACTCAGGGCATCGGGGTTGTCTGAGCAGTCGGTGCTCTGGCGACACGGTCTACGCAATGCGCTGCCACCGATCGTCACCGTCATCGGTCTGCAGGTCGGCTACCTGCTGGGCGGCGTGGTCTTCGTCGAAGTCGTATTCGGGTGGCCGGGTCTGGGGCAACAGCTCTACACGTCGATCACACAGCGAGACATTCCCGTCGTGCAAGCCGGGGTGCTGTTCATCGCTCTGGCATTCGTCGTCATCAATCTCGTCGCCGACACGGCGGTCGGGCTTCTCGACCCGCGCTCACGGAAGAAGGTATCGGCATGAACGCATCCGTCAGCATCGATGCTCGGTCCGGTCGCAGAGTGTTTCGACGGCCTTCGGCGGCTCCGTCGAACACGGAAGCGGCGACTCCGACCTCGGCCTGGAGGCTCGGTTTACGCGCCTTCGGCCGAGACAGGGTCGCAGTGGCGTCAGCGGTGTTCCTGCTGCTGGTCGTCCTCGCATCGATCTGTGCGCCGTTGCTGACCCCGTACAGCCCGACCATGGGGGATCCGGTGAACAGACTCGCCGGGATCGGCACCGAGGGGCATCCACTCGGCCTGGACGGGCAAGGGCGGGATATTCTTTCCCGTCTGCTGTACGGCGGGCGCAACTCCCTCGTCGTGGCGGTTGTGCCGGTACTTGTGGTCTTTCCGATTGCACTGATGATCGGACTGTTCGCCGGCTACAAGCGAAGCAGAGCAGGCGAATTGCTGATGCGCATTCTCGACGTCCTGTTCGCATTTCCTCTCGTGCTGTTGGCGATCGCGCTGTCGGCAGTTCTCGGTGCAGGACTCGGCAACGTGATGCTGTCCATCGGAATCACCTTGGTGCCGTACATGGCGCGAGTGGCATACACCGCGACAGTGCAGGAATCGGGCAAGGAATACATCGAGGCAGCACGGGCCTACGGCGCGAACGTCGGTCATCTGATGTTCCGAGAGCTTGCTCCCAACGTCGTGGCCAACCTCACCGTGTACGCAACCACTTTGTGCGGCTTGATGATCGTCGTTGCTGCCGGATTGAGCTTTCTCGGCGTCGGCGTCGTGCCGCCCACTGCGGACTGGGGAATCATGACCTCCGACGGCTCCAGCGTGCTCCTCGAAGGCATCTATCACATCGCCACCATTCCGGGCATCGTCATCCTTGTCGTTGCCCTGTCGTTCAACCTCGTCGGCGACGGAATCCGCGACGCCCTCGACCCGAGAAAGCAGACGAGCTGATGACCGCACTGTTGAGAATCGAAGACCTGAGCGTCGATTTCCACACCGACGGTGGCGTGGTGCAGGCGGTCAAGCACGTCGACCTGTCGGTCGAACCGGGGGAGATCCGAGGGCTGGTCGGCGAGTCGGGATCAGGCAAGAGCGTCACCTCGCTCAGCGTCCTCGGCCTTCTCGGGTCTGGACGAGCCCGAATCAGCAGTGGCCGCATCCTCTTTCGGGGGGAGAACGTGCTGGAGAAAGACGAGCGAGCCATGCGCGAGATTCGCGGTGGCCACATCGGATTGGTGTCGCAGAAT
Organism: Rhodococcus sp. 15-2388-1-1a; assembly: GCF_002259145.1. Taxonomy (NCBI): domain Bacteria; kingdom Bacillati; phylum Actinomycetota; class Actinomycetes; order Mycobacteriales; family Nocardiaceae; genus Rhodococcus; species Rhodococcus sp. 15-2388-1-1a. Next base: position 16,721 of record NZ_NPFP01000032.1, on the reverse strand, counting down.
GCGCTCAGCGCACTCGACCCGTCGTTCACGATCGGTGCTCAACTGGTCGAGGTCATTCGCTTGCATCAGAAAGTCGACGCCAGGACAGCGCGCAGAACTGCGTTGGAAGCACTGGAGCTGGTGGCACTGCCTGATGCGGTGAGAAGAATGAAGGCGTACCCGCACGAGCTCAGCGGTGGACAACGTCAGAGAGTCGTCATCGCAATAGCGCTGGCGTGCCGGCCCGAACTGCTGCTGGCGGACGAGCCGACCACTGCACTCGACGCAACGGTGCAGAAGCAGATCCTCGACCTACTTCTCGACATCAACCGCGAACTCGGCACGGCAATCCTGATCGTCACCCACGACTTCGGCGTCGTCGCCCATGTGTGCTCCCAGGTTTCCGTCATGCGGCACGGAAGAATCGTCGAAACCGGCACGCGTGCAGACATTCTCGAACGACCGCAACATCCGTACACCCAGGGGCTGATGAACGCCGTTCCGAAATTGCGCTTGTCGGCCGCAGAGCGAGCGATTCCGCGCTCGAGCCGTCGATTGTTCGAGTTCTCACACGATTCGATCTCCGAAGGCGGGAAGAACAATGTCTCAGCTTGATCACTCGACGTCGTCGGCCACCGCATCGGCCGGCAAACTGCCCTTGGTTTCACTGCGTGATCTACGAAAGGTCTACCGCGTTCGAGGTGACGGCCGATCCATGACAGATTTCGTGGCCGTCGACGACGTCAGCTTCGATATCGGACGGGGCGAAACGTTCGGGTTGATCGGCGAATCCGGCTCGGGCAAGACAACGACCGGACGCATGGTGTTGGCACTGGAAACGGTGACCTCGGGATCGGTGCTGTTCGACGGCAACGACATTGCAGCGCTCAGCCCGTTGGACATGCGTCGCTACCGCAAGAACATGCAGATCGTCTTCCAGGATTCGGGCTCCGCGTTCAATCCGCGCCGTAGCGTCGGCTCCCAGGTCGGGTATGCCCTCGAACGGTTTCAGCTCGTCGCCAAGAAGGACATCCGCGCCGCGGTGCTCGAGATGTTCGATCGGGTCGGCATGGAACCGTCGCACTACGACCGCTACATTCACGAATTCTCGGGCGGTCAGCGGCAACGTCTCGGTATCGCGCGCGCTCTGATCACCGATCCCGACTTCATCGTTCTCGACGAGCCGACCGCCGCTCTGGACGTGTCGGTCCAGGCTCAGATTCTGAACCTGCTCAAGGACTTGCAGGCCGAACGCGGACTCACTCTGTTGCTCATCACGCACAACCTCGCGCTGGTGGAGCACATGTGCGACCGCGCAGGAGTACTCGACCGCGGAAAGCTGGTCGAATCCGGACCCGTGGACGAGCTGCTGACAAACCCGAGGACCGACATCACTCGCACCCTCGTCGATGCAGTACTGGAACCGACGATCGGGGTAACGCGATGACCGAGAAGCATTGGGCAGCAGCAGCGTTGGCAGCTCGCTCGGTGTCTGGCGAGCTCGTTGGCGGAACTCTGGCCGACGTCGCGGCGTCGGCGGCGATCGAGTCGGCACACCGTCTCGCGTCCGCACTGACCGTGGAGACACCGCTACCGCTGCACTTGACCATGGACAGGAGCTGTGATGAGTGCTGACAGTGCCCGCGACGACCTCGACCCGCTGGCCGCGTCGGTGACCGATATTCACCGCCGAGTCGAGTCCGGAGTTCTGGACCCGGTTGCCGTCGTCGATGCATACCTCGCCCGAATCGCTGAGATGGACGACGACCTGGAGTCTTTCGTCGTGGTGAACGCGTCGGAGGCTCGGGCGGTGGCCGAACGTCAACGTGATTCCATTCGGCGCGGGGAACCCGGAGGACCGATGCGAGGCGTGCCTTTCGCCGTCAAGGATCTGTACGACGTCGAGGGAATCCCGACCCGGTCGGGTTCGCTCGCCTCATCGGATGCTCCGGCGCAGGAAGATTCGGAGACCGTTGCTCGGCTGCGTGCCGCCGATGGCATCGTGCTCGGCAAGACCACCACCCACGAATACGCGTACGGGGTCAACACTCCGCCTACACGGAACCCGTGGGCGCTCGATCGGGTGCCCGGAGGGTCGAGCGGTGGCTCGGGTGCATCCGTTGCGGCTCGGCTCGTCCCGGCTGCGATGGGGACCGACACCGGCGGGTCGATTCGGATACCGGCAGCTCTGTGCGGGGTTACCGGAATGAAGGCCACCTACGGCCGGATCAGCAAGCGCGGAGTCACGGTCCTGAGCTGGACACTCGATCACGCCGGTCCGCTGACGACGACGGTCGCCGACTGCGCGACGATGCTCGGTGTGTTGGCAGGGCATGACCCACTCGACCCGTACAGCACCGCGATCGAAGTGCCGGATTTCACCGCACAGCTTGACAGGGGAGTCCGCGGCCTGCGGCTGGGGGTCAGTGAACGCTACTTCACCGACCGTCTCGATCCGGACGTGGCAGCGGCGTTCGACACTGCTGTGCGGATACTCGAAACCGCCGGTGCCACCATCGTTCCGGTGCGCTTCGACGGAGTCGAGCTCTGCCCCGACATCGTCGGCGTCATCGCGTCCGTGGAGGCCGCATCGCTGCACCAGGCCCGTGCGAACGAACGCCCGGATCTGTTCGGGTCCGATGTGGTCGACGCTCTTCGGGTGGGCCACCTTCACAGCGGTGTCGCATACGTCGACGCACAACGAGCGCGGTCGGTAGTGCTCGACGGTATGCATAGGATGTTCGGTTCGGTGGACGCGTTGCTCTCACCGACCACCGCCACCACCGCGCCACCGTTCGGTGCATCGCGAATGGCGTTGGCAGGCAAAGATATCGACATACTCAACGGCCTGAATGCTCTGACGGTTCCGGCGAACGTGACCGGGATGCCGGCGCTGACGGTACCGGCCGGGTTCGATTCCGCAGGATTGCCGATCGGACTGCAGATCATGACGCCACCGTTCGAGGAAGCACTCGCGCTGGCCGTGGGCAACTCGTACCAGTCCCTGACCGACAGTGCCGCAGCGGTACCTGTCATCACCGAGAGAGAAAGAGTCCAACCATGAGCGCACAGGATTTCGGTCCCACCCGCGAACAATTGGCAGCAGTTTTCGAGTACGCGGGACTCGACATCGAGCCGGAGCGCTTCGAGGACAAATTCGAGGTTTATCGCAGCACGCTCGAACTCATCCGGAAGGCAAGCGTCACGGGCATCGGAGAGACCGTCCCCGCTGCGGCGTTCAAGGCCTCCTGGACCTGAACGCTGCCGTACCGGAATTCACTCGTCGTACGAAAGGACCACCGACATGCAGTTGTACGAACTCTCCCTCACCGAGGTAGCCGAGAAGATCCGCACCCGGGAGGTATCGCCCATCGAAGTCACTCAGTCCTCTCTCGACCGTCTTGCCGAGGTGGAGCCCGCGATCACGGCATTCGTCACCGTCACGGGCGAGGAAGCTCTGACTCGAGCAGCAGAGGTCGAGCAAGAAATCGGCAGCGGCCACTACCGTGGTCCGTTGCACGGAATCCCGCTCGGTGTGAAAGATCTGTACGACACCGCGGGAATTCTGACGACGTCGAGCTCCCAGCAGCGTGCCGCGAACGTGCCGACGGCCGACAGTGCTTCGGTGGCCAAGCTGTACGACGCCGGAATGATCATGGTCGGAAAGACCCAGACGCACGAATTTGCCTACGGTGCAACGACTCCAACTGCGGGAAACCCCTGGGACGTCACTCGTACGCCCGGCGGCTCCAGCGGTGGTTCAGGAGCCGCAGTCGGCGCTGGCGTGGTGCACGTCGCGCTGGGTAGCGACACCGGCGGATCGATCAGAATCCCCGCCGGTGTCTGCGGGACGGTCGGTCTCAAGCCCACATTCGGACGCGCGTCTCGAGCTGGAGTCGCTTCGCTGTCGTGGTCTCTCGATCACGTAGGACCGTTGACCCGCAACGTCTCCGACGCGGCTCTGGTGCTGGGTGCGATGTCTGGCTACGACCGACGCGACCCGGCGTCCGTCGATATGCCGGTTCCCGATTTCCTCGCGGGCATAACGGACGGAGTCGCCGGGACTCGAATCGGCATACCGTCGAACTTCTACACCCACAACGTTCAGCCGCAGGTCACCGAAGTGGCGCATCGCGCCGCGGAAGCGCTCGAACGACTCGGCGCGATTCTGGTGGAGGTCGAGGTGCCGCTCGCAGAGTACGTCCTGCCGGTAGAGTGGGCGATTCTGACCGCCGAAGCCAGTGCCTACCATATGGATTCGACGCGTCAGTCGCCGGAACTGTTCACCGACGAAGTGCGAACGTTGGTCGAAGCGGGCGAAGCAATTCTCGCGACCGATTACATCAATGCGGTCCGCCTGCGTACGCGAATTCAGGAGGCATGGCGGGACATGTACTCGACGATTGACGTGTTGCTGGCCCCGACTGTTCCCGGTGTCGCATCGCTACGCAGCGATCCCTTCTTCCAATGGGAGGATGGAACCGTGGAGGGTTCGACCAGCGCGTACTCGCGAATGTCGGCTCCGGCGAACGTTACTGGTCTCCCCGCACTGCAGGTACCCGCGGAGTTCTCGGCCGAGGGCTTGCCGATCGGCGTTCAGATCATCGGAAAGCCGTTCTACGAGGCCGAGATACTGAGGGTGGGCTACGCGCTGGAGCAGTCATCGGATGTAGTCGGGCGAATCGCTCCAGTCGTCGCGGCGAGCAGCGCGGTTCGGTGACGTGACGTCCGCCGACATCGAGGGGCCCGTCGTCGAGTCGATCGTCGGGCACGAGTCCGAGCCGTCGCTCGCGGAGCATATTCACCGGCTACGGCACGACGGTTTCGTCGAATACGTACACATCCCGGCAGAGGACATGGATCGGACTCGACTTCGCGTGAGCTCCGATGCCGGGCGTTACTATCGCATCGCACTCGGTCGCGAGCATCGGGTGCAAGATGGTTCGGTGCTGCTGCTCGAGTCCGAGCGTGCAGTGGTGGTCCGCGCAGGCGAACCCCGGGTACTGGTGCTGCGCGCAACCTCGGTATCGGGGGCACTACGGCTCGGTTTTCTCGCCGGCCACCTGCATTGGAAATCCTCCATGACCGACGATGTCGTCGAAGTGTCGATGGAAGGTGAGGAAAGCGACTATCTGAATCGAATTGCCGACCTCGTCGCCGGCGGGTCGGTGGAAGTGCAGCCGCAGTGACTGTTTCCGAGGTGCTGATGACGCTGCGTCTGGGAGACAGTGCTTTTCCCTCCGGCGGCTTTGCGTTCTCGTCGGGGCTCGAAGGTTCGTACCGCGACGGCTTCGTGACCGACGAGTCGGGATTGGGGGCATTTGCGCGCGAGCAGGTGCTCGGACGCTGGAACACCGTCGATCGCCGAGTACTGAGGGCGGCGTGGCCCCGCGGAGCCGCCGAGCTCGCCGACCGACGATGCGAGGTGCACAGCACGATGTCGGTTCTGCGCGAAGGCTCGCGGCGGGCGGGTGCAGCGGTCTTGGGGACCTTCGCTGCACTCGGATACGAGGACATTGCCGATTACCGCCGGTCGGTGCTTCTCGGGGTCGTTCCAGGCCATCTGCCGGTGGCCCAGGCACTGTGTTTCCGTGTGGCAGGCCTGTCGCTGGAGTCGGCGGAAACGGTGAGCGTCTGGCAAGCCGTGTCGGGGATCGCCAGTGCAGGCCTTCGGCTCGGAATCGTGGGCCACCTCGGAGCCCAGCGCGTTCTGGCCGACCTCGAGCCGACGATTGCCGACGTGCTGAGCGACCCGTCTTCAGGGGCCGCTCTGTATTCCTTCAGTGCCTTCGCAGACATCTCCGCTCAGCGACGCGGCGACGGCGCTCGACTATTTGCCAGTTGACGTCGATACACCTACCCCAGAACGGAATTCGATCGTGAACCTCACTCCCACCGAGAGCGAGCGGTTGACCATCTTCACCGCAGCCGAGTTCGCCCGGCGACATCTGCGCGACGGTGTTCGCCTGTCGCATCCTGAGGCAGTCGCGTATCTGACCGACGAAATCCTGCTCGCCGCCCGCAAGGATCTGAGCTTCGAGGACGTGATCGATCACGCCGGTCACCTGCTCACCGCAGCGCAGGTTCAGGACGGAGTTGCAGCGCTGGTGGACATGCTCATGGTGGACGCGCCGTTCGCCGAAGGCACGAAGCTGATCACCGTGGTCGACCCCATTGCCCCCGCGGCAGGCGATGTCGTCCCCGGCGAGATCATCCTTGCCGACCATCCCGTGGTGCTGTTCGACGGTGCCGAGATCACCACCGTCACCGTCGTCAACAGGGGAGATCGCGACGTTCAAGTGCGCAGTCAGACACACTTCTTCGAGGCCAACGAGTCCTTGGAATTCGACCGACGCGCCACGTGGGGACGCAAGCTGGCCGTTGCCTCGGGGGCGGGGGTGAGGTTCGAGCCCGGAATGGCAGTCGTTGTGCCGCTGGTTCCGATCTCGGGTGAGCGTGTGGTGCATGGCTTTCGGGGGCTGGTCGACGGCCCGCTGGACGAGAACGAGAACGCGACGGCGGCAGGGTCCTCATGAACACCGGCGACATCGCGATCCACCGGGCCTCGTATGTGCGTATGTTCGGCCCGACGGTCGGAGACCGGATTCGGCTCGCAGATTCGTCTTTGTTCGTCGAGGTCGAGCGTGATCTGACCACGCCCGGGTACGAGCTGCTGGCGGGGGCGGGAAAGAACGTGCGTGACGGGGAGGGTTACCGGCCGACCTCGACGGCATCGGACGGCGCACTCGATTACGTCTTCATCGGGGCTACGGTGATCGATGCGGTGCAGGGAGTAATCAAGGCCGACATCGGTATTCGCGGTGGCCTCATCGCGGGCATCGGCAAGGCAGGCAATCCCGATGTGATGCCCGACGTCACCGAGGGCATGGTCGTCGGGCACATGACGACGCCGATTCCGGCAGCGGGGCTGATCGTCACGGCCGGTGCCATCGAAACTCACGCTCACCTGATCTCTCCCCAGCAGAGCGAACACGCGCTGGCGACCGGGACGACCACTCTGATCGGAGGCTCGCCCGGCCCGGCGTTCGAGGTGGGAACCGGAAGTGCGCGCAATCTCGGACTGTTTCTTCGCGGTGGTGAACACACCCCGATGAACTTCGTGGCCTTCGGCAGAGGTGCCTCCGACGAGCGGGCAGTCCTGGAATCGGTAGCGGCCGGCGCAGGGGCGGTCAAGATCCACGAGGACTTCGGCGCATCACCTGCGGTGATCGACAAGACCCTGCGCGCAGCAGATTCCGCCGACTTCGCTGTGCACCTGCACACCGACTCGATCAACGAGTTCGGGTTCGCGGAGACGACCATGAACACCATCGGCGACCGGACGATCCACATGTATCACGTCGAAGGTGCAGGCGGGGGACACGCTCCCGACCTCATCAGATGCGTCGGTTACGACAACGTCATCCCGGCGTCGACCAACCCCACCAACCCATACACCGCGTACGCCCTCGACGAGGGAATACCGATGACGATGGCCGCGCACAACATGAACTGGCAGGCACCGGAGGACGTGGCGTTCGCCGAAGCGCGAATTCGTCCACAGACGATGGTCGCCGAGGACTTTCTGCACGACATGGGCGCGATCTCGATCTTCGGAAGCGATACACAGGGAATGGGCCGAGTGGCCGAGAACATCGCCAACTGTTGGCAACTGGCGGATGTGATGAAGCAGCGGGTGGGACGACTGCCCGAGGAGACGACCGAGGCAGCCGACAACGAGCGAGTCAAGCGCTACATCGCAAAACTGACTGTCAATCCCGCTCTTTCGATCGGTGCCGCCGAGCACATCGGGTCCGTCGAAGTGGGGAAGGTGGCCGATCTGGTTCTGTGGTCACCGGCATTCTTCGGCGTCAAACCCGAGGTGGTCATGAAGAACGGCTTTGTCGCGTGGGCCGCGCTCGGGGATGCAGCGGGCAGTATCTCGCGATCGCAGCCGGTGGTGAGTCGGCCCAACTGGGGTGCGCTCGGTACAGCATCGGCCGAACTCGGACTGGTCTTCATGTCCTCGCTTGCCGTCGACGCTGGTGTCGCCGACCGACTGGGTCTGCGCAAACGCGTCGTACCCATCGCGTCGGTCCGCGGACTGCGCAAATCCGACATGGTGCGCAATTCGGCACTTCCGGTGGTCGAGGTCGATCCACGAACCTTCGACGTCAGGGCAGATGGCGTACTGCTGACCGGTGAACCCGCGACCACCGTCCCCTTCTCGAGGAGGTATCTGCTCCGATGAGTTACCGACGCGCAGCACGTATCGGAATCGGCGGACCCGTCGGATCGGGAAAGACCGCCCTCGTCGAACAACTCATCGCCGTCTTCGGCGCGGCCGATCGATCCATCTCGGTCATCACGAACGATCTAGTCACGGCGGAAGACGCCGAACGAGTCAAACGCAGCGGCCTGATCGACCCCGCGCGGGTACGTGCGGTGGAAGCGGGAGGATGTCCACACACGGTGATTCGCGAGGACCCGTCGCTCAACATGGCGGCCGCCGACGAGTTGGAGGCGCAGTTTCCGAACACCGAGGTGATTCTGCTCGAAAGCGGTGGAGACAATTTGGCCTCCACGTTCTCTCGGGATCTGGTCGACTACTGGATCTTCGTGATCGACGTCGCCGGCGGAGACGACATCCCCCGCAAACGAGGACCTGGTGTGGTTCGGTGTGATCTGTTGGTGATCAACAAGATCGACCTTGCCCCGTATGTGGGCGTGGATCTTTCGCGCATGCTGCACGAGGCGGACGCGGTGCGCGCCGGAAAGCCGATCGCACTCACCAATGCCCGCACAGGCGATGGAATTTCCGCGGTGGTGGCGCACCTCGATCGCGATGTGTTGTTCGTGTGATCTCGCGATCACTGGATCTGTCGTTCGAGAGCGTGGGCGGACGGACGGTGTTCGACCGGAAGCGTTACCGCTGGCCGCAGTCGGTGGGTCGCCTGTTTCCCGGGCCACATTCCGGTTCCGGTTCGGTGATCGTGCAGAACTCGGGGGCGTCGATCCACCCCGGTGATGTGATCGAGCAACGCATCGAGGTCGGTTCGGGCGCTTGGGTTCAGGTCCTCGGCCAAGGCGCGATGATGGTGACGGGAAAGCCTGGCTGCGCAGCGGCAACGGAGTCGACAGTGCTGCGTTTGCGAGGCGATGGTCGGCTGGTTCATCGTCCCGAGCCGAGAATTCTCATGTGGCATGCGCACTTCGTTCAGGTGACCGAGATAGAGATCGGCGACGGTTCCGCCGTCGTCGTGGACGCCTTCGTGTTGCATCCCGAACTGAGCGCGGACGACGTGGGCAGCATCAGCTCCACTGTCCGGCTCCGTTGCTTCGAGGGTGAGGAACCACTGATGGTCGACGCCCAGCAGCTGAACGCGACTCTGTGGCCGCGCTCGCTTCGGGCCTTCGGCACCGTGTATGTGCTGGGATCATCGGCGACCGTGCCGTCCACGTCGGACGTGGACGGTGTGCACCTGGCCGCGACGGAGCTGCCGAACGGTGCGGGCCATGCCGTACGCATGGCCGCGGAGGAGGGCGGTGCGTTGCGGGCGGCGCTCGATCGGACGGTACAACTGATTCGTTGACGTGCGCCCGGGCCGCTGTGCGCAGAAGTTCGGTGTGGGCTACGAGGTTTCGCTCACCTGGGTCCACCAGGGATCGGGGCGCTTGCGGTGCCACTGCAGCACGTTCTCGAGTTGAGCGGCGACCGATACCAGAAGCGGCTCGGAGGATTCGTGGCCCATCAACTGCAGGCCGATGGGTAGGCCGGCGGCGGTGAATCCTGCGGGCACGTTGACGCTCGGCCAGCCGAGCACGTTCCACGGCCAGGTGTACGGGCAGTGTTCGGTGATGACCCGATCGGTATCGGCGTTGGAGATGCCGTCGATGGCCTCGATCCGCGGCGGCGGAGTAGCCGTCGTCGGGGCGAGTACGACGTCGTACTCGTCGAAGAACCGGCCGACGCGGCGTCCGATGCGCGGTTCGGCCGCACGGGCTGCGCGCAACGGGGCTCCGGCGAGTGCCCGGCCGCTCTTGGCGTTGGCCCGGGTCCTCGGGTCGGCGAGAGACGGATCGGGAAGGCGGTCGAGCCAGGTCGCCACGCCTGCGAGCGAGCGCGGTAAGAAGTTGAGCCCCAACAACATTCCGTACGCCGGGTCGTCGACGACCACGCGGTGTCCGAGCAATCGCAGCACCGCTGCCATCTCGTACGCGGCAGCGGCGATCTCCGGGTCCAGTGGTGCGGGCGTCGGGATGAACGGCTTGCGTAGGCTGAGCGCTATCCGCAGCGAACCCGGATCGCGCCCGACGGCGTCGGAGACGGTCAGCGGAGCCGGACGATGCAGATCTCCGTCGTGACTGCCCGAGACCACATCGAGGAGCAGGGCTGCGTCGGCCACGGTACGTGCGAGCGGGCCGATGACGGTGATGCCGTTGAATGCCTCGGGCTCCGGCCACGACGAGATGCGTCCGCGTTGCGGCTTGATCCCCACCAGGTTCGTCCACGAGGCCGGAATCCGCACCGAGCCTGCACCGTCGGAACCCAGAGCGGCAGAGACCAATTCGGCAGCCACTGCTGCAGAGCTACCGCCCGAGGAGCCGCCGGGGGTGCGCTCGCGGTCCCACGGATTGCGTGTGTGCCCGAAGATACCGCCGGTGAACGGCCACTGGCCGAGTTCCGGGCTGTTGGTCTTTCCGACGATGACCGCTCCGGCAGCACGCAGTCTGCGCACCACCTCCGAATCCGAGGTTGCGGGTGGGAAGTCGCCCGCGCAACCGAAGGCGGTCGGTTCGCCCGTGACATCGACGTCGTCCTTGACGGCGATGGGAACGCCGAGCAGGGGAGCGGTGGTGCCGTCGGCGCGCAGGCGATCCGCTTCGGCTGCCTCGGCGAGAGCGGCGTCGCGGCGCACGATGCGGAACGCGTTGAGCGTGGGTTGACTCTTCTCGATGCGATCGAGTGATTCGGTGACCGCCTGTACCGACGTGATGTGACCCGACGCGAGAGCGGCAGCCTGGGCAACGAGAGTCGACCGATGAAAATCCACGCCTGCACAGTATCGACTTCTCGTCAGCGCGGGAACGGTCACCGCCGCAGCGCGCGTGGGACACTGGATGACGTGAGGCCATACCGTGACAACGCAGTCGTCCTGCGCCAGCACAAGCTGGGTGAGGCCGATCGCATCGTCACGTTGTTGACCAGGGAGAACGGAATCGTGCGGGCCGTCGCCAAGGGGGTTCGCCGCACCAAATCCAAGTTCGGTGCGCGGCTGGAACCGTTTGCGCACATCGACGTTCTGCTCTACCCGGGACGCAACCTCGACATCGTCACCCAGGTGCACACGGTCGACGCGTTCGGCGGAGACATCGTGGCCGACTACGGTCGCTACACCACCGGATGTGCGGTTCTCGAAACCGCCGAGCGGCTGGCAGGCGAGGAGCACGCACCCGCGCAGCGGCTGCATCAGTTGACCGTCGGTGCCCTGCGGGCCCTCGCGCAGCACGTCAGGCCTCCCGAACTGGTCCTCGACGCGTACCTGCTGCGCGCGATGGGTTTCGCCGGATGGGCTCCCGCACTGACCGACTGCGCGCGGTGCGCAGCGGTGGGGCCGCATCGAGCGTTCCATGTCGCTGCCGGTGGAGCCGTGTGCGTGCATTGCCGTCCGCCGGGATCGGCGACGCCGTCGAGCGGGGTTCTCGATCTGATGGTCGCGCTCGAACGAGGGGAGTGGGACTACACCGTCACCACCTCCGACGCCGTCCGCAAGCAGGCCAGCGGACTGGTGGCGGCGCATCTGCAATGGCATCTGGAACGACAGTTGCGCACACTTCCGCTCATCGAACGCTCGCACCCGCATCAGGTGCCGCTGGCGCAACCTGACTCCGTGTTCGCCGACACCGTCGGGCAGGATGGGGACCGTGATTCGACGACGAGAGCCGCAACCCCGGCCTGACGAACAGTCGGCAGTGCGCCCTCCCGATCCGCATCCGTCGGGCGCTCGGCCGCCCATCCTGCAGCCGGAACTGATTCCTCGCCATGTCGCACTGGTGATGGACGGCAACGGTCGATGGGCACAGGATCGTGGTCTGCCGCGCACCGCGGGGCACGAGCAGGGCGAAGCGGTCCTCATGGACACCGTGTGCGGGTGCATCGAGATCGGGGTGCAGTGGTTGTCCGCGTACGCATTCTCGACGGAGAACTGGAAGCGCAGTCCCGACGAGGTCAAGTTCCTGATGGGCTTCAATCGTGACGTCATTCGTCGTCGACGCGACGAGATGAACGAGATGGGTGTCCGAGTTCGCTGGGCCGGCCGTCGACCGAGGTTGTGGGGCAGTGTCATCAAGGAACTCGAAGTTGCCGAGGAGTTGACGAAGCACAACACCGTGATGACGTTGACGATGTGCGTCAACTACGGTGGCCGAGCCGAGATTGCCGATGCCACAAGGGAAATCGCTCGGCAGGTGGCCGCGGGCAAGCTGAACCCCGAGAAGATCACCGAGGCCACCGTCGCCAAGTACCTCGACGAAGCGGATATGCCCGACGTGGATCTGTTTCTGCGTCCGTCGGGGGAGCAGCGGACGTCGAACTTCTTGCTCTGGCAGTCGGCCTATGCGGAGTTCGTGTTCCAGAAGAAGCTCTTCCCGGATTTCGACCGTCGGGATCTGTGGGAGGCGTGTATCGAATACGCCTCGCGGGACCGACGATTCGGTGGAGTCAAATATGAGTGACATCGCGAACGGGGCGCCCGACGAGGGGCTTTCGTTGCAGGCCCGTGCCCAGTTGGCGCTCTCGCAGTTCGCGACGGTCACACTCGGTGACGAGGGTTCTCTCGGTTTCGACTACGCGGGCGCTCTGTGCTCGCTGCGTGCCGTTCGACTCTCGCCCGAACTCGAGGTGCTCTCGCTGACGGCTGTCCTGGCGTGGGACCGGCCGCTGAAGCCGGCTCTGCACAAGAAAGTTGCCGACCGCAATGCGGATTCGCAGTTCGGTGCGATCTCGGTCAACACCCATGACAAGCTCGCAGATGTGTTGTTGCGCTACACCTTTCCCGCGAGCGGCCTGGACGACGAGGCAATGTTGACGATGCTCATTCTGGTGCTCGCCGGAGTCGAGAAGGCCCGTGAGGGTCTACTGCCCTGATCCGTCAGCTAAGGTTTGCCTGTACTTACTTCCAGTAGAGGCGGATGCAAATGACTGTGCGGTGGACCCGAATGCTCACGGCTGTGGTGGCGGTGATCGCCCTCGGTGTGGCGGTGACGGCCTGTTCGACCGCCGACACCGGCGACACGGCAACGCAGTCGGCGGACGGTGCATTCCCGGTGGTCATCGATCACATCTACGGCAGCACGACCATTCCGGAGAAGCCCACTCGCATCGTCACGCTCGGGGTGTCCGACGCCGATGCCGTCATCGCGCTCGGCACCGTTCCCGTCGGCAACACCGGGTACACGTTCTACGAGACCGGACTGGGACCGTGGACCGACGAGTTGGTCGGTGACGCGCCGTTGACGCTGTTGGGCTCGGAGTCCGAGCCGAACTTCGAGCTGATCGCCTCTTTGGCACCGGATCTGATCACCGGACTCAATGCAGGTTTCGACGAGGCGACGTACGAAAGGCTCAGCGGCATCGCGCCGACTGTCGCCCGACCTGCAGGATCTGCCGCCTATGCCGTCGATCGTGAGGTGGCCACCGACACCATCGCGCGCGCGATGGGTGAACGCGACCGCGGCGAGGAGTTGAATGCGCAGACCACCGCTGCGCTCGAGCAGGTTCGAAGCGAACATCCCGAGTTCGCAGGCAAGACGGCAGCAGTGGTGCTTCCGTACGACGGCCAGTTCGGCGCATTTCTGCCCGGTGATGCCCGCGGTACATTCGTCACCTCGCTGGGCTTCGAGGTCCCGGAAGCGATCCGCGCCGAGGACGACGGCACCAACTTCTTCGTTCCGGTCGGGGCCGAGAACATCTCGATGCTCGACGCGGATCTGGTGCTCTACCTCGGTACCGGTGACGACATCGACGTGGTGGCCGAGAACCCGATCTTCGGAACGCTCGACGCTGCACGGAATGACGCGATCGTTCCGTTGTCCACCGATCAGCGTGGAGCGATCACGTACAACTCGGTGCTGTCGATTCCGTTCGCCATCGACGCGTTGGTACCTCGCGTGGCAGAGGCCGTCGCCTGAGCGGATTCACCGAGCGGCAGCGCTGCACTGACTGCAGGTGCCGAAGATCTCGATCGTGTGGCTCACGTCGCTGAAGCCGTTGGACTCGGCGACACTCTGCGACCACTTCTCGACGGTGGGGCCTTCGACCTCGACGGTGAAACCACACGAGCGGCACACCAGGTGATGGTGATGTCCGGACGAGCAGCGCCGGTAGACCGACTCGCCGTTGTCGGTGCGGAGTACGTCGACGGTCCCGGCGTCCGCCAAGGTCTGAAGTGTGCGATACACCGTGGTGAGGCCGATGCCCTCACCGCGCTTGCGCAATTCGTCGTGCAGATCCTGTGCGGACTTGAACTCTTCGATGGTGTCGAGCAGGTCCGAGATCGCGCTGCGCTGTTTGGTGGCTCGCACCCCGACGACGACCGGTCGTCTGGGGGTTGCGGTATCGGTGGACTTGTCGGTCACGGGTTCCGGCCTTCCTCGGCGTGGGCCACGGCGTCGACGACGATGTGGGAGAGGTGATCGTCGACCAGTCTGTACAGGACCTCACGGCCGTTGCGTTCTCCGCGCACCACACCCGCTGCCTTGAGTACCCGAAGGTGCTGGCTGATCAACGGCTGAGTGACACCGAGGGCGACGACGAGTTCGTGGACGCATCGCTCGGACTCGCGCAGCTGCAGCACGATGGCGATGCGTACCGGAGCCGCGAGTGCTCGCAGGATGTCGCCCGCCGCAGTCAGTGTCTCCTTCGGCGGAATGTGAGCCGGGGGAGCGACGGCGAACGGATCGCCGGAGTGCAACGGATGCTCGGGGTCCTGCCTGTGGGTCGAACTTGCTTCCACTGTCGAGTCCGTGGACACGGTTGCGGCTCCTTCGGTCGCCGGCTCGTTGCCGGCGGACTCTCCCTGCACGATCGACGTCATGGCACCAGGTTAGTGCAGTAGTTGTTATTGCAAATCGTATTCATTGTGATATGCACAGGTGCGCATGTCAACTTCCCGACTCGACCGCTGTTCGGATTCGATCGACGAGCCAGATAGTCTGATCAGGGCGAAAACCGCCCACGTCACCTCTTACACGATGTAACCGAAGATGGAGAGCTCCGCCAGTGGCACCCAAGTCCAAAGTCGAAACCGTCGCCAACCTCGCCAAGCGCAGAGGCCTCGTCTACCCGTGCGGCGAGATCTACGGCGGTACCAAGTCGGCCTGGGATTACGGCCCGCTGGGCGTCGAGCTCAAGGAGAACATCAAGAAGCAGTGGTGGCGCAACATGATCACCAGCCGTGACGACACCGTCGGGCTGGATTCCTCGGTGATCCTGCCGCGTCAGGTGTGGGAGGCGTCGGGCCACGTCGAGACGTTCTCCGACCCGCTGGTGGAGTCGCTGCACACCCACAAGCGCTATCGCGCCGATCACCTCATCGAGGCCTACGAGGAGAAGCACGGCCACCCGCCGGAGAACGGCCTCGCCGACATTCGCGACCCCGAGACCGGTGAGCCCGGCTCCTGGACCGAACCACGTGCATTCTCGGGACTGCTCAAGACCTTCCTCGGCCCGGTCGACAACGAAGAGGGCCTGCATTACCTGCGTCCCGAGACCGCACAGGGCATCTTCGTCAACTTCGCCAACGTGCTGACCACCTCACGCAAGAAGCCCCCGTTCGGTATCGGGCAGATCGGCAAGAGCTTCCGCAACGAGATCACTCCCGGCAACTTCATCTTCCGCACCCGTGAGTTCGAGCAGATGGAGATGGAGTTCTTCGTCAAGCCGGGCGAGGACGACGAGTGGCATCAGTACTGGATCGACTACCGCATGAAGTGGTACACCGATCTCGGTATCGATCCTGAGAACCTGCGGCTCTACGAGCACGCCAAGGAGAAGCTGTCGCACTACTCCAAGCGCACCGTGGACATCGAGTACAAGTTCGGCTTCCAGGGCAGTGCCTGGGGCGAACTCGAGGGCGTCGCGAACCGCACCGACTACGACCTCTCGGTGCACTCGAAGGCGTCGGGTCAGGACCTGAGCTACTACGAGCAGGCCACCGACACCCGCTACACCCCGTACGTCATCGAGCCGGCCGCAGGACTGACGCGTTCGCTGATGGCATTCCTCGTCGACGCGTACACCGAGGACGAGGCCCCCAACGCCAAGGGCGGCGTCGACAAGCGTGTCGTGCTCAAGCTGGACCGTCGTCTCGCTCCGGTCAAGGTCGCGGTGCTCCCGCTCTCGCGCAACGCCGATCTGACGCCCAAGGCGAAAGACCTTGCGCAGCAACTGCGTCAGTACTGGAACGTCGAATTCGACGACGCCGGAGCCATCGGTCGCCGCTACCGTCGTCAGGACGAGATCGGCACCCCGTTCTGCATCACCGTCGACTTCGACACCCTCGACGATCATGCCGTCACCATCCGCGAGCGCGACACGATGGCGCAGGAGCGTGTGGCACTCGATCAGGTCGAGGGCTACATCGCGTCACGTCTGATCGGCGCGTAAGAACCTCACCCATACGACAGGGCCCGATCTCGCGATGAGATCGGGCCCTGTCGTATGTCGGTCGAAAAACTAGAAG
>NZ_NPFP01000029.1:0-1437 GCF_002259145.1 Rhodococcus sp. 15-2388-1-1a | reverse complement strand
TCGTATTCCTGCTGCAGTGTCAGGCGGAGAGCGTCGACGTCTTCACCGTTCTTCGCTGCCTCGAGCAGTTGTTTGCGGTAGACGAACCCGACGGCACCGGAGGCTCCCATCACGGCGATCTGCGCGGTCGGCCAAGCGAGGTTGACGTCGGCTCCCATGTGCTTGGACCCCATCACGTCGTACGCGCCGCCGTACGCCTTACGCGTGATGACGGTGATCTTCCCGACGGTCGCTTCGCCGTAGGCGTAGAGCAGTTTCGCGCCGCGTCGGATGATGCCGTTGTATTCCTGCCCGGTGCCGGGCAGGAACCCGGGCACATCGACCAGGGTGATGATCGGGACGTTGAAGCAGTCGCAGGTCCGCACGAAGCGGGCTGCTTTCTCGGAGGCATCGATATCCAACGTTCCGGCGAATTGGGTGGGTTGGTTGGCGACGATCCCCACCGAGCGGCCGTCGATGCGCCCGAATCCGACGATGATGTTGCGGGCCCGGCCCTCCTGCACCTCCAAGAACTCGTCGTCGTCGAGGATCCGGGTGATGACCTCGTGCATGTCGTAGGGGGTGTTCGGTGAGTCGGGGATCAGGGTGTCGAGTTCGAGGTCCTCGGCGGTGAGCGAGTCGGCGATCGATCCGGTGATCGGGTCCGACGCCGCGGTGCGGGGGGCGTCGGCGCGACTGTTCGACGGCAGATAGGACAGCAGGTCGCGGACGTAGTCGAGGGCGTCTTGTTCGCCGGAGGCGACGTAGTGCGCGACCCCGGATTTCTCCATGTGAGTGGTGGCTCCGCCGAGTTCTTCCATGGTGACGTTTTCGCCGGTGACGGTTTTGATGACGTCGGGTCCGGTGACGAACATCTGGCTCGTGCCGTCGACCATGACCACGAAGTCGGTCAGGGCCGGGGAGTAGACGTGCCCACCGGCGGCGGGTCCCATGATCACCGAGATCTGTGGGATCACTCCGGAGGCGCGGACGTTGCGGTGGAAGATCTCGCCGTACAGTCCGAGGGAGACGACCCCTTCCTGGATGCGGGCTCCGGCACCTTCGTTGATGCCGACCAGGGGGCGTCCGGTCTTGACGGCCAGGTCCATGACCTTGACGATCTTCTCGCCGTAGATTTCACCCAACGAGCCTCCGAAGACGGTCGCGTCCTGGGAGAACACGCACACATCGCGGCCGTCGACGGTGCCGTAGCCGGTGACGACGCCGTCACCGAAGGGTCGGTTGTCGGCCAACCCGAAGTTCTGGGAGCGGTGCCGGGCGAGGGCGTCGAGTTCGACGAACGAGCCCTCGTCGAGCAACGCGGTGATCCGCTCACGGGCGGTCAGCTTGCCTTTGGCGTGGACCTTGTCCACCGCCGCCTCACCGGAGGGAATCTCCGCAACCGCGAGACGTTTACGAAGATCGGCCAATTTACCCGCAGTCGTATGAATATCGGGT
>NZ_NPFP01000012.1:0-2265 GCF_002259145.1 Rhodococcus sp. 15-2388-1-1a | reverse complement strand
CTTGGTGTTATGGGCGGTAGCGGGGCCTCGGCAAACGGCCCACGCGACCGGATTACCACACAGAAACATGACATTCGGTAGTCAACTGTCACGCAAACCTGTCATGCTGTCCCGATGCTCTGGTGGATAGTCGGCATAGTTGCCGTGTGGATCGTGGTCGGCGCAGTCGCAGCCGTGTGGATCGGCAGAGCTGTCAGCCACGCCGACGCACGAGAGGCGGCCATCGAGCGCCGCCGCGCCGTCCGGGATGCGCAACCCCGAGACGACGCGGCGTAGGCCCGATCAGGCTGCCGGGACCATGACCATCGAGTCGATCTCAGGTCCGGAGTTTGTCGATCCGTAGACGCCCCATTTGGTCGAGGTGGCGAAGTCCGCCACGGTGACGTTGATGATGTCGACGCCGTTGAGCTTGACGTTGATCGCACCATCGGCCGCGCGTGTGACCAAGTACGTGTCGCCAGCAGCCGACACGGTTCCGCTCGGTGCGGACTGCGGAACCGTCACCGCGCCCGCAACGCGCTTGACCAGCCGTGGCCGGTTGTCGCCCGCCCCGGTGCGGAACTGGAGCAACACCTGGTTGGTGGTGTCCTGGTACGCGACGATGATGCCTCCGGTGTTGTCGCCCATCACGGGGACCACGACCGTCATCGTGCCCAGGGCGGACAATCCGTCGACCACGAGGTACGACGTGCCGGAGACCGATGTCAGCTTCGCTCGACCGGAGTTGACGTGCGTCCACGAACCGGAGTTCGTGTTGTTCGTCGTGATTGCCTTACCGCCATCGGTGACCGTGACCGGGTCGCCGTTCTCGCCGAAGAACGAGGCAGTGAAGCCCGGTGCCTGGGGTAGTACGACGTTGGTGAGCGAACGGTCGCGCACCGTCGTACCTGCGTTGACGAACGAGACCGGCAAGGCCGATCCGATGCTCGTATCGAACTTGAGCTGCGCGGGGTCGTAGTCCAGGTAGGGAGCCGGGTGGTTGGCCTCGATCCGTACGGGGTAGCGGTACTTCGGTGTCGGCACCTTCGGGTTGATCACCGACCCGTACTTGCCTGTTCCCACCACCAGGATGCCGACTCCGACCGTCAGGCCTCGGTTGATCAGGGTGAAGTTCTCGAACGTGTTCCGCACACCTGCCAGGCGGGCCGTGGAGCGCGACGAGACGGTATCGGAGACCGTGTGGTTGGAGACGAGCTGGAAGTTGGACAGGTGGCAGTCGTAGGCGTCGGCTTCGACGAACACCGCCTTGCCGTGATCGCCCGCCGAGAAGCTGATCGACGCATTGTCGATCTGCACGCGCTCGGACTGCTTGACGGCAACAGATGCCCGCGATGATGCCTCGCCAGTGTTCGGGTACTTGTCCTCGAACGACATGACGTTGCTGACCTGGGCGTCGGTGATGCCGATGAAGTCGAGCACGCCCTGACAGTTGCGGCCTGCGATGTTGGTGGCGACCATGCCGTCGACCCACTTCGGCGCGAATACGGCACCGGGATCAGCGCCGGAGTCCCAGCCTTGAATGTTGTCGAACACCAGGTTCTTCGACCGCACACCGACATCGCCCGTGCCTGCTGCGTCGTTGAGGCCGGGGCTGTAGATGTAGACCAGGTGCGGCGGCTGACCTGTGTCGATGTTGCTGCCGAATGCTTTCTTGAAGGTGCCTCGAATGTTGCTTATCTGCGAGTCCTGAAGCGAGCCACCGAACACCGCCGACCACACGCCCTTCACGCTCACGCCATCGGCGACGAACCGTTCGAGGTTCGGTGACGTTGCGGGTGCGGGCATCAGCGGGTCGCCTCTATGGTCGCCGCCTGGGCGCACTGCAACGTACAGGTCGCGGGCGCGGATATTGCGGACCTGGGCACCATGCGCGAGCGGGTGAATGCGGACGCCCACGTAGTTCTGGTACGCCAGCAGCGACGCCATGCCGGTCATGTCGAGACCGTCACCGTAGAACGTGACACCTTCGATGGTGGTGTCTTCCGCGCGGACGAAGAACACGGGCTTGCGAGCAGTGTTGCGGAGCCGCGAGCGTGCGCCCTGGCCGTAGATGCGGACACCGGGGCCGACCGTATCGAGAATATTCATCGACTCGTTCAACAGCACCAGAGAGCTTCCTGGCATCCACGGAATGTAGAGATCCTTGCCCTGCTCCTGCGCAGCGGTGATCGCAGCCTGAAATAGCGGCGTGTTGGTGCCTGCGGTCTGGGCTGGATCGACCCCGAACGCGGCCACCGAGAGGGCGTTGCCACCGGGGGCATAACG
>NZ_NPFP01000024.1:0-2535 GCF_002259145.1 Rhodococcus sp. 15-2388-1-1a | reverse complement strand
TCGCTCTCTGCGATGCGTGTCGTAGCCGCCGTGCAGGAAACCTTCGACTGTGAAATCAGCGTCCGTGCACTCATGGAAGCCCCCACCGTAGCGGGCCTGGCTCGTGTGGTGGGTGGAGGACAGTCGGGCACCAGGCAAATCTGGGAGCCATATGCGCGTCCGGCCCAGTTGCCGCTGTCGTTCGCCCAGCGTCGGTTGTGGTTCATCCATCAGCTAGAGGGACCATCGGCGACATACAACATCCCTCTGGTACTACGCCTAATCGGTCTACTCGACGTCGACGCGCTGACCCTGGCGGTTGCCGATGTCGTAGCCCGGCACGAGAGTGTTCGCACAGTGTTTCCCGCTACGGCTGGCGTGCCCGAGCAGTGCATTCTCGATGCCTCTGAAGGGCTTGTCGCCTGCAAAGTCATCGACGCCACCAACTGGACCGATCAACAGTTGGATGAGGCGGTCGGTATTGTCACCCGCCACGCCTTCGACTTAGAAACCGAGATTCCCTTTCGTGCAAGGCTTTTCGCAGTCTCGACCACGGAACACCATCTGGCCCTGGCAATGCACCACATCGCCGCCGACGGATCATCTCTCTCGCCGCTGGTTCGCGACCTGACTACCGCATATCAGGCCCGCACCACCCGGACGGAGCCAGGCTGGGAGCCGTTGCCCGTTCAGTACGCCGACTTCACAATCTGGCAGCACAAGCTCCTCGGCGAGGCCGACGATCCTAATACCCGATCTGGTCGACAAACAGTTTTCTGGGAGCGGAACCTCGCTGGATACGCGGGACTGCTGGAGCTTCCCACGGACCGGCCTTACCCCGCCGTCGCCAACCATCAGGGCGGCCAAGTCGTCGTCGAATGGCCCGCCGAACTGCAGGAACTCGTGCGGGTTGTGGCGCGGGAACGCAATGCGACGACGTTCATGGTGATGTCGGCGGCGCTTTCGGTGCTGTTGGCGCGTTTGAGCGGGAGCGCGGATGTGGCGTTCGGGGTGCCGACGGCGGGGCGGGGGCGAACCGAGTTTGACGGCATGGTCGGGTTTTTCGTCAACACGCTGGTGTTGCGTACGCGGGTTTCAGCCGAGATGAACTTCGGTGATTTGTTGGAGGAGGTACGGGAGCGGAGCCTGGACGCGTTCGCGAACCAAGATGTGCCGTTCGATGCGCTTGTCGAGCGCCTCAATCCGGTCCGTACGCAGGCTCACCATCCGTTGATCCAAATCCTGTTCGCCTGGCAAAACGTCACCCTGCCCGATCTGTCTCTGCCAGGTCTCGACATTTCCCCGCAGCGCACGGACACCTTGACCGCTCGAATGGACTTGACTTTCAGCCTGCGTGAGCGGTTCGACAACTCCGGCCGTCCCATAGGCATTGGGGGTCTGGTCGAGTACCGCACCGACGTCTATGACGCCGAAACTGTAAAACAACTTGTTACCCGCTGGCAGCGGGTGCTCACGACGATGCTCGCCGGCACGGACCGCTCGGTGGCGTCAATCGACTTGCTTGACGAGAGAGAACTGACGCAGCTGGACGCCCTCGGAGCGCGGTCAGTGCTAAATGAATCGATCGTGGACCCCGCGATTCCGGAGTTGTTCGCCGAGCAGGTGAGGGTGCGGCCGGACGTCATAGCGGTGGTGTTCGAGGGTCGGTCGTGGACGTATCAGGAGTTGGACGACACATCGACGCAGTTGGCTCATTTGTTGGCTGGGCGTGGGGTGGGAGTAGAGGACGTTGTTGCACTGTTGCTGCCACGTTCGGAACACACTGTGATAGCCATACTTTCGGTGCTGAAGCTGGGTTCTGCTTACTTGCCGATCGACATCAACACCCCTGACGAGCGCCTGGCATTCGTTCTACAAGACGCTGCGCCGGCCGCGATTTTGACCACGGTGAGCCTCGCTGGTCGCGTCAGTAAGTCCGGGGTCCCACTGATAGATGTCGAGGATCCCAAGGTCGCTGAACAGCCGACGACGACGTTGCCGGTGCCGAATGCTGACCTCCTCGCGTACATCATCTACACCTCAGGAACGACAGGCACACCCAAAGGCGTCGGCATCACACAAACGAACGTCACCCAGACCTACGCAGCTTCGGAACATGCTTTCAAACATTCCCCAGATCAGGTGTGGTCGATGTTCCATTCGTACTCGTTCGATGTGTCGGTGTGGGAGATGTGGGGCGCTCTGCTGCACGGCGGCCGCTTGGTGATCATCCCTGAGCATGCCGCCCGCTCCGCAACGGACTTTCACCGAATCCTGGTAGACGAGCAGGTCACCACCGTCAACCAGACCCCGTCCGCACTCGAGATGCTCTCGCCCGAGGGAATAGATCAAGTAAGGACCATTTTTGTGGGGGGTGAGGCATGCTCGCCCGAACTTGTCGATCGGTGGGCTTCAGGCCGAGAAATGATCAATGGCTACGGGGAGACAGAGACGTTCTACGCCTCTATGAGTGCGCCCATGAAGCCTGGTCATGGAGCTCCTATCGGTACGCCGGTGCCGGGTGATGCGTTGTTTGTGTTGGATTCCGGTTTGCGG
>NZ_NPFP01000037.1:0-4816 GCF_002259145.1 Rhodococcus sp. 15-2388-1-1a | reverse complement strand
GTCCGGCTGGATTCCCCTCGATGTCGGCGGGCAAGTGTATTGGCCCAGTGCGCATAGTATCGAGCTCGGACGTCGCTACCGCACTCCGAAGCTTAACGGCCGTCGGCTCGCACCACCTGACGTTGGGAGTGACGAGTTGGACGCGTCGGTGTTTACTGTCCATGTTCGAGCGGTGCATCCGCGACCTCGGCAGCACCATGCTGTTGGGGCTGATCGAATACTCGAGCCGACCAACCTGCGGGGGAAACTGAAGCATGCGAATCACTGTTTTTGGTACCGGATACTTGGGTGCCACCCACGCCGCATGCATGGCCGAGCTAGGCCACGAGGTGCTCGGCGTGGACGTGGACCCGGCGAAGCTCGCGAAGCTCGAAGCCGGCGAGGTCCCGTTCTGGGAGCCCGGTCTCGAAGAGGTGCTGCAGCGCAACATCGCGGCCGGACGGCTGCGCTTCACCGCTTCGTATCAGGAAGCTGCGGACTTCGCAGAGGTGCACTTCCTCGGTGTCGGTACTCCCCAGAAGAAGGGTGAGTTCGCGGCCGACATGAAGTTCGTCGACTCGGTCATCGAAACTCTCGCGCCGTTGCTCACCAGGCCGGCCGTCATTTTCGGTAAGTCCACCGTCCCCGTTGGAACGGCGGAGCGGCTCGGCAAGATCGCTCGCGAACTCGCGCCGGCCGGCGACGACGTCGAGGTCGCGTGGAACCCCGAGTTCCTGCGTGAGGGCTTCGCCGTCAGGGACACACTGCACCCCGACCGTCTGGTGCTGGGCGTCGATCGTGCCCGTCCGGGGCGCGCCGAGGAGCTCGCCCGCGAGGTCTACGCGCAGCTGCTCGAGGAAAAGATCCCGTTCCTGGTTACCGACCTGGCCACTGCCGAGCTGGTCAAGGCATCCGCCAACGCATTCTTGGCCACCAAGATCTCGTTCATCAACGCCATTGCAGAGGTGTGTGAAGCCGCTGGGGCCGATGTCACCGTGCTCGCTGACGCCATCGGCCACGACGAGCGCATCGGCCGCAAGTTCCTCAATGCCGGCATCGGCTTCGGCGGTGGCTGTCTGCCCAAGGACATTCGCGCCTTCATGGCGAGGGCAGGCGAACTGGGAGCTGACCAGGCTCTGACGTTCCTGCGCGAGGTCGACAACATCAACATGCGACGCCGTACTCGTATGGTCGAGCTGGCACGCGAGGCCTGCGGGTCTCTGCTCGGTGCTCGAGTTGCCGTGCTGGGCGCGGCTTTCAAGCCCGATTCGGACGACGTCCGCGATTCACCGGCCCTGAACGTCGCCGGACAGATCCAGCTTCAGGGGGCGGCGGTCAACGTGTACGACCCCAAGGCGATGGAGAACTCCCGCGCACTGTTCCCCACCCTGACCTACAGCAGTTCC
Source organism: Rhodococcus sp. 15-2388-1-1a (assembly GCF_002259145.1). Lineage (NCBI taxonomy): Bacteria > Bacillati > Actinomycetota > Actinomycetes > Mycobacteriales > Nocardiaceae > Rhodococcus > Rhodococcus sp. 15-2388-1-1a. Next base: position 3,431 of record NZ_NPFP01000037.1, on the reverse strand, counting down.
GCGCTCGAGGCCTGCGAGGGTGCTGACGTGGTGTTGGTGCTGACGGAGTGGAAGGAATTCAAGGCCCTCGCTCCGAGGGATCTGGAGGGCGCGGTGCGCAGCAAGACGCTGATCGACGGACGCAACTGCCTGAATCCGGAGCAGTGGCGGGCGGCCGGTTGGAACTACCGCGGGCTGGGACGTCCCTGATTACGACGCTCGATCCGAGCAGGGATTCATTCAATGGAATGAATTTGCATGCTCGTTTTCTTTGATGCCAGTTCTCGGCAATTCAATTTTTCGTTGGCCTTGGTGTAGGTAAAAATCTTGTTTCATCCGGTGTGGTCAAGTGCAGAGGTTTGTTCAGCGTCCTATTGACAAGAGTGATGCTGTCGATCGCACGGTAAACCGCGCTGTAACCTGTGAAATCTCACATTCCCGTGCCGATTGTGCTTGCGTGTAACGCTTTCGGGTAATGGAACGGTTACAGCATAGGCGTTCCTGTTACACATATCGCCTAGTCAGCAGCGGTGTGGTAAGCAGGATACCTGCTGTTATTCATTTGTGATCTACGCCGCTTGCATGGTGCATTGGATAGCAGCGTGGGACTATTTCAATTCGATACCAGTTGCTTGTCGGATTGGTTCGAACCGAGTTCGCGCGTTCGCCACCGGTGTGCGCCGTAATACAGAGGAGGGGAGCACGTGGCATCTGTCGGGGCTGCACAGCGCTCTCTGTGGGGATCTCCACGACGACCGGACGGAGTTGCGGTCAGAAGACTTACCTCCCGCCACGTGTGGGAGTACCAATACGTCCGGCGGCTCCGGTTGACCGACGTCGTCGTCGTCGCGCTGTCGGTCGGCCTGGCGCAGTTCGTGCGCTTCGGTGGTGTGGAATCCACTGGTCTGCTCTCGACGATGACGTACACGGGCCTGTCGGTTGTCATCGCCGGAGTCTGGATCACTTTTCTTGCTATCTTCCGCACGCGATCACCGCGTGTCATCGGTAACGGAGCGGAGGAATACCGACGTATCGTGTCGGCCACCTTCCGTTTGTTCGGTGTCATCGCGATCGTGTCCCTACTGTTCCGCATCGATATCGCCCGGCTCTACTTGGCTATCGCTCTGCCGGTCGGTCTGCTTGCGCTGCTGCTGAGCCGATGGATCTGGCGCAAGGTGGTTGCTCGATCGCGAGGCAAGGGCGAATACAAGACCTCGGTATTGATTGTGGGAAGCCGAGCAGCGGCCGTATCCATGGCGCAGTCCTTCGAGAAGTCTCCTTCCTCGGGTTACGCTGTGGTCGGAATTTGCATGCCCGGATACGAGGCTCCGCGAGACGGAGTGGTCAGTGTCGAAGGATCCGAGATCCCGGTTCTGGGCGACGAGCACGACGTCCTCGCCGCGATCGAAGAGTGTGGTGCAGACACTGTTGCGGTGACCGCCACGGAACACCTCGGGCACAAGGGCATCCGCAAGATGATCTGGGACCTGGAGAAAAAGGACGTCGACCTGGTGGTCGCGCCGGGTGTCGTAGATGTCGCAGGCCCGCGCCTGGTGATGCGGCCCGTCGCCGGCTTTCCCTTGATCCATGTCGAGAAGCCCCAATACAACGGCGCGACACGCTTCAGTAAGACGGCCTTCGATCTCACGTTCGCAGCACTGGTATTGGTGCTGATCTCGCCGATCCTGCTGGCGGTCGCCATCGCAGTGAAGTCGACCAGTCGTGGACCGATCTTCTACAAGTCCGAGCGAATGGGCATCGACGGCGCACCGTTCTCGATGATCAAATTCCGCAGCATGACCGTCGACGCCGACAAGCAGGTTGCCCAACTCCTCGATCGGAACGAAGGTGCCGGCGGAGTCTTGTTCAAGCTGCGTGACGATCCGCGGGTGACCCCGGTCGGCAAAGTTCTGCGCCGTTTCAGTCTCGATGAGTTGCCCCAGTTTTTCAACGTACTCAAACGTGAGATGAGTGTTGTGGGGCCGAGGCCCCCGCTGCGCCGGGAGGTCGAGAACTACAACGGTGACGTTCGTCGGCGATTGTTGGTCAAGCCCGGAGTCACGGGTCTGTGGCAGGTCAGTGGCAGATCTGATCTGTCGTGGGAAGAGACTGTGCGACTCGATCTTTCATATGTCGAGAACTGGTCGATGGTGGGGGACCTACTGATCATCGCGAAGACCGCGAAGGCAGTAGTTGGTAGCGACGGTGCGTATTGAGTGCCGCTCTGATCAGGACCGAACTGGCAAAACAATATTCATCGATGATCGGCGAGATCGTCGACACGGAGTCGGAGATGCTGAAGTGACCGAACGGCCACGAGTAGCAATTGCACATGACTACCTCACTCAGCGGGGAGGAGCTGAGAAGGTGGTGCTCGCGATGGCGCGGGCATTTCCGGATGCGCCCATCTACACGACCCTTTACGACCCCGACGGGACATACCCCGAGTTCAGAGGCCTGGATATACGTCCATCCGTCTTGAACAGAGTTGGATTCCTCCGCCGAAATCATCGTGCCGCTCTTCCACTTCTACCCTTCGCCGCGTCATCAATACGCATCGACGCGGACGTCGTCCTTGTCAGCAGTAGCGGCTGGGCCCATGGCTTCAAGTCTGCCGGGCCCAAAGTCGTATATTGCTATTCTCCAGCACGCTGGATTTACCAGCCTGACGCGTACCTCGGCGAGTCCGCGGGCAAGGGCATACGGACGCTCTTGGCGCTTGTGACGCCTGCGCTGAAGCGTTGGGACCGACGAGCTGCGTCGACCGCGTCCAAGTATTTCGCCATATCGTCAGTGGTTGAACCGCGCATTCGCGATGCCTACGGCATCGACGCGACGATCCTGCCGGCTCCACAGTCTCTCGATTCGAGTCTTCCCGCAGCGCCAGTAGCAGAACTGGCCGATTGGGTAGATGCGGGTTACTACCTGTGCATCTCACGTTTACTTCCCTACAAGAACGTGGACAAAGTCATGCGCGCCTTCCATAGCACGGATCGAAAACTGGTAGTCGTCGGTAGCGGACCCCAGGAGGGTGAGCTAAATGCCCTGTCGCAGGACAACATCCGGATGGTCAAGGATCTTTCAGACGCGCAGATCCGGTGGCTGTACAAGCACTGCCGAGGTCTGGTCGCAGCGAGCTACGAGGATTTCGGCCTGACCCCGCTCGAGGCGGCGAGTTACGGTAAGCCGAGCGCCGTCCTCCGTTGGGGTGGATTCCTCGACACTGTTGCCGAGGGGCAGACCGGTGTGTACTTCGACGAGCCAGAGCCTGTGTTGATCAGGCGGGCGGTCGTGGCGTTGGACGACCGAGACTGGCCAGCCGGCGTGATGGATGACCATTTGGACCAGTTCAGCGAGCAGCGATTCGCAGGAGCACTACACAAAGCAGTTGACGAAGCCCTCATCGACGCGGCGAGCTCGGGAAATGCAGCGGTCGGCACAAGGAACAACCG
>NZ_NPFP01000038.1:0-10828 GCF_002259145.1 Rhodococcus sp. 15-2388-1-1a | reverse complement strand
GGCTGGAACCCACGCGCTCAGCCGTTCGTCTGGACCAAAACTGCGGAGCAGATCCTCAAGAAGGCCAACCGCCCAACAACTTCAAACGCGGACCACTAGTGCACTTTCGCATCCGACAATCGATCCATCACCGAGCGGACTGCCCAGATTCATTCGACTCACGTCGTACCGCGACGAGAATCCTGTTCGGTACCGATCCGAGGGCCGAACCGTCCACGACTGCAACCCAGGCGGATAGCTACCCGATGCCGCCGAACACAGCCTTCGCAACGCTGCACGTCGTCGTCGACGGCACCTAACGACCACCGGCACTCGTTACACGTACGCCTAGACGCAACCATCTTCTGCTCCGTCATGGTCTTGACCCGAAACGGCATACCCGTATTAGTTGATTCCAGCTCGAGTCCCCAGGCCACGCTAAGCGATCCGTTTCGCTACGGCGTCTGGCCATTGGAACACGAAGTACAGGGCACCCCGCGCCGGGGCTGGTTAAAACGCGTGGGACAGTCTCTGTCATCGAGTACCAGCTCGAGATCTCGAGGCACCGTGGTCGCGGGCAAGAGCTTCTGCATCAGTCTGAATTGCTGAGATCAATAAGCGGTATCGAGTTTCGATATTGGACTTGACTCGCCGGATGGTGGATAAAGAAGGCGTATCTGTGACAGCACCTACCACTGCAGCGGATGCGCACAGTAGTGACCCCGACGGTTTCCTGATTCGGCGAATGCTCGACAGCCGTATCCCCGTCCCGGATATGGAAGGACACCACGATTCTCGTATCTGACACGCCCGAGCTCACCCCTGCTCTCGCGCAGCGCATCCACAGACACCACGTCGTCATCATCGGCTCCGGGTTCGGTGGATTGTTCGCGGCGAAACAGTTGCGTAAGGCCAATGTGGACGTCACTCTCATCGCGAAGACCACCCACCACCTTTTTCAGCCCCTGCTTTATCAGGTGGCCACCGGCATCCTCTCGGAGGGCGAGATCGCTCCATCGACACGGCTGATCCTCAAGAACCAGCACAACGCGTCGGTCGTCCTCGGCGACGTCACCACCATCGACATCGATAACAAGGTCGTCACCTCACGCTTCCTCGAGCGGATCACCGTCACCGAGTACGACAGCATCATCGTCGCCGCGGGCGCGGGCCAGTCTTACTTCGGCAACGACCACTTCGCCGAGTACGCACCCGGAATGAAGACCATCGACGACGCCCTCGAACTACGCGGACGCATCCTCGGCGCATTCGATCAAGCCGAAGCCGCCACCGATCCAGCCGAGATCGAAAGGCTGCTCACCTTCGTCGTCGTCGGTGCCGGACCTACCGGAGTCGAAATGGCAGGCCAGATCGCCGAACTCGCACACAAGACCCTCGACGGCACCTACCGCCACATCGACAGCCGCAACGCGCGCATCATTCTGCTCGACGCGGCCCCGAAGGTGTTGCCGCCGTTCGCGGATTCCCTCGGTCAGGCCGCCGCGAAGCGGCTGTCCAAGGTGGGCGTGGACATTCAGCTCGGGGCGATGGTCACCGATGTCGACGCCGACGGTCTGTCCGTCAAGCACGCCGACGGAACGATCCGACGCATCTCGGCGCGCACCAAGGTGTGGTCTGCCGGTGTTGCCGCCAGCCCCCTCGGCAAGCAACTCGCCGATCAGTCTGGAGCCGAGGTCGACCGTGCCGGGCGCGTGCTGGTGGGCAAGGACCTCACGCTTCCCGGTCATCCAGAGGTGTTCGTGGTCGGCGACATGATGAGTCTCGACAAGCTCCCCGGTGTCGCGCAGGTTGCTATTCAGGGCGGACGTTATGCTGCACGGGTCATCGAAGATGGCGTCGAAGCTGTACGGGCGGGCCGAAAAATGCCTGCGCGCAGTGACTTCAAGTACTTCGACAAGGGCTCGATGGCCACGGTGTCTCGTTTCAGCGCCGTCGCGCAAGTCGGTCCGATCAAGATCACCGGGTTCATCGCCTGGGTCATGTGGCTGCTCGTCCACCTGCTTTACATCGTCGGCTTCCGCAGCCGACTGACCACCGTGATCTCCTGGCTGACGGCGTTCTTCTCCAAGGGGCGAGGTCAGCTCGCAGTGACCGAACAGCAGGTCGAGGCGAGGGCAGCAATGGTCTACTTCAACGCGCCGGATACGAGCGATGCAGGCATCGAAGTCACCGCACCGGAACCGGCGCTCGCCGCGCACCCACTGCAAGCGACCCGCGCGTAACCAGTAGAAACACGCACGATTCCGCCGAATGCAGTACTGCAAGCTCTCGGAAGAGGTAAAGCATTTGCCGTTGATCGGTCGGACTTCGCACATTTCTGATCGATTTTATGAAACTATGACCCGAAAGAGTAAACATGCTCCTGAAATCAGACAGAGCTATTTTGGATTTCGCTTTAAAGTGGCTCCCGTGGGGAGGGGGGTCTGACGAAGACATTATGGTTGGATTCGGACTATCGGCTGTGCAATTCTACTCACGCTTGCAGGCGTTTCTTGATTCCGGAGCGCGTCCGCAAGATCTGAACGAGACAAAAGTGATCGAATTATATCGACTGTGCAATTCACATCTTGCACAGGTTCGACGACTGCGAAAGTAAGTCAATTCAGCACACACCAGATCTCGCACAATATTTCACGCTGGACTCTCTGCCTCCTTGCACACACTACATGCGTTGCGTCGGAACATGCCCTCGTCGGTCTGTCTCGAACGGCAGCGTTGGACGACACAGCCAATAACATCTTAGTCAATTCCGTGGGTACCAGATATTTGGACCGTCCGCCCCTCGCGAACAGAGATCCGGCCAAGCTTGATGCTGCGGCTGCAATCCAGCCGCTAGGTCGATTGGCTCGATCAATGGAAAAGCATCCATGATCGTCTTCCTGTGCATTTCAGCGGTGGCCTTCGCAACCCGGGGCACATGTTCCCGTCGACGGTGGATACCTGGACCGCTGACTTCATTGCGGACATATGCCGGCCTAAATGAGCTCGCTCAAACATTATTTCGTTCCTACATTTCTACAAACTCGCTCTGATCAGAAAGCAACCCTATGACCGCTGATCCAAGAATTACGAGACACACCAAAGTCGGCGTCCTCCGCGAGTCATCGGACGGTGAACGCCGTGTGGCTCTGGTTCCCAAGATTGTTGGCTCCTTGATCGGCAGGGGTGTGGCGGTTGTTGTCGAGTCGGGGGCCGGTCTGTCCGCCCTCATTCCGGATCAGTTGTACGTCGAAGCAGGAGCCGAGATCGGCGACCCGTGGTCTGCCGACGTGGTGGTGAAAGTTGCCCCTCCCACCGACGCCGAAATAGCGAAATTGTCGCCGGGTACGACGTTGATCGGCTTCCTCGCACCTCGTAACGCCGACAACAAGATCGAGGCGCTCGCCGCAGCAGGAGTGCAGGCATTCGCCGTCGAGGCAATTCCGCGTATCTCTCGTGCCCAGGTGATGGACGCATTGTCCTCGCAAGCGAACGTCGCGGGTTACAAGGCAGTGATTCTGGCGGCGTCGGAGTCCACTCGGTTCTTCCCGATGCTCACCACTGCCGCGGGCACGGTGAAGCCGGCGACAGTACTTGTGCTCGGCGTCGGTGTCGCCGGTCTGCAGGCACTGGCCACGGCGAAGCGTCTCGGCGGTCGACCGACCGGGTACGACGTGCGTCCCGAGGTTGCCGATCAGGTGCGTTCGGTGGGTGCTCAGTGGCTCGATCTCGGCATCGATGCCGCTGGCGAAGGTGGGTATGCGCGTGAACTGACCGAAGACGAGCGCGCCCAGCAGCAGCAGGCTCTCGAAGAGGCCATCAAGGGCTTCGATGTCGTCATCACCACCGCATTGGTGCCGGGTCGTCCCGCGCCTCGTCTGGTCACTGCCGCAGCGGTCGAGGGCATGAAGCCCGGAAGTGTGGTCGTCGACCTCGCAGGTGAGACCGGCGGCAACTGCGAGCTGACCGAACCGGGCCAGACCGTCGTCAAGCACGACGTCACGATCGCCTCGCCGCTGAACCTGCCCTCAACGATGCCCGAGCACGCAAGCGAGCTGTACTCAAAGAACGTATCTGCACTGCTCGAGTTGCTGCTCGACGAGAACGGTGCCCTCGCACCCGACTTCTCCGACGAGGTCATAGCACAGTCCTGTGTGACCAGAGCGGAAACGGACGAGCAAAGCGAGACCGCAAATGCTGGCTGAAGTGACTTCTCTCGGACGTCCCGCGAACGCAATGGCCGACCGGTTGACGTCACTTGTCGGCCACCTGGTTTCTGCCCTCAGCAAGCCCCTCGAAGCTCGGCATCTCAGCCTTGAATTGGACGCGGCATCGCGTTCCCTGATTCCGGACAGTGAGTATTGATGTACACCCCACTTCTCGCGAACATCGCGATTCTTGTGCTGGCCGGCTTCGTCGGCTTCGCGGTCATCTCCAAAGTTCCCAACACTCTGCACACGCCGTTGATGTCGGGCACCAACGCCATTCACGGCATCGTCATGCTCGGCGCGCTCATCGTCCTCGGTCGCTTGCCGGAGGACGCGTCGTGGGGCGTGCGCATCATTGCGTTGGTCGCGCTGATCTTCGGCACGCTCAACGTCGTCGGCGGGTTCCTGGTCACCGACCGCATGCTCAGCATGTTCAAGTCCAAGCCGGTGCCCGCCAAGACCGAGAAGGGTGCCGACTCCTGATGAACAACCTTGTCAACATTCTCTACATCGTCGCCTTCGGCATGTTCATCTACGGCCTGATGGGTCTGACCGGTCCGAAGACCGCCGTGCGCGGCAACTGGATCGCCGCCGTCGGTATGGGAATCGCTGTGATTGCAACGCTGATCGAGGTGCGCGACGCCGCCGCGATCAACTGGATCCTCATCGCCGCGGGCCTGGCGATCGGTGTGCTCCTCGGAGTTCCACCGGCCAAGCGCACCAAGATGACGGCAATGCCGCAGCTAGTGGCACTGTTCAACGGTGTCGGCGGCGGCACAGTGGCGTTGATCGCGTGGGCCGAGTTCATCGAGACCGACGGATTCTCGGCATTCCAGCACGGTGAAGAACCGACGGTCCACATCGTCGTCGGATCCTTGTTCGCTGCCGTGATCGGTTCGGTGTCGTTCTGGGGCTCGCTGGTGGCGTTCCTCAAGTTGCAGGAACTGCTCAACAAGAACGTGGAAAAGGCGTTCGTCAAGAACGCACGAACCTTCCAGCTGACCAACATCGTCCTGCTGATACTCGCCGTGGCGGTCGCGATCTACATAGGAATCGAATCCACCCCGGGTCATGGCACCTCGGTCCTGTTCATCGTGCTGCTGCTCGTCGCTGCCGGTCTGATGGGCCTGTTAGTGGTCTTCCCGATCGGCGGCGCCGATATGCCCGTGGTGATCTCGCTGCTCAACGCTCTGACAGGTCTCTCCGCTGCGGCTGCCGGTCTCGCACTCGACAACACAGCGATGATCGTGGCAGGCATGATCGTCGGTGCCTCGGGCTCGATCCTGACCAACCTGATGGCAACAGCAATGAACCGGTCCATTCCGGCGATCGTGTTCGGATCGTTCGGAGGCGGCGGTGCCGACGCCGCTATCGGAGCAGACACATCCGGCGGCGTCGTCAAAGCAACGTCAGCAGCGGATGCAGCGATCCAGATGGCCTACGCCTCGCAGGTCATCGTCGTCCCCGGTTACGGCCTTGCCGTCGCGCAGGCCCAGCACGCAGTCAAGGACATGGCGGCAATCCTCGAAAGCAAGGGCGTTGAGGTGAAATACGCCATCCACCCCGTAGCGGGCCGTATGCCAGGGCACATGAACGTGCTTTTGGCCGAAGCCGACGTCGACTACGACGCGATGAAAGAAATGGACGACATCAACGGCGAGTTCTCACGCACCGACGTCACCATCGTGATCGGTGCCAACGACGTCACCAACCCGGCCGCGCGCAACGACCCGTCCAGCCCGATCCATGGCATGCCAATCCTAAACGTCGACGAGTCGCGCTCGGTGATCGTGCTCAAGCGCTCGATGAGCTCCGGCTACGCAGGCATCGACAACCCGCTGTTCACAGCCGACCGCACCTCCATGTTGTTCGGCGACGCCAAGAAGTCGGTCAACTCTGTGATCGAGGAGCTTAAAGCGCTCTAAACACCATTGTTGTAAGTGAAATGTAGGCCGGCTATCTCTTCGAGGTGCTAAACCACTCCGCAGAGATACCCGAAAGGTGATGACGCGACTTTGAGCACGAAGGGTAAGTGGTTATGGCGAACGGCACCGTGAAGTGGTTCAACGGGGAGAGGGGCTTCGGCGTCATCGAGCAGGAGGGTGGCGGATCCGACGTGTTCGTCCATTACTCCGAGATCGAGGGGCAAGGTTTTCGCAACCTGGATGAAGGTCAGCGCGTGGAATTCGAGATCGGTCAGGGCATCAAGCGCCCGCAAGCAACCGGCGTTCGCAGCCTCTGATAGCGCGGAACACGCACCAGGGCAACCGCATCGAATGATTGGGCACGCACGTGGCCGCACCCAATCCGTCCTGAGCGGCAGCACCATGGCGGCTGTCAGATCGTCACCAACGGGCAACTCCTGCAGACACTCGCATTCCCGTGTATGCCACTCGCGCGTCACTGCCTCTTCCGTTTCCGGGTGTGTGAACACATCAGCATCCCACGGCGGGCGGTAACCGCAGGTAGTGATCTCGCATGGCTTGTCGGCAGAGTCGAAGGCGAGCAGGTCGATCGAGACAACAGTGGCGCTGAACTGGTGTTCGGTCCCTCTTCGGGCTTCTTGCGCTGGCTGCCGAGGCGATTACAGAGCCGGTCCGATACTGGATACAGACCGCTATACAGACCAGCTGGTTGCTAGCGCGACTGCGGACAGTTCGTTACTGTGCCTAGTTACCAAGGGCAGCGAGGTGCGGGAGGCGCGGTTAGATGCCACGGGAATGGAGAGCAGCGGTCACCGGCGCAAGTTCTGGGGTCGGCCGCGAAATTGCGTTGCAGCTCGCAAGCCAGAACTGGTCTCTTTCCCTCGCAGACAAGAACTTCGACGCCCTCCTGGACGTCCAGTCACAGTGTGCGGCTACCACCAACGTCACACACGTGACCCGTCTAGACGTCGCCGACCGGTCTCAAATCGACTCGTGGGCAGCGTCTTCACGCTCCGCCTTAGGCGATATCGATGCGGTCTTCAACGTCGCGGGCATCCTCTACAGCGGCGACGTCATCGACACTCCCCCAGCTGACTTCGATCTCGTGATGGCAACCAACTTCGAGAGCGTGGTGAACAGCTCTCGCGCCTTTCTGCCGGATATCATGAAGTCACGTCGAGGTCGAATCATCAACGTGTCGTCCGCCTTCGGTGTCATGTCTGCACCCGGCTACTCGGCGTATAACTCATCCAAATTTGCCGTACGAGGTTTCACCGAGGCCCTAAACCAAGAGCTGCGGCTCGCATCACGAACGGCCCGTGCGACATGTGTCATCCCTGGTGGACTCAAGACGTCGATCGCGCGGACGGGACGGGCGGCACCCGGAGTTGATCAGGCGCGGACTGCCGAACTATTCGATAACCACGTAGCCCGAACCACCCCTGAAGTGGCCGCCCGCAAGATTATCGCGGGTGCGTGGAAGGGAAAGTCGCAGGTGACAATTGGGAATGACGCTCGCCTCATCGACGTGACCACGCGCGCGCTCGGCCCTCTTTACCAACAACTGCTACCTGCGCTCCAAGCACTGCGGCGGCGCTGACAAGCCGTCACCAACGGACAATTCACTCACCAGACCTGCGGGGGTCGGTCAACCATGTCGAATAGCTGGATCTTGATAGAGACGTTCGGAGACGAAGAGCCATCGGTTATCGGAGTTGGGTCTTCGCCCAAGTCCTTTGTCTCACCTCGTAATGTTCTACGCAGCTCCTCCAGCCGCAGCGAGGCAATGGCCGCGGTAGCGGAAGCATTTTCCACAGGGGCTGTGGTGGATCGGCTGTCCAAAGACCGCTACAGGCGAGTACTGGCCGAACCACTGCACACCTTCGCGGGCCGCACCCATGGCGTGTGGGTGTGGCTCGGCCATCGCGACGAGACTCCACCTCGACGAGACGCCGCTGGGGCGTGGCAGTTCAACCTCACCAAGAGCACCGCAAGCGGTAGCAACGATCTACTCGACCTTTACCGCGTTCCGCAGGACGAGCGCGAGACCCAGCGTGCACTCGCGGGCGCGTTCACCCGACTTGTCACCAACCGTGACGAGAGCGAAGCTATGGCCAAGATCGTTCAATCAGCGCCTGGCACCACTCATCAGGCGGTCTGGACCGTCAGGACGGACCATAGCGAGCTTCGGGCCGCGCACTTCTCGTGCAGGATGATTGCCGAAGACGGGGTTTCGGGCACCGAAGTGATCCTGAGGGGTATCACCCACGACATCGGCCCCGCAGGGGAAATCAATATCGCTCCCCCACCTACGATTCTCGAGCATCGCGTTCTGGAGGCTTCCACCAAGGAGGGCGAGTACCGCGCACTGGTCAACCTCAGAACGCTCAACTTGTTGCGCTGGTATAACTCTGAACCTGCACCGAATATCTGCTGGGAGAACCTTCCGGATGAACCGTTACCGGCGATTCATCCGGACGACGTACCGATTGCGAAGCAAATGTCGAACGCACTCGCACGCGAACGCACCAACGGCGTGCTTCGCTTCAGGACTCTCGACGGAAATTGGAAGCCAATGACAGTCGACGCGGTTTTGGTCTCGCTCGATCAGCACACCACAGCCGCGCTCGTCACTCTGACCGAATTGCCCGAGGAGTAAATAAGTTCGCGGATACGGACGAATCCACATAGCCCGTTGTGGACTCCGAGCGGTCGAAGTACGCGCGCATAGATTCCGTTTTATAGTTGCGTCTTTTACAAGGATTGCGCGCGTGTCGTGCGGGCATCGCGGGTTCGACTCCACGCAGCCGCCACCGTCCGAATCGACACCCCATATGCATCGGCGAACAGTTCGATGCGCTCCTCGTTCTCGGGCTTGCGCCCACGTTCGATGTCAGCGAGAACGGTAGTCGACATCCCGAGCAGCTGCGCAGCGTCGCCTTGAGACAGCGCCGCGTGCACCCTCAAGTCGGACAGTTTGAGCTGGGACTCCGGGATCGGAACCAGCGCCGCGACCGACGTATGCAGGGCGTTCGCGATCCGGCCAAGCGTCGCAGGCGGTGGCGTCGAGCGCCCCGTCTCCCAGGTCGATACCGCCTGCCTCGTTGCACCCACTTTCGCTGCGAGGTCGTCAGCACTGAACCCCGCACGTACCCGTAGCTCCCGCAACCGGTCGGCGCGAAACCCACGAACTCCGCTTCGCGGCACTGTTTCAACTCCCTGTCGACCTTGCAAGACAGTCCCATCTTCCTCGGTCGACAACGACTGCGAGCCCTTGTGAGTTTTATAGTTGCGCGTTACTGTTGCTAATATGCACTCGTACGATTTGAGTTCCACGAAGCAGAACCGATTGCGCGGTGTACCGAACCTGTTCTACAGTCCTGATGCGCGCCCAAAAGGGATTCCTCGGTGCTTGTCTATCTCGGCACTGCTTGTAGCGCGGGACATCAGGTCGGTCTGTTCACAGAATCCGTCCGACCATTCCTGTCGGGAGTTCTACATGTTCGCGTCGCTCGCCCTTGCCGCATCGCAGTTGCCGTCGACGGCTGAGACCAGCAATTACCATCGTCGAACGTCAGCGCTGGGCCATGACGGACGAGGTGCGACGGCAGGTGCATTCAGCCGACATTGCCGCTTTCGCCGAAGTTACGGGGACGAATCAAAGTGAGTGCCGCACGGGATGCGATGGTGCCAAATCTTCTCTCACTGAATGAGTTCTGCGCATCAATTGTCGTAAATCGGACACACGGCGACCTGATTGCATGCTCGCTCGACCATGGGCATTCCGGTCGCCATCAATACATCGGTGACGACGGAGCCCTGCTAGCCGAGTGGGGTCCATCCGCATCATGCAATAAGCGGTCCACTCCTACCCCTAAGCCGTAGACCTGGCAGCTCGGACTGCAACCCGACCCGAGTGGGCTTTCGCTGATAGTCCCACTCGTGAGCTACAGGAGCTCCCCCGCGCCCTGTAGCTCGACCGGTGGACCGGCGCGAGGGTCGCGCAGTGAGCGCATTTCATCATGTTCAGCGCTGCGTGGCCCCGCCGGGACATCACCCCTCGAACTCACACCTCTTCGCACAGAAAGGATTCCGATACCCGATGTGGATTTTTCAGCAGCCGTGGTTCTGGTCGGTGGTCTTCGGCTGGCTCTGAGCCTCTAGCACGTGATGGGTGCGTGCGACTGGCCCACAACCTATGGATCGCACGCACCCATCCACTTCTCTCGACCGACTTACCTAAAACCAATTGTCGCCAGAACGGTTGCTCCGCAATCGCATTCACCAGCACGACCCGATCGCCGGGTCGCACCAGGAAGGGATCGACACCAATGCCAGCATCACAGGGCACCGGACACCACCGCCCATCGAAGAAGCGAGGGCGGGTGATCAAATCGCTGCCCGCCGTGGCCGCGGTGACCATCGCCGGCCTGACCGTGCAGGCCGCTCCTGCTCAAGCTGCACCATCGCAGCCGGGAGTGACCAGCCCTCGAGGATCACAACCGGGGGTCACGAGCGCACCACAAACGGCACCCGCCACCCCGCCGCCGGCCGCGCCGGCGCAGCGTCAGTACCTGCCCGGCTACCAGCCCTCACCACAGGTCCAGCAGACCCCGTCACGGAGTTACGACGACTACCTGGCGGGCAACCAGCAGTCCTCGTACTACCAGAACACCTACTACGAAGCCCCCGCTCCGCAGGCCGCCCCGAGCGAAG